>CAYQCT010000144.1:2868-3647 GCA_964416015.1 uncultured Tepidisphaerales bacterium
CAGCGCCGCCAACGCCCAGACGCTCGACGCGCCGGCAGGTTGCGTCGCGGGTTGACTCACGGGATCAGCAGCACCTTCCCACGGCTGCCGCCTCGCATGACCGTCTGCCAGGCCTCGCGGGTCTGCTCGAGCGGAAACGTCTGCTGAACGATCGGCCGCAGGTCGCCCTGCTCGCAGCCGACGGTGACGGCGTCGAGCGCGCGCGAAACCGCCGCCTCGCCGCCGCTCCAGTAGCTCATGCCGCGGATGCTCGTCTGGCCGCCCATGAGCAGGCGGGCATCGATCGTCGTCGGGCCGCGGTTGCCGACGACGACGACACGGCCGTTCGGCTTGAGGTGCTCCAGGTCGCTCGTCAGATTCTGATGCGCCGCCATCTCGAGGATGACGTCGACGCCTTCGTCAGGCAGACCGTTCAGATAGTCCGGCTCGTCGTGCCGCAGCACGCGTTCCGCCGGCAAGCCGCGATCGAGAAGCATCTCTGCACCGGCATCGCTGCCGGCGGTGGCGAAAACGGCGAGCTTGTGACCGAGCGCGATCTCCACGGCCGCATAGCCGACGCCGCCGGTGCCGCCGTGGACGAGGACGGTCGCCTGCGACGTGACCTTCGCGACGTCGATCAACGCGCGGAACGCCGTGACGTACGCGACGTTCAGACCCGCGCCCTGCTCGAACGTCATCTCCTCGGGCAGCGGCCGCACCCGGTCGGCCCGGCAGAGCACGCGATCGGCGTAACAACCTGTCAGGTCCGGCCCGGCCGATCCGGCAAGCCAGACGCGATT
>CAYQCT010000144.1:3714-7930 GCA_964416015.1 uncultured Tepidisphaerales bacterium
AGATCCGGCAGCTCCTCGACACGCAGATCCAGCGCATCGTCTTCGAGCGGGCCGAAGGCATGGACGCGGACACAACGCACGGCTGCAGGCTACGGCCCGTCATGGTTGGCGGGCGTCTGAGCGCGTAGCAGCGGCGGGTCGCCGCTACTTCTGAGTCATCCGGCCGGACCTGCGCAGACGGCAGCGGCGAGCCGCCGCTGCTACGACCAAGGTGTTTGCACGACTCCTACGGCGTCGGGCGGACGCGGTCGAAGCTGCGGACGGTGACCTCGCGGCGGTCGTAGGTGTCGTAGACGCGTCCGCTGCTTAGGCCGCCGCCACCGAAAAAGCCGAGGCCGCGGAAGCCGTAGCCGCCGATGCCGCCCAGCACACGTTGGCGGTCATCGATCTCGAGGTAGTACGACTCGAAGATCGGCGTGTCGTAGCCGAGCACGACGGCCGGGCCGCGGTCGGCGCGGGCGAGCAAGGCGTCGATCGCATCGAACTCGGCCTGATCGACGAAGCCGTGCAGCGGCCGAAAGGTCAATGCCGCCGCGACGGGTTCGGCCGGCGGTGGCGCCGGCTGTCGCGAGACGCATCCGCCGGCGAGCGATGCGACGAACAACAGGAGCAGGCAGCGGCGGGCAAACAACATGATGTCACGTAGAGGCAATCGCGGTGCCCGTGCCAGACATCGCTCTGGCTGTACGAGAACGCGTTCGATCATGCCGCATGTTGCCCCGCGGCAGCGCGATCTGGCGTGTTTCAGCGACTGTCCGATTGGCCTCGCCCGGCAGTTTGGCCCCTTCCCGGCTGCGGAACGATCGACTAAACCGTTACACATCCACCCGTTAGCCCTTTGCTCACGGCCTGCCCCACGACGTCCGCACCCGTTTCTCTATGGCGACCATCACGAAAAAGGAGCTGATCGACCGCATCGCCGAGTCGACGAATCAGCGTCGCTCTCTCGTCAAGCAGACCGTCCAGCAGTTCCTCGACGAGATCGTCGACGAGCTTGCAGAAGGCAATCGCCTGGAGTTTCGCGACTTCGGCGTTTTCGAGACACGCGTCCGCAAGGCGCGTCTTGCCCAGAACCCGCGGGCGCGGCAGGCAGTTTGGGTGCCGCAGCGGACGAGCGTGAAGTTCAAGCTCGGCCGCTTGATGAAGCTGCGACTGGAGGCGTTGGACGAACGCGAGAACACCGCCGCCCAGGGCACGCCCGCGCCGGCGGACCTGCCCGTCGCCGCACCGAAGCGGAAGCCGGCAGGCGGCGACGCGTCCGTGGCGAATGAGGCCCGCCCGCCCATCCCGCCGCCTGCGGGTGGGTGATGCACAACAGACGGGTCGCGGGTCCGTCTCGCAAGTCGCTCCACTTGAAAGGAAGCGATGTCCTGTCCAGGTCGGACGCCTGCTCCGTGTGGGCGAGGCCACTCAAGTGGCCTCGCCGCGCGTGCAACTCCATCCGAACCGCCGCTTGTCGCTGAAAGCATGCTCGTCGCGACGGAAGTGCAGGATGCCCTCTAAGGTGGCGACCCTTCCGGTTGCCGCGTCGATGCTCGCGCGGACCGGCCGACCGACCGCGTGTAGCCGCTCGTGCCGACCGTCTTTCCCGCCTACCCCTGCTACGCGTCGCTGCTGCTCGCGAGTGTCCTCGCCTCGGCCGCCGTCGCCCAGACGTCGCCGCCTGCCGCAGAATCCGCCACCGCCGCCGCCATCGTCGGCGAGACGCTGCCGATCCGCTCGGTCCGCATCGTCGGCAATACAACCGTCCCCGATAGCCGCGTCCTCAACGCAATCCGCATGCAACCGGGCGGCGTCTTCTCGCGGGACGTCGCGCTGCAGGACGTCCGCCGCATCGAAGAGCTTCGCCGCTTCGGCCGCGTCGTCGCGCGGTACGAAGTTATCGACGAGCAGGTGAACGTGGTGTTCGAAGTCGAGGAGAAGCCCGCCGTGGACAGCGTCGGATTTGTCGGCAATGAGGTGGTCGACGACGCGACGCTCCGCCGCCTGGTCGATCGGGAGGCCGGTCTAGCCGCTGGGCGGCGTGGCGATCCGGTGCTGCTGGCCCTCGCTGCCGATGCAGTCGAGCGGTTTTACAGAAGTCAGAACTACGCCCTCGTCGACGTCCGCCCGCGCCGCGATGCGGCGACCGGCGAGGTCGTCTTCGACATCGTCGAGGGACCGCGTGTCCGCGTCCGCAACATCGATTTTCTCGGCAACGAGAGCTTCTCCGAGGGCGAACTCAAGAAACAAGTCCAGACGAAGATCTGGACCGTCGGCGGCTTTCTCGGCCTGACCGGTCGCTACACGCCGGAGCAGATCGAGGCCGACGTTGCGGCGTTGCGGACGTTCTACCGCGATCAGATGGGCTTCTTCGACGCCCGCATCGGCCGGCGGCTCGTCTGGTCGCCGGACCGGACGCAGCTGCAGATCGAGTTCCTGATCGAGGAGGGGCCGCGGTACCGCATCGGCGAGATCAACCTTGAGGGCCTTGAGGATCTTCCCGAGGCCGACGCCGAGGCGGCGCTGGCGGAGCGTGGCATCGTGCCGGGCGCGTTCTACGAACGGGAGCGAATTGAGCGGGCGGTCAACGATCTGGTCGCGCTCTACGGCCCGCTCGGCCGGATCTACGACGTCCGCCCGCCGGGCATTCGGCCGGACCCGGACTTCCTGCGGATCAACCCGCAGCCGCGGTTCCGCCGCGAGCCTGGCACGGTCGACATCGACTTCAGCATCAGCGAAGGCCGCCCCTTCAAGGTCGGCCAGGTTCGCGTCCGCGGCAACGACAAGACGCAGGACAAGGTCATCCTGCGTGCCTTCGACCTCGCCCCCGGCGAGCCGTACGACAGTGACGCGGTCCGCCGGGCCGAGCGTCGCCTGGGCGGGCTCGGCTACTTCAGCCGTGTCCGCATCACGCCCATTCGCCCGCCGGCCGACCTGCCGTCGTTCGGCCTCGACGACGAGAGCACACGCGACGTTCTCGTCGAAGTCGAGGAGCAAAGCACTGCCACGATCATCTTCGGCGGCAGCGTCAGCACCAACGGCGGCATCTTCGGACAGATCCGCTACGAGCAGAACAACTTCGACCTCTTCGACCTGCCGACCGGCTTCGGCGACTTCTTCGGCGGCGCGTTCCAAGGTGCGGGCCAACGCTTCCGCATCAGCCTCGAGCCGGGCACGCGACGCACCAGCGCGTCGGTCCTCTTCTTCGAGCCGTACCTCCTCGACCAGAACCTCGGCCTCGGCGTCGAGGGCTACTTCCGCACGTTCCGCCGACGCGAGTATCGCGACGCGCGCGGCGGCGGACGCATCTGGCTCGTGCCCCGCCTCGGCCGCAACCTGAGCACGACGCTCACCTTCCGCGCTGAAGACGTCCGCATCCACGACATTGATCAGCCGTTCTCGTTCCGCGCGCCCGAGATTCTCGCGGCCGAGGGGCATACGACGCTGACGAGTATCGGCGGCCAGGTCGCGTACACGGCGATCGACAACCCGCTCTTGCCCAGCCAAGGCTTCCGGCTGTCGAGCGGGTGGGAGAGTTTCGGCGTCCTTGGCGGGCCGAGCTTCCAGCGGATCACGGCCGGGGCCAACGCGTTCGTGCCGCTGTACCGCGACGAGCGGGATCGGCCGACGGTGCTGGACATGCGGCTGGACGCGGGGGCGATCTACAACGACGCGCCGTTCTTCGAACGTTTCTACGCCGGCGGATTCGGCAGCATTCGCGGCTTTCGCTTCCGCGGCATCGGCCCGCGGGACGGCCTGGCGAACGACCCGATCGGCGGCAACTACAGCCTTACCGGCAGCGTCGGCGTCGGCTTCCCCATCGCCGAGGACACGCTGCGCGGCGTCGTCTTCACCGACTTCGGCAGCACCAGCAACGACACGAGCCTGGGCACCATCCGCGTCGCCGCCGGTGCCGGCCTGCGGCTGACGTTCCCGGCGTTGGGCAACATCCCGCTCGCCTTCGACCTCGCCTGGCCGATCAACCGCCGCGACGGCGACGAGGAGAGCGTCTTCAGCTTCTCCCTCGACATTCTGCAGTAAGCAAGCAACCTCGGCAGGGCCGCCGAAGCGGCCCTGCCGAGGTCGTGCCTTGTTGATGTAGAGCCGCGATCTACTTGCCCGCGGGCAGGACGGCGTCCTTGGCCGGCTTGGCGAGGCGGAACTTGAGAGCCTTGCTGGCCGGCTTCTTGACGGGCTCGCCGGTCTGCGGGTTGCGGAAGGTGCGCGGGCCCCG
>CAYQCT010000145.1:0-7759 GCA_964416015.1 uncultured Tepidisphaerales bacterium
AACGACTACGAGACCGTCGCCCTCGTCGCCGGCGGGCACACGTTCGGCAAGGCGCACGGCGCGGGCGTCGCGGCGGACTACGTCGGGCCGGAGCCGGAAGGCGAGACGCTCGAGAAGCAGGGCTTCGGCTGGATGAACCGCCTCGGCAAGGGCAACGCGGAGCACACGATCACGAGCGAGCTCGAAGGGGCCTGGACGAGCGAGCCGGCGAATTGGGACAACGACTATCTCGACAAGCTGTTCAAGTACGAGTGGAAGCAGACGAAGTCGCCCGGCGGGGCGGTGCAGTGGATTCCCGACGGCGAGGTCGACGAGAGCGACCTGGTGCCCGACGCGCACGACCCGGCGAAGAAGCACTTGCCGATGATGTTCACCACGGACCTGTCGCTGAAGGAAGACCCGGCGTATCTGCCGATCGCGAAGCGTTTCCAGGAGAATCCAGACGAGTTCGGCGACGCGTTTGCGCGGGCTTGGTACAAGCTCACGCACCGCGACATGGGCCCGCACGAACGGCTGATCGGGCCGGAAGTGCCCGAGCCGCAGCTGTGGCAGGACCCGGTGCCCGAGCCGGAGAAGGACCTCGTGACGGAGGCGGACGTCGCGCAGCTCAAGGCGAAGATCATGGAGAGCGGGCTGAGCGTTTCGCAGCTGGTCACGACCGCCTGGGCGGCGGCGTCGAGCTTCCGCGGGACCGACAAGCGGGGCGGAGCCAACGGCGGGCGGATTCGGCTCGAGCCGCAGCGGTCGTGGACGATCAATCAGCCGGACGAGCTGAACGAGGTGATCCCGGTGCTCGAGAAGATTGCGGCCGACTTCAAGGACAAGACCGGCTGGTCGATCTCGTTCGCCGACACGGTCGTGCTCGGCGGCTGCGCCGCGATCGAGCACGCGGCCAAGGAGGCCGGCTACGACGTCAAGGTGCCGTTCCGGCCGGGCCGGACCGATGCGTCGCAGGAGCAGACGGACGTCGAATCCTTCAGCCACCTCGAAGTCACCGCTGACGCGTTCCGCAACTACATCTCGCCGGACCACACGAAGAAGGACCACGAGCTGCTGATCGATCGGGCGCACCTGCTCAACCTGACGGCCCCGGAGATGACCGTCCTCGTCGGCGGCCTCCGTGTCCTCGGCGGCAACGTCGGCTACAAGTCGCTCGGTCAGTTCACCCATCGGCCGGGCACGCTCAGCAACGACTTCTTCGTAAACCTACTCGACATGAAGGTCGAGTGGAAACAGAGCGACAAGTGCGAGCACTTCTACGAAGGCCGGGATCGCGACACGAAGGAGACGAAGTGGATGGGCAGCGGCGTCGATCTTGTCTTCGGCAGCAATTCGGTGTTGCGTGCGATCGCCGAGGTGTACGCCTGTGACGATGCCGACGAGAAGTTCGTCGCCGACTTCGTCAAGGCATGGGACAAGGTCATGGAGCTGGACCGCTTTGATCAGTAGAAGGGAGACGCTACGCCTTCCATTAAAGTAGCAGTGGCGGCTCGCCGCTGCCTCCGCTTCGGCGACGATCTGTTCTACCACACGGCAGCGGCGAGCCGCCGCTGCTACGGTCGGATTCTCGACTTGGATCTATGGCACCTTGGACGGCAGAGCTTCGCGAGCAGGTCGCGGCCGTCGAGGGGCCGTCGTTGCTGACGATGGCGACGTTGGCGGCGGACGGGTCGCCGAACGTGCGGACGCTGGTCGTTCGCGGGATCACGGACGAAGGCGGCGTCATGGCGTGCAGCGACGCGCGTTCGTCGAAGAACGCGGAGATTGCCGCCGACGCTCGGGCAGCTGCGTGCTTGTGGTACGACCACTCCCGCACGCAGTACCGCCTTCGCGGGCGGGTGGAGATGTCGCGTGATCCGCAAGTGTGGCACGACCTGAGCGATACCGCCCGGGCCTTGTTTCACTGGCCTGCCTCGGGCGAGCCGCGGGAACACGACGGAGCATTTGTCCAGGCGGTCGCTGATGACAAGCGGTTGCCGCCGGCAACGTTCGCCGTGCTGACGCTCGTTCCGGACGAGGCGGAGCGCTTGGTGCTCGCCGGTTTCCCGCACCGACGGACGATCTGGACGCGGCCGGCGGATTCGTGGGTGGCGCGGGAGGTGAATCCGTAGAGACAGGCGGTCGGCCGAGCAACGATGCCCATGAAGCGACAGGATAAAGCTCCCAAATGCTTTGCCGTCCAGTGGTTTCAGTACGAGAGACGGATTCGACGAAAGATTCGTTGCGAGCCCCGACCGTCAGGGAGGTGGTCCGTCGTTCACTAACGTCGACGACGGCATCTTCCTGAGAAGACCCCTCCCTCACGGTCGGGGCTCGCCAACCCGTCTTCATGCCAGACCAAGTTACGTCAGGCGCGTGTCGCTGTTGCCGATGCCGCGGAGCGCGAGGTTCAACGCGTCGACGTTCGTCGCCAGACGCTTGGCCTCTTCGACAGTAATGATTTGCTTTTGGAACAGGCTCGTCAGGTGCTGGTCGAAGCTCTGGTTGCCTGCTTCCTTGTTGCCGACGATGCTCTTGAGTTTGTCGTACTCCTTCTCCATGATGTACCGCCGCGCCAGCGGCGTCATGTACATCACTTCGACCACCGGCACCCGGCCCTTGCCGGAGCGCTTCTTGGCCAAACGCTGACAAAAGACGCAGGCGAGGTTCGTCGCCAGCTGCGTGTTCATCAGGTCGGCCTGTTGATTATCGAACAGCGCGACGACGCGCTCGATCGTCATCGCGGCATTGGTCGCGTGGACGGTCGAGAAGACCAGGTGGCCCGTGTCGGCGGCACGCAACGCGGTCTGCAGGCTGAAGCCGTCGCGGATCTCGCCGATCAGCATCGTGTCCGGGTCCTGCCGCATGGCGGCCCGCAGGGCGTGGTCGTAGCTGGACGTATCGGTGCCGACTTCGACCTGACTGACGAGGCTTTTGTTGTCCTGGTGTTCGAACTCGATCGGGTCTTCGACGGTGATGATCCGCTCGGACCGCGTGCGGTTTATCTTGCCGATGATGGCCGCGAGCGTGGTGCTTTTGCCGGAGCCGGTCGTGCCCGAGACGATGACGAGGCCGCGGTAGAGGTCGGCGAGCTTCGTGATCTGCGGCGGCAGGTTCAGGTCGTCGAACTTGGGAATCTGCGTGACGATCCGGCGAAGCACGGTCGCGACCTTGCCGCGGCTGTGGAAGTTGGCGACACGGAAGCGGGCCAGCAGCTCGTCGCTGCCGCTCTTGGTCAGGGCGTAGCTCGTGTCGACGCTGCCCTTGTCGTTGAATTCGGCCCACTTGTCGTCGTCGCCGGCGAGCTCGCGGACGAAGCTGAGCATGAGCTCGTTGTCCGGCTTGCCGCACTCGAGGAAACGGAGCTTGCCGTCGACGCGGATCACGGGCGTGGAGTCGGCCTGGAGGTGCAGGTCAGAGCCGCCGACGTCGACGACGGTTTTGAGGAACTGGCGCAGGCTCGGAATATTGGCCGGGCGCGGCGTTTTGGCGGCGACGGGCTCGGGGTCGTGCCCGCCGCCGGGGATGCTCATGGTGTCGCCGGGCGCGTGCCGGGCGGCCTCCTGGGCAGTGGCTTCGGGGTCGTCCAGAACGCTCGTGGGATGCTCGGCCATGGCAGGATCAGTGCGGGTCGGCCGATCCTAGCGACTTGCCGCCTCAGCCACCGGCGGCGCGTTCGGGAGCCATGCCGCCGTTGCCGAGGTGGTAGACGCCGACGCGATAGCCGGCGGCTTCGACGGCTTCGAGAAGCTGGTGCGCCGCGACCTTGCGGTTGTCGAAAATGACCGACGCCTGCCCGCTGGGGAAGTCGACCTCGGCCTCGCGGACACCCGTGTGCTCCTGCAACGCCCGCACGACGGCGGCTTCGCAGGCGTGGCTGTGCATGCCGTCGACGCCGACGATCAGCAGCGAGTCCCGCGCCAACGACTCCCGCGCGGCCCGCTCGCGGCGGCGTTGAGCATCGTCGGTCGCGTCGGGCATCGGCGTCGTCTTTCGGGCCGAAGCGGCCGTCGCAATAGTATTCGCAGCGACCCGGCCTTCGGGTGCAGCGACCGCAGGGTTCCTGATGCTTCTCATCGTCGACAACTACGACAGTTTCACTTACAACCTCGTGCAGTTGGCCGAGACCGTCGCCCGCGACGCAATGCCGGGCCTGGCGGTCGAGGTCGTGCGGAACGATGCCATCGATGCCGACGCGGCCGAGGCGAGGAAGCCGACGCATCTGATCGTGAGTCCCGGCCCGTGCTCCCCACGGGAGGCCGGGGCATCATCGGCCGTGATCGAGCGCCTCGCCAACGCCGGCGTGCCGACGCTGGGCGTCTGTCTCGGCCACCAGTGCATCGCCGACCGGTTCGGCGGCGAGGTCATACGGGCCAAGCGAATCATGCACGGCAAGACCGATCGAATCCGGCATGACGGTCGGACGATCTTCAAGGACGTGCCGCAGGACTTCGTCGCGGCCCGTTATCACTCGTTGGCGGTGCGGGCCGATTCGATGCCGCCGGACGACTTCGAAATCAGCGCCACGACCGACGACGGGGAGATCATGGCCCTGCGGCACCGCCGGCTGCCGTTGGAGGGCGTGCAGTTTCATCCCGAGTCCTTCATGACCGAGCACGGCGACCTGCTGCTCCGCAACTTCCTCCGGCAGGCGGATCGATGAGGATCGCCGGCATCGTCTTCGTCGTCGCGCTGGCGTTGCGGCTGCTGTTCGTCCTGGGCACGGTGCAGGGCGGAACGGCAGCAGAGTTTCGCCGGGTGAACGGGGACGCGCAGGAATACCTGCGGCTGGCCGAGCACGCGGCGGAGGTCGGCCGGTACACGCCCGAGGCGATCGACCCGCGGATCGTGTCGGTCGTACGCACGCCCGCGTACCCGATGCTGATCTGGGGCCTGACCGAGCTGCGGCAGGCGGCGTGGCCGGCGGTGGATGGGTTCGAGCCGGAGCCGAATCGGGACGGGCATCCGCTGACGACACGCGGCATCTACGTCGTGCTGTTCTTCGTCCAGGCGGTCGGCGGCGCGACGCTCGCAGCGGCGGCGGCGTTGCTGGCGCAGTTGATCTGGAGAAGCAATGCCGCGGCCTGGGCGGCGGGTTTGCTCGTCGCGTGCAACCCGACCGGCTGGGGCTTGGCGGCGGCGACATTGACGGACGGGCCGTTCGGCGTGCTGGTGGGGCTCGGCCTGTTCGCGCCGGTCCACGCCGCGCGGTCGGCGAAGTGGTGGCCGGCGGTCGTTGCGGGCGTGTTCTGGTCGTTGGCGGCGTTGGTGAAGCCGACGATCCTGCTCTTGCCGCCGGGCCTGGTCGTGATCTGGCTGCTGGCGAGACGCGGACGCGGCCGGCCGTGGCGAGTCGCGTTGCCGCGGATGGCGATCTGCGTCGGCATCTTCCTCGCGACGATCCTGGGATGGTCCGCGTGGAACCACCACCGGGCCGGGATCTTCGCCTTCAGCACCGTCAGCGAACGCAACCTCCGCTTCATGTTCGGCCCGCAGGTCGAGATGCGCGGCGTCCTGGGCCGTCGGCCGACGCGAACGGAGACGCGTGACCGGTACTACGCGCTGGGCCACCAGGATCTGCGATGGGTTGCCGAGCCCGGCATGACGCCGCACGAGTTCACGCGGCGGCAACGCGAGTACGTCCACCTGCTCTTCGACCAGTTTCCCGGCGGCTTTTTGCAGCTGTACCCGAAGCACCTCGAGCAGAACATCATCGGCTCGTGGGACGTCCGCGACCGCCAACTGCCGCCGGACCGGCAAGAGCTTGGCACGAAGGTCGCGCGGCTGCTGACGTGGCCGGCCTTCGAGGTCGAGGCTTGGAAGCCGTTACGATGGGGCCTGCTCGTGGCGGCGGCGGGTGCCGTCGTGATCAGCCGACGGCGGGGCGTGGCCGTGGCGGTGCTGCTGGTGGTCTGCTACTTCGTCGCGTTATCCGGGACGACGCACTCGCAGGGCAGCCGAATTCTGTTCCCCGCGTTCATGCCGCAGGCGGTGCTGGCGGCGGGCTGGGTCGCGTTGCTGGCGAAGTGGGTTACGAGCTACAGGCGGTCGTGAACGCTGCGGGGCGCGTTGACGACGAGGAAGCCGCGGAAGTAGCGGATGGAGCTGTTGCCGCCGTTGACCCGCCAGAGCTCGGGGCGGACGGTGGCCTGGATCAGCTCGACGAGATCTTCGGCCCGCTCGGCCTCAGTAGTCGCCCGGTCGTCGCCGCCGGAACCCTGACCGCCGAAGCCCTGACCGCCGCCACCACCGCCGCCGCCGAGGCCCAGCCGGACGTCGCCGACGTCGAAGTCGGGGACCGTCACGATCAGGTCGCCGATCGGGTAGAGCCGGGTGATCAGGACCGCATCCGCCGCCGCGAGCGTCGTCACGCGGACGACGCCCTCGTCGAGGTAGAACGTGAGCGGCTCCGTCGGCGAGGCGAGGCGGAGCAGGTTGTTCAGAAACACCCTCGGCGTCACGCCGGGCAGGTCGATCGAGATCTCCGTCTCCCGCAGTACGCCCGCCGCCTCGAGCCGACGCCAGTCGATGACGAAGGGCAGGTTCGTCCGCCGCCGCAGGTCCCGGAAGACGTCCTGCAGCGGGACTTCCTCATACGCCGGGATCGAGCTTCGCCGCTGCGCTTCGGCCGGCGTTGCGGCCGTCACGAGAAACATCGCGGCGAGCAGGGCAAGCAGCACGCGACTCATGCCGTCTCCTTCGAATCTGCCGGCAGCGCGTCAACGGGCTCGGCCTTGGGCAGCGCCGCCGGCTTGTCGCTCTCGGCCTCGATGTCCGACGTCACGCCCTTGAGGCCACGCTTGAACTCGACGATGCCCGCGCCCAGCGACCGTCCAACCTCCGGCAGCCGTTTGCCGAACAGCAGCAGGCCGATCACGCCGATGATCCACCATTCCATGCCGCCCGGCATCGACAGGAACGCGAGCGGCGACGGCAGGTTGACGAATTCGATCATGGCAGGATGGGGCGGAACGCCCTCATGTTACACGCTCGCCGGCCGCATTTGTTCCCCTAAAAGCGCCGCCATGTCACGCCACGGCGACGATATCGTGCCAGACGGTCGCGAAGTGACAGACGCTGCCAGCGATGACGAAGCTGTGCCAGATCGCGTGGTTGTGCGGCAGCGACTCCCACAGGAAGAAGATGCACCCGACGCTGTACCACACGCCGCCTAGGACGAGAAACATCAGCCCGACACCGCTCAGGCCCTGGAAGATCGGCACGATTGCGACCAGCGCGAGCCAACCCATGAGGAGGTAGAGGCCGGTGTCGACCTTCTCGAAGCGGTCGTACCGGCCGACGAGGACGGTCTTCATGACGATGCCCGCGACGGCCAGGAACCAGACGACGGCCGTGATCGTCCACCCCCAGACGCCACCGACCGCGACGAGCATGATCGGCGTGTACGTGCCGGCGATGAGGACGTAGATCGAGGCGTGGTCGAGCAGCCGCCAGTGCCGCCGCGAAGGATGTTGGGCGGCGAGATGGAACCCGGTGCTGGAGACGTAGGTCAGGACGAGGGCGAGCCCGAAGATGCCGACAGTGACGATCCGCATCGGCCCCGCATCGGCTTGAAGTAGCGTGACGATCGCCCCGACGAGGCCCGCGACGGCACAGAGGACGCCGACGCCGTGCGTGAGGATGTTGGCCCGCTCCTCCGCCGTCGACTGCGTGCTGAAGACGGGGTCGGCCACGACTTCCATAGTAGGTTGGGTCACGAGGCTCGCCCATGTGCGGGCCGACGAATACTGTCCGCCGTGCTGACCGGCGATGCGGAGTT
>CAYQCT010000146.1:0-2721 GCA_964416015.1 uncultured Tepidisphaerales bacterium
TGACGACGACCAGATCCGCCTTGCCTTCTTTGGCAAAGGCCTCGTGGGCGGCGACGGCTTCGTCGACAGTCCGCGCCACCTTCGCCGGCGGCACGGGGACGCCATAGCTGGAGAGGATGTCGCGTGCCTGGTATTCGTGGACCTTCATGGCCGCGAGCGTAAGCCCGATCGGCGGCCGCTGCCACGGGCGTGTCGTAGGATGTGGCACCATGACGACGGAACTCGAACTGGTCCAGGTCGGCGACGAGACGGGTGTCATCCTGCCGAAGGCGATCCTCGAACGGCTTCACCTTGCCGCGGGCGACCGCGTGCGCGTTCACGAAGACGCGGACGGCGTGCGTCTGCAGACGCAAGAGGAAGCAAACGACGGCGGCTATGAGCATCAGATGCGCGTCGCTCGGGACGTGATGCGACGACGGCATTCTCTCCTTAAGAAGCTGGCTGAGTAACAGGACAAGGCGGTGAGCAAACAAGACGACCCGACGTGGATCACACGCGAGGCGGCGGAGGCCGTGCACGCGGAACAACTGGCCGAACATGGCGGTGCGGATGGCGTGCGAGATTCCGGGCTGCTCGACTCCGCGTTGAGCCGGCCGCGGCATTTGTTCGCGTACACGGATCCGACGCCCAACGTGCCGGAACTTGCGGCGGCGTACGCCTTCGCCATCGCGAAGAACCACGCCTTCATCGACGGCAACAAGCGAACGGCGGCGGTCGTGTGCGAGCTTTTCCTGAACCTCAATGGGTACGAGATGCTCGCGACGAACGAACAGCTCATCCCGCAGTTTCTCGGCCTCGCCGCCGGTGACGTCGACGAGGATGCCTTCACCGTCTGGCTCAAAAAGCACGTCCGCCCGCTCGCCTGAGCCGCCGATTTGAAACGACGGGTGCGGTAGATTCGCGACATGAAGATCGTCCTTCCCGGCGGCAGCGGGCAAGTCGGCACGTGCGTCGCCCGTCACTGCCACGCGCGGGGCGACGAGGTCGTCGTCCTGAGCCGAACGCCGCGTGATGATCGGCCGTGGCGCGTCGTCGGCTGGGACGGCAAGTCCGCCGGCGAGTGGCACCGCGAGATCGACGGGGCCGACGTCGTGCTGAACCTGGCCGGGCGGAGCGTGAACTGCCGGTACAACGCGACCAATCGGCGACTGATTAAGGAAAGCCGCGTCGATTCTGTGCGTGCCGTCGGCGAGGCGATCCGCAGCGCGAGTCGGCCGCCGCGGGTCTGGCTGCAGGCGGCCACCGCGACGATCTACCAGGACGCCGACGTCCGCGGCGAGCCGAATGACGAAGCGACCGGCGTCCTCGGCGTCACGCCGGACCAGCCGGACACGTGGCACTTCAGCTACGACGTCGCTACGTCCTGGGAGGCCGCGACCGACGAGCAGGAAACGCCGCACACGCGGAAGGTGCTGCTGCGGAGCGCGATGGTCATGAGCCCGGACCGCGACGGCATCTTCGACACGTTGCTCTGGCTCGTCCGCCGCGGCCTCGGCGGGTCGATCCTCGGCCTTGACCCGTACCTCTCGTGGATCCACGAGCTCGACTTCTGCCGCATCGTCGATTTCCTCGCCGAGCGCGACGACCTCGACGGGCCGGTGAACGTGACGTCGCCGAACCCGGTGCGGTACGCATCGTTCATGCGGGACCTCCGCCGCGCCTACGGCCAGCCGATCGGTCTGCCGGCGATGCCGTGGATGATCGAGGTCGGCACGCGTGTGCTGGGAACCGAAAGCGAACTGGTTCTAAAAAGTCGCCGCGTGTTGCCGGGACGGCTGGACGAGGCCGGCTTCGAGTTCGCACAGCCGATCTGGCCTGATGCGGCGGCGGAGCTTGTCGGTCGGTGGCGAAGCGGATGAGGCCCGCTTAGTCGTCGAGCCACGGCCGGTTGCCGATGTCGGCAGCGCCGCTGGGCGAGCCGGCACCGGGGACGAACAAGCGGGAAGCCTCGCTCCCGAGCAGGCGGTACGCGGTACGGCGGACGTCCTCGTACGTCCCGCGCGACCCGCTGGGCGAACCCGCCCGGCACCGTGATCCGCGCGCGGCCCCGCCGGCCCTGCGGCTCTGCCTCGGGCCAGACGCGGCCGTCGGCGTCGTCGACGTGAACCGTCGCCGCCGCCGTGAGTGCCGTGCCGTCGAGGAACTCGCTGCCGATCGTCGCCGCGTCACCGCCCGTGGGCGTGAGCGTCAGGACGATCGTGTACGTCGCCTCGGCCGGCTCGACGACCACCTCCGCGACCTCGGCCGCCTCGAGAATTTGCCGCATCGCGATTGACGCCGGATCTGCCAAGGCAACCTCTCGCGCGTCGACCTGCCGATCCGCCTCGATGCGGATCGCTGTCGGCTCCTGCTTCAGGTCGAACGCCGCCGGCGTCTTACGACAACCGCCGACCAGCGTCACAAGCACCGCGACCAGCGGTACGATCCTCCGGAGAATCTGTCGCCTCAAAGCTCCTCCGCCGTGTGCGGAACGAACCGCTTCGCTACGCCGGCGGCGACCTCGCGGACGAGCATCTCGTACGCCTGCTCGTCCCGCAGCCGCGACTCGCCCTCCTCGGCTCCCCGCGGCGGATAGACGAACTCGATCGCCGACTCGCGGTACGCCTCACGCCCCGGCGTCACTTGTCCTTCCGCAGAGAGTCCCGCACTTTCTGTTGCCGTCGTCACCGGCTCGTCGACTTCGTACACCGTCAGATTCACGTCCGCCACGCCGCGAACGAG
>CAYQCT010000146.1:2731-7699 GCA_964416015.1 uncultured Tepidisphaerales bacterium
CGGTGCGGCCGCGCCGCGGGTCGTGAAGCCGCCGATCTCGACGAGGATGACACGCCGCGCACCGGTGAGCGGTGCGAGCTCGGAGCCGGGCAGCAGGGCCAGGCTCGGGTCGTCGCGGAAGTAGCGGACGTAGGCCTGTGCGGGATAAGCGACGGTCATGCCCTCAAGCGTCGCTTTGGCCCGCCGGCTGCCGTCGTCGCGGGCGGCCAGCAGGTTCTGCTCGACGAGCGTGCCGACCTGCCGGGCGAGCCGCGGATGATCGACGTCGACCTCCGGCACGGCCCAGACGACGACGGCGATGCTCTGGTCCGTCAGCCCGTCGTACGCCGGCAACCGCGTCGGCGGCGGCAGCTTACTGGCGACGAACCCGAGCGAGTCGCAGCCGACCAGCACCGAAATGCTCAGCACCATCGACAGCAGCAGGGTCCTTCGCACGTTCCTGTTGTATCCGAGATCCGCGTTCTTCACCACCAACCGGTCCCGCCGAAGCCGGCGACGTGCGTCAACATCTTCCAGCCCCAGCCCAAGATCGCCAACGCGACGCCGCCGACCACGAGGTGCGGCCCACGACCTGCGACCAGCCGACCGACGACACGATGCACCGGCCGCCCCGTCATCGCCTCATACGCCGCCGCCCATCCGACGGCGGCCACCACTATGGCAAATACGAGTCCGACCGGATGCACCCATGCCGACCGCAGCAGCTCGAGCCGCACCGCGTGGTTGACGCTCGTCGTCAGGCCGCACCCGCCGCACGGCAGACCGGTCCGCGTGAGGAAGCTGCATGTGTCGATGCCGAGCCGCGACGTCGTGCCCACGCCCGCCGGGTCCGGTTCGAGCCAGGCACCCAATGTGATCACCGTCAGGCACGCCGCCGCGATGCCGGCCGCCACGAGACGCCCCGGCAGCTGCGTCATCGCCGGCGCGTCCGGCGGGCCGAGGACTCGCATCGGCATCGCCTCACTCACGGCGACGTCTCCAGCATCGACACGCCCCGCCGGTCCGCCGCCGGGTAGTCATCGCGCAAGTCTTCGATGGCCGCGAGAAGCTCGGCATTGACGTCGTCCAGCTTCCGCCTGCGCCCGCCCTGGCTGATGCGGAGCGGTTCGCTCCACGCGATGCTGGGCCGTTGGAATGGCTGGAAATACGCGGGCAGGACCGAGGTCCTGCGGTTGACGCCGTCCAGAAACGCCGGATACAGGTCGGCCTTACCTCGCACGGCCAGCATTGCCACGCCCGCCATGAACGGCAGGAACTCACGGCTCGTCTCGATGCGGCCTTCGGGAAAGACGCCCACGACGCGGCCGTCGGCCAGCTCCCGCAACGCCTGCCGCCAGACGCCGGCATCGTTGTCGCCCTGCTTGATTCGGATCATCTTGTACCGCGTCAGAAACTGCTTGAGCACCGGCAGATCGAAGAAGTCCGCCGTCATGACCCACGTGATCGGCCGGTCGCAGGACGACTGCAGGACCATCGGATCGAGGTGACTCGTGTGATTCGCCGCCACGATCGCCGGCCCCGTCGCCGGCACGGGACAGGTCCGGCCGGGATGGATGACGCGTCGGTGGTAGCCACGCATGAGGCCGTCGAGGAGGGCTTTGAGGAAGCGCACGTCCCGACGCCGCTCGAACGCCGGCGGCTGGTCGATCGCTGACGACATCAAGACAGCCTAGGGAGTAGGAGGCCAATTGGTCGGATCTGCGTCAGCAGCAACCGTGCCAAGACCGCGTACAGATTGTCGATAGTTTGTACTCTCACTCGAACACGATTCGAGCTTGTGGACGAGAATGGGCACTGGTACACTTCATCCTGCACGCAGTCGACTTTTGGTCGGTCAAGGGTGTGGGCGAGCGTCGAAAGCGGAACCGGTCGAGGATACTGATGCAAATCAAGCACGCAGACACGCAGACACGCAATCGAAATGCTCGAGCCGCGACGCATGCTGACGGCGTATGACGGACCTCCGCCAGGTAACGGCGGGTCTGACGGCGGTGGTGCGCTCGGTGCACGTTATCCGACTCATGAAGAAGCGGAGACGATCGACTTCAGCCTTGACGCGCAGCATCCAGATGACCGGCCTTGGGAGGTGCCGGAAGATAATCGGCCGTGGATCGAGGTATCTTACATTGATCCTGCCACCAACCAGCCGTCGCACGGACAATTAAATGAGGAGGAGGAGACTGAGATCATCGTCCGGTTTCAGCGTCAGGGTGAGATTGGCTGGGGCCGGCCGTTGACGGTTGACCTTCAGGTGAACGGCGAGCTTATCGAGGAGGGAGAGTTCGGGGCGTTCCCAGGCCTCGATTTCACGGGGTTCGGGTCGGGTGAAATGACGTTTCCCGTCAGCGGGGACGTGGTCGACAAAACGCTGAAGATCGTCGACGATAATTGGGCCGAGCCTGCTCGAAGTAAACTTCCTTACGACCCGGGAAATTTACTGTCCGCCCCTCCAGAGGTGATCAAGTTTTTTGTTGCCGATTCTGATGACGTCGTCGGATGGGAGCTTCCCGTCGAACTAGATGTCTTTGATAGCACAAGGTTCTACTTCACAGATTGGATTAGGGTTCGGGATCCGGTGACTGTGGCAGATGAGCTAGTCAACCTTGAAGAGAATCCGGACGGTAGTGCCCGAGCCGTGGTTCTTAACAAATATTGGGTAACTGTGGCTTCCGCTCACGGCAGGAGCGAATTTTATGGTGCTGTGGCAGATGGTGCGAAGGGTAAGCTAGAGCTCAGCCCAACAAAGCAAGCAGGCGTAGGCTCCGGGTTCGACATTAATCTGGGGCAGATTTCCAATCTGTTTCCGGTTAACTATAAGTTTGACTTCTTTTATCAGCTCGATCGAGGACCCGAAATCAGAACCTTCGAAGGGCTTTCTTCCCCGGCAGAAAGGGATAATCTTTACGAGGTACGAGGCTATGCGGAGAAGGTGCAGATTCTTGAGGTTGAGCGGTCGGGCCCGAACGTCGCTTGGCAGGTAGTTGAAACGACGGAGGTTGGTTATACCGGAATCATATCGACGGCCGATCAAACACGTTCATCCAGATTATGGCTTGATGAAGATGACATTGAGGTTCAAGCCGGTCCCGCTTTCGACGAGGATGGATATATTCGACCGGTTCCCGGGCGGATCGCCTACAACTTGGCTGGCTCTCCGCTGAATAAAGCGCCCGCAAATCTAGCCGTCTTCTCTCTTTTCCGGTCGTTGAACGATTGGCGAGAAGATATCTTTGGAGAGGACGACTGATCGTGTCAACGTTTAAAGCGATATTGTTGCTGTCGCTCTTGGTTTCCGGTCTTGTCTCTTTTTGTGCTGGACTACTTTGGCACATAGTGATTGCTTCGCATGACCACCAATCAGTAGCACTGTTCTCAAAGAGGACCGGAGAGGGAGACGTAGGCGAGGCAACAGCATTGACAAGCGTCTATGCACTTCGGGCGGGCATACAATTCTCCCATTTCAGAGTGTTTGCTAGGAAGGAGGCTCAATATCAAAGCAGATCACGCACATTGTGGAGGTCGACGAGTCCTATCCATCTATTCGAGAAGAAGCATGTTGCTTTCAGTCAGCTTCCAAGTAACAGTCATCCATATCCCGACGAAGAGCGATGGATCTTTTTGGTTCGACCAATGATCTATCTCGTTTTGATCCCGCTGATTGGCATCAGCACTCTAGTCGATAAGGATCTTCGAGCAGGAGTATTTCGCTTATTCTCTTCAATTTACGGACGGGCGATCAGGAGGCGGAACGAACCGGGACACGCGTTCCCCGTGCACCTGGCGCAAGAGGATGGATCTTGATCGGGTGCTGTTAGATTTGGCGTATGCAAGGAGGACGGCAGGACGCAAGTTGACGAAGAAACCACCAAGAGGATTGCGCAGAGACTCGATGTATGGCAACAGCGGTGGCACCTCCGTCCACTGACCCTGACGTTTAGCAAGCAGATGCAACGACGGACTGGCACTTCTTGTTTCTCGAACGGTCACAAGCTAGATGCTCGTCTTGAAGCCAAGTGCCCGGGCGGCGCACCAGCCGTGGTATGCCTCGTACATGCCGAACAACCCGAAGGCGAGGGCGGAAGCCACAACGACCCAAGCGATCACGCCGCCGGTTGGTAACGCCCAGGCGAACAGGAGCACCAACGCGACCACCATCGCGACGAATCCGCCGATCCCGCGGACGAGGCGGCCCTTGCTGTCGATGTTGCACGCATGAGCCATCGGGCGACGCTATCGTGGCCGACCCGTCGCGCGTGCCGGATCGCGTGAAACCAGCCGAACCTGCTCCTTCTTCCACCACGAATCATGCGATACGGCGTCATCATGGCCGGCGGCAGCGGCAAACGGCTCTGGCCGCTCTCCCGCGGCAACACGCCCAAGCAGCTCCTGCCCGTCGCCAAGGGCAAGAGCCTGCTCCGCCTCAGCTTCGACCGACTCCTCGACACCCTGCCGGCCGAGCAAATCTACGTCTGCACCGGCGAGCAGCACCGCGAGGCCATCCTCGCCGACCTGCCGGAGCTGCCGAAGAACAACCTGCTCGGTGAGCCCGAACCGCGCGACACCGCCAACGCCGTCGGCTTCCCCGCAGCCGTTCTCGCCAAGGATGACCCGGAGGCCGTCTTTGCCGTCGTCACCGCCGACCATGTCATCAAGCCGGTCGATACCTTCAGCGACCGCCTGACCGCCGGCTTCGAGGTTTGCGAGACGCACGCGGACCTGCTCGTCACGTTCGGCGTCGTGCCCACGCACGGCCAACAGCGGCATGTTCGTCTGGCGGGCCTCGACCGTGCTCGAGGCAATCAAGGAATTCCTGCCGGAAAGTCACAAGGGCCTGACGCGGATCGGCGAAGCCTGGGGCACGCCGGAGCAGGCGGAGGTCGTGCAGCAGGTGTATCCGACGCTGCCGAAGATCAGCATCGACTACGCCGTCATGGAACCGGCCAGCCGGCGGCCGGGGGCGACCGAAGG
>CAYQCT010000147.1:0-7632 GCA_964416015.1 uncultured Tepidisphaerales bacterium
GTGTTCGGCGCCGTGGTCGGGCCGGAGCCGTCGCTTGGATACACTCATCGGTTAACACGGGAGTCGCCGCCGCCTGCCGTGGTCGGGCCGGAGCCGTCGCTTGGATACACTGACGGCGTGGAAGTTATTCCTACCAAAGCGGCCGTGGTCGGGCCGGAGCCGTCGCTTGGATACACTGAAAACTATGACGCATCGACTTCGCTCTCTGCCGTGGTCGGGCCGGAGCCGTCGCTTGGATACACTTTGTGCCTTGTCCGGGTCGCGGGCAGAGATGCCGTGGTCGGGCCGGAGCCGTCGCTTGGATACACTTCGACGTCCTTCTCGTAGACGCAAAGCTGCGCCGTGGTCGGGCCGGAGCCGTCGCTTGGATACACTTATCGCCGTACAGCCCGATGGTCGCACGCTGCCGTGGTCGGGCCGGAGCCGTCGCTTGGATACACTCGTCTGTGACGTGAGGCGGATAAGCGACTTGCCGTGGTCGGGCCGGAGCCGTCGCTTGGATACACTCGTTGGTTGCGGATGATCGTCAACCTCTAAGCCGTGGTCGGGCCGGAGCCGTCGCTTGGATACACTGCAGGCTGGCCGCACTGGCACGTCTTGCTCGCCGTGGTCGGGCCGGAGCCGTCGCTTGGATACACTGGCGCAACGGCGGCGGGCGCCCTGTCGGGCGCCGTGGTCGGGCCGGAGCCGTCGCTTGGATACACTGGCCGCGATCGCGGACATGGGCGAGGACGCGCCGTGGTCGGGCCGGAGCCGTCGCTTGGATACACTCGCGAGCCGGCCGAGCACGCACACCACACCGCCGTGGTCGGGCCGGAGCCGTCGCTTGGATACACTTTGTCGAAGTTCGAGTCGGGAGCGATGTCGGCCGTGGTCGGGCCGGAGCCGTCGCTTGGATACACTAGATCGCACGCAACCGGCTGCCTCGCAGCCGGTTGTGGCGTGTTGCAGCGTCAGAAAAGCAGGATCTGATCGGGCTCATCTTCGGGCTTCTCGCGTTTCTTGCCGTGGAACACCTGCTGTTTGCCGAACTGCCGGTCCGTCACGGCCAACAGGCGAACCTGGCCTTCGCCAGGCAGGTGACGCTTGATGAGGCTTCGGGCGGCGTCGCTCGACTCTTCATTGGCGTAGTACCGCGCGTAGATCGAATACTGCAACTGGCAGAACCCCTGCTTCAAGAGCAGCTTACGGAAACGCGCGTAGGCCCGACGTTTGGCCTGCGTCTTGGTCGGAAGATCGAACATCGCGTACAACCACATGGCTCGGTACTTGCCACTCGGGGGCGGAGGCTTGGGCTTCTTCACAAGATGCCTCGCGGATAGAAGACTGTCGGCCGTTTCTCGTCGGGCGATTCCAACACCGATCCGGCCGTCTTGGCGAACCACTCGCCGGTCGTGCGCCACTCGCCGTCGTGTTCGAGCCGCTGCATGACGGCTTCGATGAGTCGCTTCTTGATCGGCGGGCTCATCGCCACGTCCGGCCCGTCCTCGCCGACGATGGCGTGTGCGATGCCGTCGACGAGCGGGCGGTACGGCTCCATCAGGTCGTCGGCGAGGCAGAACGCATTGCCCCGGCCGCGGTGGTGGATGCCCAGCGACGGGTGCAGCCCGGCGGCGCAGATCGCCCGGGCGATGGCGGCACGCAGAACCGCGTAGCCGTAGTTGAGCAGGCTGTTCGTCCCCGGCCGGTCGAAGCGACGCCGGAAGGCCGGCCCCATCAGCGTCGGCCAGTACCGCTGCGCAGCCGTCGCTTCGACATTCTCGGGATCACCCGACTTCACGCGATCAGCCAAAGCACGGATCGGCTTGGCATCGAGGTTGAGGTCCGCGAGCAGTCGGGCTTGAGCCTTGATCTTGGCGACGACGACCGACTGCCACAGTCGCTTGCGTCGCGGCTCGGACATCTCAATCTGTTCGTGCAGGCGTTGCGTGGCGAGCGTGTTCGCTTGCGTCGGCAGGAGCATCGCGACCGGCTGATGGTTTGCCCCGCCGATGACGACGCCGGCGTTGGCTTCGGCCAGACCGGCGAGCACCGGCTGCGTCAGCGTCGTCCGACTGCCGCCGAGGATGACCGTCGCGACTTCGACCAGCGGCAGGCTTGCCTCGTCGCCGTCCTGCGGTCGGATCACAAGTTGCTCGTTCCGCACCGACACGAAGGCCGGCGTGGCAGAGAGGTCGAGCACTCGATCAGCCGCCGGCATCCTTCACTTCCCCCAGGTAATTAATGAAAACTTTGCGGGCGTTTCGTTTCATGAGCCAGTTCGCCCCGCCGCGAAGCCGGTCCTTCTGTTGCTTGCGGTCCTTCGCGGTCCGGGCGTCGGTGTGCCGGACGAACTCGAAGTCGCCCGGCGAGACCGACAGCACGCGGCAGATCATCCTGCCGGCCGGCTGACCCTCGGCGTCAAGCTCGTCGACTTCGACGAACTCGTTGGCCGCCAGGCTGAAGACGAACCGCTCGCCTTCACCGCTCTCCATCTCGGCTCTTCGCATGGATCGGATCTCCGACTGGATCTTCGCCTTGATCTCGTCCCTGGTCATGCCTTGAACCTGGGCTGTTGCTCTTTGAATAGCACGACTAAGACGTTCGTGCACATCCATTCGTGGAATGATTTCGTCCCGCCACGTCTTGTCGCTGCCGTCTGACGCGAGCGTGGCGATGATGCGGGCGTGGTGGTTGCTGCCCTGCGTCGAGTCGACGTGACGCTGTCGGTGCTTCTGCTTGCCGACCGGGAAGGGCTTGGCCTTGACGACGATCGTGACCCGCTTGATCGGTCGGGCGTGCCACTGCGGGTAGTTTTCGTCGGCGAAGGCTTTGTCGGGCGACGCCGCGCCGCTGGCGGCGAGGGCCGAGGCGACTTCGGCCCGGATGCGCGGGTCGACGATTCTGTCGATCTCCTGGACGCTCAGTCGTTCGACGGGCTTGCGGATGGTTCGCTTGTCCGGCTCGCCGTCGATCGTCTTGCAGCGCGAGTAGTTCGACTCGGCGTGCAGCTTGCCGCTGATGCGTCGGCTCTGGCGGTGCGAAACGACGACGCCGTCGATCGCTTCGGTGAGGTCGCCCGCGAACGTTTCCCACGGCTGGGGCAGGTCTTTCAAGCGGCTTTGGCCGAAGGCGATCTGCTCGGAGGCGACGCGCATCATCTCCTGCGTTGTTCGCGAATCCGCTGTTGCAACGACGGCGGCGTCGATGCCGTGGTGGCGGTGGTCGTCACGTTGTTTGTGGTCGCGATCGCCGAGGATGCGATCGAGGCCCCATAGGCGGCGGAGCTGCGCGGTGAGGCCGCCGGTGCGGGTCTGGACACGCTTGGTGCCGCTGACATCGTCGATGCCGCCGTACAGCAGGGCTAGGTAGTTGGTCGCGGCCTTCGCGAGGTAGGAACTGTCGCGTAGCTGACGCTCGCTGAAGTCTTCGGGCAGCTCGGTCGCTTTGAACCGTTGCAGCTTCACGTCGCGTAGGTCGCCGGCGAACGACCCGACGCGGGCGACGATCTCTTTCATCTGTGCCTCGCCAAACGCCTCGGTCGGCAGGCGGTTGCCCTTGGTGCGGTTGGCGTCGCGGTGGGCGAGGGTCTTGTTGATAAAGCCGTCGTCGAGGCTGCGGGCATAGGGCCAGATGTGCTCGATCTCGAATTCCGGCTCCACGAAGAGCGTGTGCGGACTGATCGAGTTGCCGGTGAACGGACACTGCCACCGGCACTCCTCGGCCAGCAGCCACTTCTCCACGTCCCGCCGACTCGCCCGCGGCAGGTTCGTCTCGGCCACGATCCGCTCGGCCGCCTTCTCGCGTTCGTCACGCCGGGCCTTGATGAGCTTGCTCGTCTTTGATCGGGCTTCGCGCGACTTCTTCAAATCGCGCAGCAGCTCGACGTGGATGCGCTCCGGCTTGCCGTGGCGCTTGACGATGAGGTTGACGAGCTTGCGCAGCTCGGTCAGGCCCCGCATGACGGTCGGGTTCCGTAGGTCCGGCTCGTGCTCCTTGACCGGCGGCAACGCATCGAGCGGCTCGGCCGCCTGGAACTCGTCAGGGAAGAGGTCGCGGGCAACCGTCATGTACGGCTCCCGCTGCTCCATTCGCGGGAGCAGGCGACGCATCGCCTCGCGCGACAGCATCGCGTAGCCGTCTTCGAGCGCGACGTCCATCACGGCGGCGACCGTCTCGCCGTCGAGGCCGTAGCCGTCTGAAAGACGCACGCGTAGGTCGTCGTCCTCCGCCTGCCCGAGCAGCTCGTCAACGAGGGCCGTCTTTTTCGTTTCGGGCCAGTCGTCGTAGCCGTCGATGACGCCGCAGAGTCGGATGTCGGTCTTGTGCCCCGGCAGCGACTTCTCGCCGTCGGTCTCGAAGTTGAACTTGTAGCCGTTCGGGGCGTTGATGAGCTTGTGCAGCTTGGCCATCGAGACGACGGCGTGGGTGACGGTCTTGCCCTTGCTCGTCTTGGTTTCGCCGCGGGCGAGGTGGTCGAGGAGGATCGTTCGCTGGTCGGCGTCGAGCGGGACGCGGTCCAGGAGGGGGCCGACAAGTTGCAAGTCGTTGACCTTTTGGAGCAGCCGGAACCGTTGGGCGTCGCGACAGCCGATCGGGGCCCGCTTGTGGTTCGGCAGGTGCCGGCATCGACCGATGAGGTGGTCCGACGACTTGAGCGGCCGCTGGTGGAAGATGGCGTGGCGGATGAGGTCGCGGTGCTCGTCGGTGAGGCCGAGATGGGGGGCTTGTCGCTGCCAGAGCTGGTCGAACTCGTGCTCGTACATCTGCCGGCTGGTCCAGCGGCGACGGATCTTCGTCTTTTCCGGGTCGACGCCCGCCAGGTACTCGCCGAGGGTGCGCGACCCGGCCTGCCGCATGGCTTCGGCCAGCTCGCTGATGCCTTCCTTGACGACGCTCTTCTCGTCCGGCTTCTCCGCGGCTTTGCGATTCGACTTGAACCCCCGGCGTTGGGCGAGGTGGTAGAGCGCCCGGCCAAACTCGATCGGCGACAGGTCACGATCCAGCCCAGCGGCCCGGAGCCGGTAGGGCAGGACCTGATGCTCGCGGTGATCGGCATCGGCGTTCCACGTCTGCGCCAACGTCGCATCGAGACCTTTAACAAAGGCGTCAATTGCCATCGGCGTCGAGACGTCGCCGTCCGGCAGCAGTCCACCGCCCCCACCACGTTGCATTCGTCGCAGGAGCAGTCGCTTGCGACGCGCCCGTCGCCAGATCGTCTTGCGAAGCTGCCGGGCGTCGCGCCTGGGCTTCGCAGGCGGCTCGTCACGTCCCTCCTTGAACTGCTGGTCTGTCCCACTACCGGAGTCGAACAGGTGCGAGCCGACCCGTCGCACACCGATCGGCTTGCCGACGTCATTCACGTCGAGCAACGCCCACCCGATCGAGGCGACGCCGAGGTCCAGTCCGAGCACGTATCGAGTCCCCATGATCCGCGACAGGCTAACAACGCCCTTGCGTCACGCAACAAGCGTGTTATACTTGAGCCAGTGTATCCAAGCGACGGTTCCGGTCTGATCACGGTAAAGACGTGAATGGATCAAACCGTTCACCGCGCAAGGTCTCAGCCGCAGGCTGCCTTCAGACGCCTCTACTTGTTGGGGGCGTTTTTTGTTTGCGTCTTGAATCGAATGGAGCGATCTCACGGTTGCTGGCGGCGTGAGGCGCTACGCGAGCGGCAAGACCCAAGGGCAAGCCGGATCGGTCGCGAGGGTCGCTGGCTCTGAAACGCCGCAAAGAGAGAGCAAAGGTCGGAGCGAGATCCGGGTGTTTTCCTCTGGAACCCTTCTCTCTTCTTTGCTCCGGCTTTGCCTCTTTGCGTCTTCGCGTTTCAGAGCCTGCCGACGCGGCGGCTCGAGGCCATCCCGGACGCGTCGTGGGCGCGGCGAAGGTGGCGTCGACTCGACTGGAACGAGCGGGATCCGCGGATCGTCGAGGCGTGGGAGCGGGCGTGACAGCGCGAGCGCCTGCGGCGATTTCGGACGGAGCGGCATGCGCTGGCGGCGATGGATCGTCCGGGAACGCCAAGTTTTAGAGGCCGGGCTGACGCCGGCGGGTCGGTCGTTCTTCGCGATGGAGCTGCTGGCCGGGGCGTTGCCGTTCGACGAGCGCCGCCGGGCCGTGCTGCTGGGCGTGCTGGCAATCACGATCGCAGGCGGCCCGATCGCCAGCGCTGTTGGCTTTGCGAAGGCTCGAGCGAACGCCGCATGGGCGGAGCAGAACGAGGTCGAAGCGCGGCGACTGCTGGAGCTGATGCAGTCGACGCTCGTCGCGACGGCTGACAATCCGCAGAGCGAGGCGACGGACGTTCGGGCATTGCTGGACGATCTTCGACGCGAAGTTCGCGACGCGTGGGATGAACCACAGGAGTCTCGACGCGTCGTCCTGGGCCTGGCCGCGTGTCTGGCGGCTTGTGATGCGCTGGACGAATTCGACCCGATCCTCGAACGTCGCCAGCGGGCGCTGCTGGCGACGGACAAGGTCAACAGCGGCGTCTTCCGGGTGCTGAACGTGACGAAGGATTTCTGCTTCTGTGGCTGCCAAGCCGGACACGGAGCGGCAGTACATTCTCGACCGCAAGAAGGAGTGGCTGATGAGGGGCGATGGGTGGATCTCGTTCGGAACCCTTCTGCTCTTCGCACGCCGCTCGCGCTCGTTCGCCGGCTTGGATGAACCAACGGAATGACCATCGCCGAACGTGCTCCGGGCGACCGCAAGCGGCTGGCCCGACTTGTGCGGACTGAGAAGCTCGCTAGCCCTGGTGGCCGCTCCCGAGCCACGCTGCTGGTGATAGGCGGCGAGGAAGCACCGGTCATCGCGCACATGCCAACAAACCGAACCATCGACTACCTCGAGATCAGTGTGATAAATCTCACCGCCGCCAAGCGGTTCTATCAAGACGTCTTTGGCTGGTCGTTCACGGACTATGGCCCCACCTACGCCAGCTTCGCCCGCAGCGAGGCCGGCATCGACGGCGGCTTCGAGCAGGTCAGAGTCGCCGCCGCCGAAGGGGCCGGTGTTGGTGGTGCTGTACGCGACGGACCTTGAAGCAACGCAGGCGAAGATCGAGTCTGCCGGCGGCAAGATCGTGCGGCCGACCTTCGCCTTCCCCGGCGGCCGGCGGTTCCAATTCAGCGATCCGAGCGGCAACGAGCTGGCGGTGTGGAGCGAGTAATCGTGTATCATGACGGCATGCCGCCACAGGAGATTCGCAAGTATCAGATTGCTAAGCCGTTTCGTCCGATTCGGCTCCACATGAGCGACGGGTCAAGCTACGACGTGGAGGATCCGCTGTTCATGATGGTTACGCCGCTCAACGTGACCGTCGGCTGGGAACCAGATGACGGCGGCCTTCCGACAAAGTCCATGCACCTTGCTCCGAACCACGTCAGCCGCATCGAGCCGCTGCCGTCGGATCCGATTGAGGAGAACGTGCCCGGCGGCAACGGACGGTCGTAGATGCTCCGCTACCTCGTCGGCAGGCGATGCGCCAGATGGACCGTTGCTGGCCGGCGCTGCTGATCGTTGGCTTGCTCGTGCCGCCGGTGTAGGTATTGGTGAACCGAAAGTCGATCGAGTAGTTGCTGCCGCAGGCTGGTTTATACGGATTTTGCTTGGAACCTGCGCGATCTCCAACACGAGCCCCAAGCGTGA
>CAYQCT010000148.1:0-6496 GCA_964416015.1 uncultured Tepidisphaerales bacterium
GACTCGAACCAGTGACCTAGGGCTTATGAATCCCTCGCTCTAACCAACTGAGCTATGGAGCCGACGCGGCCGATCATGCGGCCGGGCCGACATCATTGGCAGCCGAGGGCCGGGACGTCAAAGGCGGATCTTTTCACGAGCCGATGCTCACTCCTCGTCCGGCA
Organism: uncultured Tepidisphaerales bacterium; assembly: GCA_964416015.1. GTDB lineage: Bacteria > Planctomycetota > Phycisphaerae > Tepidisphaerales > Tepidisphaeraceae > JBCDKH01. Next base: position 165 of record CAYQCT010000148.1, read on the forward strand.
GCGTCGCCGGTTCGCGGGCGGCGGCGCGGATCGACTCGATCGCCGCCTCACGCCGCGCCTCCAGCCGTTCGCGGACGTCCCGCGGCAGCTCCGACGCGTAGATCAACAGCGACGTCCCGTCCCCCAGATCCACCATCAGCACCGGCTGATCGCCCGCCTGTTGCTGCGCACCGAAACCGCGGCGTCGGCCGGACGGGCCATCTTCGTGGTAGACAATGACGCCCGCGCCGTCGGCGGCGTAGCCGAGGCCGGTCTCGCCGCCGAGGCTTTCGAGTGCTTCGCGAACGGTCTGGTTCTCGAGGAACAAACGCACCGCCCGGTACGGCGTCGGTACGCGTTGCAACGCGCCCGGCTCGATGCGAAACGGCACGCCCGCCGCCCGCTCCAGATCCGCCAGCACCTGACCGACGCCAACACGGTCGTACGCCAGCGTCACCGGCCGCTCGAGCATCTGCTTGACCCACGCCTCCTTCGGCAGCGTCACCACCGTGTCGCCTGACGGGAACCACGTCCCGCCCGTCTGCGTCTCGACCGCCTCCATCGCCTCCAGCAGCGTCGCGTCCCGCCGCACGAAGACCGGCTGCTCGCGAAGCCGGTCCTCCAGCCGATTCTCCACCGCAAAGCCCGGCGGCTGCCGGCCGGCTTCCTTTGCCGCGGCGTCCAGGTCCTGCAGCTTCAGGTCGATCGCTTCGAGCAACTGCGCCGCCGACAGCTGGTCTTCGACCAAGTCCAGCCGCGCCCCGGCCAGCAGATCGAGCAGCGCGATCTCTTGCACCGTCGCCCGCCGCCCCGCCCGCCGCAACGCCGGCACCGGTCGCAACTCGACCCGCTCGTCCCGCAAAGCCGGCTCGAGCCCGAGCCGGCGCGTGATCGCTGCCATCGTCTGCCGCAGCGGCGTGCCGTTGACCGTCACGCTGATCGGCGTCTCCCGGCCGTACGGCAGCAACGCATACGTCGTTTCCTCGACCAGAAACGGCACCTTCGTCGCCTCGGTGATCGCCTCCAAAACCTCCGGCAAAGGCCGCGTCTCGAGGTTCAACGCCAACGGCTCGTCGAGCAGGCGATTGACCTTCGCCTCTCGCCGCTGCGCATCTTCCGGCCGAGACTCGGGCGCGTCCTGTCCTGACGCGACACCGAACATCAACAGGCAGGCCGCCACGACAGCGGCGGCGAAGGTCTTGCAACCCTGAACAGCACGCACATCAACTGCTCCCATCGCTGCAGCATACCGATTCGTCCGCCCGGCGAAACATGAAGGCCTTCCGAAAGCCCACGGCCTAAGGCCGTGGGCTTTGTTTGGAGCCGGACAGACCAAGCTCGTCAGTCGTTCATCAGCTCTTCGATGTCGCCCGCCATTGCCGACGGGTCGAGCACGTCCGCCGCCTCGGCCGCCTCGGCCTGGGCCGTCGGGTTCAGGTGCGACAATCCGGGCGGCCGCAAATCTCCGGCGGCAACTCGCCCCTCGTCCGTCACCGCCGCCGGCTCCTCCGGCGTGCCGTCGACCTGCACGAGGAACTCCAGCGTCCCGATCCGCAACACGTCGCCCGCCAGCAGCGGCGATTCCTGCACGCGACGGCCGTTGACGTATGTGCCGTTGCTGCTGCCAAGGTCACGCAGGAGCAACGCCTCCTCCCGCGTCTCGATCTGGCAGTGCCGCCGGCTCACCTCGCCCAGCGGAATCCGCAAATGACAATCCTCACGCCGGCCGATCATCGACGTGCCGCCGGGCAGCGGAAAGCTGCGTCGCGAGCCGTCCCCGCGCAACAGCACCAGGGCCACGTCCTGCCCCCCGCTCGCGGCAGGCTCCTGTGCTGGCGATGCTGATCTGGGGCCTTCTGTGCTCATGCGGCGGCGTGCGTGACGCTGGACGGTACCACATTCCGTCCGTCATCGCACGTCGTCGGCTGCGACACCATCAACGCCCGCGCGTGTTCTGACGTGCGACGCATCGACCGGCCGACCGATAAGTTAGGTCCGGTCCAAACTCGTCGCGTCGACGCGACGACATGGAACAGGAGCGCCGATTCGCTCGCATCAACCCGCACACGCTCCTGTCCGGCTTCGCCACGGCCTCACTACGCGTCCCCCATGCCGACTTCACGCTCCGCCTCTCGCCGCTCCGCTCCCGCATTCGGCGAGCCGGCCCGTGACGTCGACCGCAATCTCCAGCCGCTCGAGCACCGCCGGTTGATGACGGCGTCGAGCGTCAGCCTGCCGTACCGCCTCGACTTCGACGGCGACGCCGGCGGCTTGGTCGACGCCAACGGCACGGGCACCGGCTTCACCGAGGTGCAAGCCAACGCCAACGGCGACGGCCACCAGGCCAACTTGCTCGAGATCACCAACGGCCGCCTCGACCTTACCAGCCTTGCCGGCAACGACGGCGGCAACAGCCGCAGCGACGACTCGCTCGTCAACGCGCTCCAGGTCGGCTTCGACGCCAGCGACGACTTCATCGTCGAAGCACGCCTCACCGGCAACGGCGGGACGCTCGGCTTCCTCGACGCCCGCTACGAACAGGCCGGCATCCTCCTCGGCGGCGACTCGGACGGCTTCGTCAAGATCGTCGCCCTTCACCACGACGCCGGCCCGCGGCTGCAATTTATCGACGAGTGGTCCGACGGCAGCGGCGGGTTTGAGAGCTCTGCGCCCTCGACCAACAGCGACGGCCTCATCTTCGCCGCCAACTGGAGCAGCACCAGCACGCTCGACCTCCGCCTCATCGGAGATCCCGACGCCGGCACCGTCTCGGCACAATTCCGCGTCGACGGCGGCGTCTGGCGTGACACGCCGCACACGCTCACCGTGCCGCAGGCGCACCGCGCCGCCTTCTTCGGCACCGACGGGGCGGCCGGCGTTATCGCGTTCCACAAGAACACCGACAGCACCCGCGGCTTTACAGCCAGTTATGATCATTTCGAGGTCAGTCGGCCCGCGACGCCCGTCCTCGAAAGTCCGAGCGTCGTCGCCTCCCGTCCCAACGCATCGGCGACGGACGTCAAGCGCGACGCCTTCGTTGCTGTCGACGTCCGCCTGCCGAACGGCGCGATCGACCCGACGACGGTGACGCCGGCCAGCGTCTACTTGCTCGACACAATCGACAACCGCGTCGTCCCGGCCGCCGTCACCGTCAGCGGCGGCGGCGACGCGATCACGCTCACGCCGAGCCAGCTCCTGCTGGCCGATCGGGCGTACGAGTTCGTCGTCACTAGCGCCGTGACGGACGTGGCCGGCGCGAGCTTCGCCTCGCACACGACACGATTCACCACCGGCAGCTCCGTCGCGGCGAGCGCACCGGAAGTCGCCTTCGACAGACAGATCCAGGCCTCGACGGTCGGCATCGCGTGGACTGGCCTGAGCTTCGGCCCCGACGGCCGACTCTTCGGCACGACGGCGGACGGGAAGATCTACGCGATGACGCCCGGCGTCGACGGCACGCTGCCGACGCCGACACTCCTCTACGACTTCCAGGCCGAGACCGGAGAGCAACGGCTCATCACCGGCATGACCTTCGACGCCGACGCCGCTACCCCCACCGCCTACGTCAGCCACGGCCACTACGTCGACCCGGCGAACACGAGCAACCGCGATGCCCCGGCCTGGTCGGGCACGATCACGCGACTCACCGGCGCTGACCTCGATGTCGCCCAGGACGTCATCATCGACATCCCGCGCAGCGTCTACGACCACCTAAACAACCAGCCCGTCTTCGGCCCCGACGGCCGACTCTACTTCGCCGTTCCGAGCAATACGGCAATGGGCGCGCCCGACTCGACCTGGGGCAACCGGCCGGAGCGTCTGATGACCGCGGCAATTCTTGCGGCGGACGTCCGAACGATAAGCTCACCTCTGAGCATAAAGACCGAGGACGGCGGCAGCTACGACCCGTACGCGGCGGGCGCGAAGGTCACGATCTACGCGACCGGCATCCGCAACGTCTACGACCTCGTCTGGACCTCCGGCGGCCACCTGTTCGCCCCGGCCAATGGCAGCGCTGCCGGCGGCAACACGCCCGCCGGGCCCGGTGTGCCCGCGATCAACGGCGTCAACCAGACGCAGCACGACCTGCTCCACCGTGTCGAAGCCGGGAACTACTACGGACACCCCAACGCCCTCCGCGGCGAGTACGTCCTCTACGGCGGCAACCCGACCGCCGGCGCCGACGTGCTCCAGGTCGACCAGTACCCAGTCGGCGTGACGCCGCCCAGCAACTACGGCGGCTTCGCTTACGACTTCGGCCTCAACGTCAGCCCGAACGGCGTCCTCCAGTACGACAGCAACGGCCAACACTTCGGCGGCGCACTCGACGGCAAGCTCATCGTCTCCCGCTACAGCGGCGGCGACGACCTCGTCTTCCTCGAGATCGACGAATCCACCGGCGACGTCACCGGCGCCTTTACCGGCAGCTTCGGTGCGACCGGCCTGCTCGATCCGCTCGACGTCGTCCAGGACCCGGCGACCGGCAACCTGTACGTCGCAGAAGCCGGCTTCCGCAGTGGCGGCGGGAACGGGCTACGCATCAGCCTGCTCTCGCCGATCCAGGCCGCACCGCTCGCCGTCACTGCTCCAAGCCGCGACTACGGCGGCGGCGAGACACTCTTCTTCAGCGACACCATCTCCGACGGCACGTCGCCGGCGTTTACGATCAATCTTGCGCATAACGGTTCGACCGGCTCCGTCGCCTTCGCCGCCGACGCGTTCACCATCCGCGGCTCCAACGCCGGCCTCTTTCGCATCGTCAGTGCCGACGCCTCCGGCACCACGCTCGGCCTCGGCGAAAGCCGCGACCTCCAGATCGTCTTCGACGCCGATGCCGTCGGCATCTTCGAGGCCGAACTCGTCATCAAGAGCAACGACCCGTCGGCTCCCGAACGCATCCTTCAACTCCGCGGCCTCGGCACCGCCGGCGAAGGCGGCCAGCTCGAGCCGAGCCTGCAACGCATCCTCGACCTCTACGGCCTGCAGGTCGACGTCGGCGACCCGGACGCAGACACGACCCTGTATCCCGATACCACGAGCGTCGCCGGTAGCAGCGAAGTCACGATCCCGCTCTTCAAGGCGGCCGATGCGGATCAGCCGGTGACGATCGAAGTGCTGGGCGTCATGGGCACGGCGTTCGACAACGCCTTCAGCGAAACGATCGAATTGTTGCATTACGCCGAGGGCGACTTCGGCAACCTCGTCCGCCTCTTCGGCATTGACAAATCGCAGGCACAGACGGTCCAGGCGACGCCGACCGGCACGACCAGCTTCTCCCCCGCCGGCAGCTTCGGCCTCGCCATGCGGGCCAACGACTTCGGGCCGCGTGTCTCGTACTCGCAGGACGAGCTCAACACCTGGGACGACGCCGACGAGCGTCGCAAAGTACGCGTCTTTCCCCTGATCGACGCCGCAGGCAACGCCGTTCCCGACGCGTACGTTGTCGCCTTCGAGGAGTGGGAGCAGGAGAGCGATCAGAACGATTTGATCGTTATCGTGCATAACGTCGACCCCGCTGCGGAGGCGGAGATGCGGCTGGAGAACCTGTCGCCGCTGCCCGGAAGCGATAGGCTCATTTTCAATCGTATCGAGCGGCCGGACCAGTACGTCCCGAACGCCGTCCACGACACGAACACGCTGCGCCTTCACAACGACGGCAGCGGTCCGATGACGATCTCCTCGCTCGCGACAGACACCGGCGACTTCGTCATCACGAGCGGCGGCACCAACTCCGGCCCCATCGTCGTTCCGGCGGGCGGCTTCCACGACGTCGAGGTTCGCTTCGTCCACAGCGACACCGACAGCACCTGGGTCAAGCAGGTCACCGGCACGCTGACCATCGTCAGCGACGACGCGACACAACCCGCCCGTGACATCGTCCTCTCCGGCCTCTGGCAAAGTCACAGCGAGCAAGGCGACACCGGCACAAGTCAGGAAGGCTCGCTCTACGACATCGTCCGCGCCTTCGGCTATACGACCGACGTTGGTCCCAACACGGGACTGAGCAACTACGACACGGGCACCAACACCGAAGGCCGGATCGAGGCCGTCGGAGAGGAGACGATCAGCGCCTTCTGGCAGAAGGCTGGCGCGGGCGAGGTCCGTGTCGTGCAGCTTGCGGCCTTTCACCAACAGCGCGATCCGTTCTGGTTCGGCACCGGTCGACCGCGGTACATCCCGAGCACGACGCTCAATTGGTACGCCGGCAACGATCCGATCAACAGCACGACGTACAACAAGGTCTTCAAGCACGCCGACGACGCCGGCCAGTCGTTCCTGCCGCTGGACGAGTCCGGCACCGGCTACGCCGACAACACCTTCGACCCGGGCGACGTCGCGTTCGGCCTGAGTGT
>CAYQCT010000148.1:6567-7624 GCA_964416015.1 uncultured Tepidisphaerales bacterium
GGCACAGTGATCCGAACCGCAACGAAGACCACACGCCCGGCAACACGATCGACGAGAGCGGACAACACTCCTTCCGCTGGTTCGTCCTCCGCGACGCCGACGGCAACGTCGTGCCGAACGCGTACCTCATCGGCCAGGACAACGTCGGCAGCGGCGGCGACCTGCACACCGGCGGGCGTAACCGCGGCGCGAACTTCGACCACCAGGACAACGTCTATGTCGTCTTCAACGTCAAGCCCGTCGACGGCCCGTCCGCCGTCGACGGAACAACGGCCGTCGGCGGATCCGGCGGGAACACCGTCACCTGGGACGCCAACAGCGAAGGCAACGTCGCCGGCTACAACGTCTACCGGAGCACCAGCGAGGCCGGAGGTTATACGATCGTTTCCGCGCAAATCGACGGCACCAGCTACACCGACTTCTCGGCCGCGCCAAGTCAGCAATATTTCTACCGCGTTGCCGCCGTTGACTACCACGGCACCGAAGGCGCGGTCGGCGCACCGGCCTCGGCAACGCGACCATCGACGAATGCAACGCCCGTCGCCGCACAGAATGCTGCGGCTGTCGCGACCTCGCCGACGTCGATCACGCTGACTTGGTTCGACGCCGCGACAAACGAGTCGGGCTACCGCGTCGAGCGCGCTACCGGCACCGGCGACTTCGCCGTCGTCACAACGCTTATGAGCGGACGCGATCGTTTCGAAGACACCGGCCTCTCCGGCTCGACCCTCTACCGCTACCGCGTCATCGCCTTCAACGGCAACGGCGACGCTGCCCCCGCGACGGCGCAAGCGACAACTTCCGCAGACCTTTCTGCGCCGACCAATGTCGCCGCGACGGCGACGTCCGCGAGCAACGTCCGCTTGTCCTGGACCGACGCGAGCCAAAACGAAATCACCTTCCGCGTGCAACGCGCAGCGGTCGATGGGTCGTTCAGCACCGTCGCGACGCTGCCTTCGGGGACGACGACGTACAACGACAGCGTCGCCCCCGAGAGCACGTGGCGGTACCGCGTGATCGCCGTCGGCACCAACGGCAACACAGGCCCCGCCTCGGA
>CAYQCT010000149.1:0-7584 GCA_964416015.1 uncultured Tepidisphaerales bacterium
ACGTCGGCTCCGGCCGCGTCATCGGCCAGTTCCCGATCGTCGGCGGCACGCCACGCTCGCGTGGCGACGCGTTGAACAGCTCTCGGTCCACCGCGTTCGGCACGACCACGCACGCCGCATCGAACTCGTCCCGCCCGACCCGCGCCAGCCACTCGGCGACGGCGATCCGCGTCACGCCCGATCGCCGCCAGGTCGCCTCGCCGACGCGACGGCGTGCGGCTTCGTCGTGGGCCATGACCCGCTCGTCGTGCTGCACGAAGTGCACCGGCACGCCCTTGCTCGCCGGCATCTTCGCGGTCCACTCGGCGGTCTCCCACCAGGTCGAGATCAGCACGTCGCCGTCCGGCACGTCCGCCGTCACGATCGGCCCGGCGTGGGGGACGCGGACGTGCGTGACGCCAGGCAGGTCGTCGAGATGCGTCGGCGGCACCGGCTCGACCATTCGCGGCTGAAGCGCCGTCTTCACCTCACCGCGTAGGCCGGCCTTGACGCGGTCCTTGAGCCGGCGTGACAGCGGCGGGGCGGGGCGTCGGCCGAGGCTGACGCAGGTGACGATGTGGCCGCGCGATGCGAGGCGGCGGGCGTGTTCGGCGACGACGCGGATACCGCCTTCGTGTCCGGCGACGGGCAGGATGAAGGTCACGCGCACGCCGCAGCCTATCGGTAGACGGTCTTGTGAACGACCTGCTCCACCGCACGACGCACCGCGGCAAAGCTGTAGTGCTCCGCCGCCAACGCCGGCCCGGCTGCACCTGCGGCGTCACGTCGCGGGACGTCGAGTAGGAGTTGCTCGACCGCGTCAGCAAAGTCTGCGTCGCCGTCGGCGACCACGACCGGCGGCGTCACGCCCTCGGCCAGCTTGCCGAATCCACGCAACGCGGCCGGCGTGGCGACGACGGCCCGTCCCATGGCGGCGGCTTCGGGCACCTTGATCTTCGTCCCGCCGCCCCACCAGCTTGGAACCACTGCCACTGCCGCACGCCGGTACTCTTCCCGCAAATCTTCCGCGAAGCCGACCGGTTCGACGCCCGGCATCATTGCCCAGGCGGACCGTTGCTCCTCCGTCATTCCGCGGCCGACGATCCGCAAGCGGGCATCAGTCACCGTCTGCACGACGCGTGGCCAGACGTGGCGGAGGAAGCGTTCGAGGCCGGACTTGTTCGGGCCGTGCTGCAGGTCGCCGACGAAGAGCACATCGTGCGAACTCGGATCCGCCGGCGGCAAAGCTTCGGGCAAGTCGCCGCCGGCCGGGTCGTACGGGACGTTCGGCAAGACCGTCGAGGCAAACCCGTCTCGCCGCAGATCGTCGGCGTCTTCTTGGCTGGCGCACCAGCGGGCATCGAACCGCCTTGCCAGCGGCAGCGTCCGCTGCCGCAGGGCGTTCAGCGTCGCCCGCATCGCCAGCTTGCCGCCTAGGCCCGGCCAGGGCTCACCACGCAGTCGCTCGGCGAGCGTCTGCCAGTCGACGTCGTCGAAGTCCAGGATGCACGGCACGTCCGGCGTTGGCAGGCCGGATTGAGCCGCGGGCATCAGGTAGCGACTGACGACGAGGTCCGCCGCCGCCGCGTGCCGACGCACGGCATCCGCCGCCACGGGATCCGCCGCGTAACGCGACACGTATCGACTCGGCGCCTCGACGAACGCCCGCCGCACCGGCCCCGGCACGAACTTCGCCAACCCGGTCGGGTGGTGCGTCGCCTCCTCGACCTCGACAACTTCCACCACGTCCGCCGCCCGTAACTCGTCCGCGTCCGGCACCTTCGCCACACCCGCCGGCAGGACGCCGAGCGTCGTGACGGTCCAGCCGAGATCACGAAGCGCTCGTCGGACGAGTTCGGTCCGCTGCGCGCCGCCGTTGCGGTGCAGCGGCCAGGGCAGCACCGACGTGACGAGCAGGACGTTGCGTCTCGCGGCGGTCTGGTTCACGCGACGCGGCGGGCGGAAGGAGAAGCCGAAGCGATCAACGAGCCGGGCGCTGCCGGGACGGCCGGTGCCGCGAGTGCGGGATCGGCGACCCGTCCGGGGATCGGCGGCGGCGGGTTGCGGAGCGGCTTGCAGGTGCTGTAGATGAGCATCCAAGGCTCCCGCTTGAGCGGCCGCTGACGGATCGCCTTGAGCCCGTAGCGGAAGGCCGTGCCGCGTTGCGCACTCGACAACGCCCACCAGCCGTATTTGAGGAGGAAGTCGTAGCGGCCTGCTTCTCCCGTCGGCCGCCACGCCGGCGGCGGGATGAACGCGCGGTCGAGCCCGCGTCTCGCGTAGGCCGCCTCGCATCCTGCGCGAATGCAGGCCAGCTGCTCCGCCGCCCGCTGCTCGCTGACGCTCTTGTCGTGCTGCCGATAACGGATGACCGGCTCGAGCACGCACGCCAGCTCGCCGCGCTCCCCCAGCCGCAGCCAAAGGTCGTTGTCCTCGGCCGTCTCGAGCGACTCGTCGTACCCGCCGACTTCGACGAGCGACGCCCGCCGCATGATCGCCGTCGGGTGGCCGATCGGCGTCTGGCCGGTAAGGCACATCTCCTGCAGCGTCGCGTCGTCCGCCGGCGGAACATGACGACGCAGCATCCGACCGGCGGCGTCCGTCAGGTCGTACGCGCCGCCCAGGACGATCGTCTGCGGGTTCGACTCGAGATGTTCGACCTGAATCTCCAGCCGCCGCGGATAGGCGACGTCGTCGCTGTCCATCCGCGCGATGTACCGGCCGCGACTGACGCCGAGGCCGAAGTTGAGCTGACGTACGTACCCGAGGTGCGGCCTGGCAAACACGCGCATGCGGCCGTCGCGTCGCTCGAAGTCACGTAGCACGTCGAGGCTGCGGTCCGTGCTGCCGTCGTCGACCGCGACGAGCTCAAGGTCCCACAGCGTCTGCGTCAGGATCGAATCGACCGCTTCGGCGAGGTAGTCGCAGGCGTTGTAGATCGGCATCAGCACCGACACCCGCGGCGTCGTCGTCGCGAGCGACGGCGGAGCGGTGCTTTCGTGCTGTCGCGTCCGATCGTTCATGAGGTACGGCAGAGTCGGCCGGGGCGGAACAAAGTATCCGAAGGCGGCGCGAACGGCATCCGCAAAAGCCGCCCCGCAGCAGGATGTCGTCCCGCGGGCGGCGGTGGCGATGCCCGCTACAGCTTATCGGCCGTTGCAGGATCGTTGGCGGGCTCACGCTGATGCCGATGTGCAGGACGTGGCCGAACTTCCTCGCATCGGCTTGCTCGCCTCCAACCGCTGGGTCCGCAGCGGCGGCAGCGAAGTGCTCTGGTCCAAGGCGGCGGTGGAACTTTGCCGTCGCGGCCGAGACGTGACCGCGATCGTGCCGCCGAGTCAGGAAGAAGGGCGACACCTCGGCGACGTGCGCAGGGCGGGCGTTTCCGTCCGCACCTGGCGGCCGCCGACGCGACAATCGTTGCCGCGACGCGTCCTGAACAAGCTCGCCGGCCCGCGTCCGCCGGCGTGGCTCGCCGGGATCGACTTCGTCGTCATCAGTCAGGCACACACGTTCGACGGCGTCGATCTCGCCGAAATCTGCAGCCGGTTCGGCGTGCCGTACGCGATGCTGAGCCACGCCAACAGCGAACACCTCTGGCCGCCGACGCCGGACGCGGTGGTGCGGGCGCGCGCAGCGCACGAGGCCGCGTCGGCGACGTGGTTCGTCAGCCACGGCAATCTTCACCTCGCCCGCCGCCAGCTCGGCAGCGACCTCCCGCGGGCGGCTGTCGTGCGGAATCCCGTGGGCGTCGACCCCGCCGTCGGTCCGCTGCCTTGGCTGGCGGCAACGGGCGAGATTCGGCTGGCCGGCGTGACGCGGCTCGACTGCTTCAGCAAAGGCCTTGACCTCGCCCTCGACGTCCTGGCCCGGCCCCGCTGGCGCGACCGGCGGGTGACATTCGACCTCTTCGGCAGCGGCCCACACGAAGACCTGCTCCGCCGCCAGATCGACCGCCTCGGCCTCGCCGACCGCGTCCGGCTCTGCGGCTTCGTCGACGACATGACCGAGATCTGGCGCGACCGCCACGCGCTCTTCCTGCCAAGCCGATTTGAGGGCTTGCCGATCGCACTGTGCGAAGCGGCCCTGCTCGGTCGGCCGGCGATCGTGACGGACGTCGCCGGCAACGGCGAGGTGACGCAGGACGGCCGCACCGGCTTCCTGGCATCCGCCGCCGCCGCCGGACCGATTGACGACGCCCTCGACCGCGCCTGGCACGCCCGCGAGACCTGGCCGACGCTCGGCCTCGCCGCCCGCGAGGTGGCATTGTCCTTCCTGACGCCGGAGCCAGTCGCGGCGTTCTGCGACGCCATCGTTGACACCCGCGACGAGGCACGACCGTGAGGGAGAGCTATCGGCGAAGCCGATGTCTGGCGCGTCACCGGCCGGTTCAAACATCGCGTTCCGCGACAACACTTCCTCACGTTTGTGTCTCGTGGCGATGAATGTCCACGCGATATCATGCCGCTGTGCGTGTCCTCGGAGTCGAGACGACCTGCGACGAGACCGCATTTGCCGTGGTCGAAGATGGCCGCGTGCTCGGCGAAGCCGTCGCGAGCCAGGTCGACCTCCACGCGATCTACGGCGGCGTCGTGCCCGAGATCGCCGGGCGGGCACACCTCGAGAACCTCACGCCGACGCTGCACGCGGCACTCGATGATGCCGGCCTTGGACCGGATGAAATCGACGCCGTCGCCGTCGCAAATCGGCCGGGCCTGATCGGTTGCCTGCACGTCGGCCTCGCCGCAGCCAAGGCCTTTTCCTGGTCGCGCGGCCTGCCGCTGGTCGGTGTGAACCACGTCCACGCGCACCTGCATGCCGTGACGCTCGACGCTCCACCCGCCGACCTGCCTGCGGTCGGCCTCGTCGTCAGCGGCGGGCACACGTCGCTCTACCACGTCCGCTCCTGGACCGACATCGAGCCGATCGGCCGGACGATCGACGACGCCGTCGGCGAGGCTTACGACAAGGTCGCCGCGATGCTCGGCCTCGGCTACCCCGGCGGGCCGGTCGTGGATCAACTCGCCGCGACGGGCGACGCGACACGATTCGACCTGCCCCGGCCGACACTCGGCCGCGACTCGCTCGACTTCAGCTTCAGCGGCCTCAAAACCGCCGTGCTCTACCGCATCTTCGGCAAAAACGGCCGGGAACGAACGGCCGCGGATCTTGACGAACAGGAGAAGGCCGACGCCTGCTGCAGCTTCCAGGCGGCCTGCATCGACGTGCTGATGACCAAGCTCCGCCGGGCGCTTCGGCAGACCAAGGCGCAGCACGTCATCGTCGGCGGCGGCGTCTGCGCCAACCGCGGCCTGCGGGCGGCGCTGCCGAAGCTCGACGTGCCGGTCCGCGTGCCGAAGCCGACGCACTGCACCGACAACGCCGCGATGATCGGTGGTCTCGGCGAAGTATTGCTGCACGCCGGCGTCCGCGACCCGCTCACCCTCGACGCCTCGCCGGCGGCGTGATCTGCGTCAAACGGGTACTCGTGAAACGAACGCCAGCTCACCCTCCGAAGAACTTGTCGAACAACGTTTGCTCCCTCTCCTTAAGGAAGATCCAAAAGCCCACGGCCTAAGGCCGTGGGCGTTCACGCGGAAGTGCAGCAATTCGGAAGAAAGTTCAGTCGCGTGACTGGTTCGAGAATCCGCGATTGAGGGTTTGCTACACCGCGCCGGTGTGCCGCAGGTACAAAAATGCCGCCGTCGCCAGGCCGGCGAGGGCGAGCGTCGTCAGCAAGAGCGTCAGGCCCAACAGCCAACTCGTCATGCGGCCACGCCGCGCGACTTCGCCTTCCAACCGTCGCGTCCGCTCGTCCATCGCCGACTGGAGCTTGACGATGACCTCGTTCTGCGTTGAGGCTTGTTCGCTGACCCGCTTGATCGCACCGGCGACGCTGCCGAGATTGTCGGCGATCGACTGGTCGCTCTGCCGCATGCGTTCGAGTCGGCCCTGCAGCTCCTCGACGTCCCGCTTCTGGTCGCGTGACTCCTTGCCCATGCCGCCGAGGATGGTGCCGAGGCGGTCGTCCTGCTCGCGTTGATTGCTGATCTGGTCCCGCAACGCCCGGACGCTATCGGCCTGATTCTTCAGGGCTTCTGCCTGAATCTTGAGGTTGTCGTTCTGGACCTTCAGGTTCTCCCCGGCCAGCTCGTTGCTGCGAGCGAGCTGGTCGTTGTTGCGGCGAAATTGCTCCTCGAACCGCTCTGCACTTTTGCCGTTCTGCTCGGCGAGGACGGGCAGGACCTTGAGTGCGTCGAGCAGCTCGCCTTGCCGCTGGACGCTGTCGTCGAGTCCGTCGCGGATGTCAGCCATGAGGCCCGACAGGTCGTCGAAGCCGTGCTTGATGCTCTGCATTGCCAGCTCACGCTGGTACTGCCTCCGCGCGATCGGCCGGAACAGACCGGGTTGGTTGGCGAAGGCGACGTTCTCGCCGCCGACGACGCGTGGCTGGCCGGAGCCGAAGAGGCGTTGCATGACGCCGCCGGACTCGACGGGCGTGGCTTCGACGGAGACGATGTCGCTCGTCGCCGTCTCGGGCTGGTCGGCGTGCTCGGCCTGCGGCAGCTCGTCGGGTTCGGCGGATGTAGTCGTGTCCGACGTCGACGCGTGCACGACCTCGCGTTCCCGCTCACGGTCGCGGCGTCGTTGCTCCCGGCTGCGGCGCCGGCCCGATGTCTTCGTCGTCGTCGCCACGGCTAGGCTCACCATACCTGATGGCGGGGCAGCGACCAATCTTTGCAATTCTCGCCACGCTCTGCGGGTTCCTCGCCGGCTGCGACGCCTCGGATCCGCCGGTGAACCACGGCATCGCCTCGGCCACGCCGGCGGCGACGGACGTGCTGCTTCAGCTCGATGCCGGGCATGAGCTCGTCGGCGTCAGCAGCTACGACGCCTCGCCGCTCGTCGCCGAACTGCCACGCGTCGGTGATGCCGAGTCGCTCGATTGGGAACAGCTCGCCATGCTCCGACCGCGCGTGTTAATGGTCGGCACGGCCACCCGCAACCTACCGGCCGGCACCGCCGAGCGGGCGGACGAACTGGGCATCGAGCTGGTCAACGTTCGCGTCGACCGGCTCGCCGACCTGCGGACCAGCGTCGGCGTGATCGCGAACACCGTCGGTTCCGATCCGGTAGCGGCCGTGGCTCGCTTCGATCGTGAGGTCGCCGAGGCCGCGGGGGATCTGCGGCATGACACGCCGCCGAAGGTGCTGATCATGCTCGACGAACGACTCTCCTTCGCCGTCGGCCGAGACAACTACATCGACGACCTGCTCCACAACATCGGCGGCATCAACGCCGTACCGGTCGGCCGCGTCGCCTACCCGACGCTCGGCCGCGAGACGCTGCTGTCGCTCGACGTCGACGCCGTCGTTCTCGTCCTGCCGGGAGACGAAGGCCGCCGCACGCGGGAGGCCGAGGCGAACTGGAAGACGCTGCCCGCCGACTGGGCGGTGCCGTGGAAGGAGGTCGTGGTCGTGACGGACGCCTACGCCCTGACGCCCGGCTGGACCGGGGCGATCGTACTGACACGGGCATTGCGAGAGGCGGTCGAGCCGCCGAAGAGATGATGCCCACAGCAGGACTCGAACCTGCACGTCCGAA
>CAYQCT010000150.1:0-1326 GCA_964416015.1 uncultured Tepidisphaerales bacterium
TTGATCTTCTCGGCGAACTCGTCGCGTTCCTTCTTGTCCGCCTGGTGGCCCATCAGCATGCCGTAGCCGCCGGACTCGTTGGTGCTTTTGACGACGAGCTTGTCGAGATTTTCCAACGTGTACTGCAGGTCGTCACGCCGGTCGCAGATGTACGTCGGCACGTTGTCGAGCGTCGGCTCCTGCTTCAGGTAGAAGCGGATCATGTCCGGCAGGAACGGGTAGATCGCCTTGTCGTCGGCAACGCCGGCCCCGACGCTGTTGGCGATGTTGACGTGGCCCGTCCGCAGGCAGTTCATAATCCCGGCGACGCCCAGCGCGCTGTCCGGGTTGAAGCAGAGCGGGTCGAGGAAGTCGTCGTCGATTCGGCGGTACAGCACGTCGACACGACGCAACCCAGCGACGGTCCGCATGTAGAGGAAGTTGTCGCGGACGACGAGGTCGCGACCCTCGACGAGCTCGACGCCCATCTGCCGGGCGAGGAACGAATGCTCGAAGTAGGCCGAGTTGTAGATGCCCGGCGTCAGGACGGCGACGGTCGGATCGTCGACCTGCGGCGGGGCGGCGGCGCGCAGGCTGGCGAGCAGGTTGTACGGATAATCCTCGATTGCTCGCACGCGGTGCCCGGCGAAGAGGCCGGGGAAGACACGCTTCATGACGGCCCGGTTCTCGAGCACGTAGCTGACGCCGGACGGCGAGCGGCAGTTGTCTTCGAGGACCTTGTAGCCGTCGGCGTCGCGGATGAGGTCGCTGCCGCAGACGTGCACGTAGACGTTGCCCGGCACGCCGACGCCGATCATCTCGCGGCGATAGAGCTTGGCCGCCAGCAAGAGTCGCGGCGGGACGACGCCCTCCTTGAGGATCTTCTGCTCGCCGTAGACGTCGGCGATGAAGAGGTTGAGCGCGACGATCCGCTGGACCAGGCCCTTCTCGATCGTCCGCCACTCGTCGCCGGGGATGATCCGCGGGCAGAGGTCGAAGGGCAGCGTCCGCTCGATGTTGCCGCGACTGGCGTCGTCGGAGTAGACGGTGAAGGTGATGCCCTGGTTGCGGAAGCTGACGTCGGCCATGCGGCGGCGACGCTCGAGGCCGGCGGCGTCGAGCTTGCAGAGAGCGTCTTGCACCTCGCGGTAATGCGGCCGCACCGTCGGCTCGCCGGCGGGCGATTCGGCGAACATCTCGTCGAAGATGCCGTCCGTCGCGTAGCCCTCGAAGCAGCCGCCGTCGGCGGCGGAACTGCCGGTGATGGGTCGCGTCATGTCGTACGTCTCTCGAAGGGCAGGGGCAGGGCGGCGGCGGGCGAGCGTACGGCAGCCACGCCCGACTACG
>CAYQCT010000150.1:1352-4461 GCA_964416015.1 uncultured Tepidisphaerales bacterium
AGAACTTCCAGACCTTCCAGCTTCCCGGCGGCGACAGCTCGCCGCCCTTCGCCGCCGGTGCGAGAAGATTCTGACCGAGGACGACCTCCGCACAAAGCTCGCCACCGGCCGGCCGCTGCGCATCAAACTCGGGCTCGACCCGACCGCCCCCGATGTCACGCTCGGCCACTGCGTCCCGCTGAAAGTCATCCGCCAGTTCCAGGATTTCGGGCACAAAGCCGTCATCATCGTCGGCGACTACACCGCCCGCGTCGGCGACCCGACCGGCCGCAATTCGCTCCGCCCGGTCCTGTCCGGCGACGAGATCGACGCCAACGCCAAGACCTACGCCGAGCAGGTCGGCCGCGTCATTCGCACCGACAAGGACGCGCTCGAAGTCCGCTACAACGGCGAGTGGCTCGCCGGCATGAACCTCGTCGACGTGATCCGCCTCGCCGGTCGCAAGACACTTGCGCAGGTGATGGAACGCGAGGATTTCCGCACGCGCTACGAGAATCAGCAGGAAATCCACCTGCACGAGCTGCTGTATCCGCTGCTACAGGGCTACGACAGCGTCGCGATCGAGGCCGACGTGGAGATGGGCGGCAGCGACCAGCTGTTCAACAACCTCGTCGGCCGCGAGTTCCAACAGGCCGAAGGGCAGTCGCCGCCGAACGGGCAGTGTGTGATCGTGACGCCGCTGCTCGTCGGAACGGACGGCGCGGCGAAGATGAGCAAAAGCAAGGGGAACTACATCGCTGTGACCGACCCGCCCGGCGGCGACGGCGGCATGTTCGGCAAAGTCATGAGCCTGCCCGACACGGCGATGCCGATGTACTACCGGCTCGTCACCGACGTGCCCGAGGCCGAGTACACGCAGCTGATTGCGACGAACCCGCGCGACGCGAAAGTCCGGCTGGCGAAGACGATCATCACCGAGTTCCACGATGCAAAGGCCGCCGACGTCGCCGAGAAGCAGTTCATGACTGCCACGCACGGCGGCATTCCGGACGACGTCGCCGAACACCCCATCGACCCCGGCCCGCACGGCCTCGTCACCTTACTCGTCCTCGTCGGCTTCGCCGGCAGCAACGGCGAAGCGATGCGCCTCATCAAGCAGGGCGGCGTCAAACTCGACGGGAAGAAGCAAATCGACCCGAAGGCCCAGATGCGAATTCAAACGCGTGTCGTCTTGCAGGCGGGTAAACGCAAGTTCGTTCGCCTTGTGCCGGTGCGATAACGAGCTCTACGTCTTGCCTCCTACTCCAAATGGTTCGAGAAATGCATCTCGGTGAAGACAGCGACAAGAAGGCAACTTGTCAGCAGCATCCAAAGGGAGACTCGGCCCTCGTCACGACGCAAATCCTCCGCCCACGTCGCGGCTGCGATGGCAAGGCCGGGGACGAGAAACAACCAGACGCGTTCGGTCTCGAGCATGAAAAAGCCGCTCCACGCCGCGACCGGCAGGAACACCAGTGAGACGACGCCGAGCGACCAGGCCGACGCTCGCTCGCGGATCCGCCCGATGCCGAAGACCACGGCGAGCAGGGCGACGACGACGAGCAACGCGTGGCCCGAGAGGAAGCCGCCCAAGTTGCCGAGCGACTCGTAGAAGTGGCGGTCGCTGTGCAGCACCTCGTCGACGCCCGCCAGCGTGTGATGCCCGTCCGCCCCGTGCCCGATCGCGGCGAATCCGTCGTAGCCGGTGAGCCAGGCAGTCGTCAGCGTCAGTGCGATCCACGTCACACCGGCCGCCGCCGCGACGACGACGTGACGCACGACGCCGGTCCGCGATCGGTCGGCGACGCACCACGCCAGTACCAACGCCGCTGCGACCGCCATCGCCCAGAAGCCGAGCGCGTAGCTGATCCACGTCGACATCCAGAACACGACGCCGAGCCCGATCGCTACGAACACGCGGGCTAGGAGTCGCCGCCGTTCGTCCACGGCCGCCGCCACGAGCGCCAACCCCGCCGCCGCCAACGGCACCAACGCCACCGCCGGGAACAGCGTCGTTTGCATCACCAGCTCGCCGTTGACTGCAACCAGCAACGACGCCACCGCCGCCGTTGCCGACGGCAACTGCCACGCCCGCGCCGCCACGTACGTCAAAGCCGGCGTCAACACCACGACCAACGCCGCCAGCACCCAACGTCCCGGCACCACGCCGAGCCACGCGTACCACAACATCGGCCCCGGCGGATAATGCTGGCTCGAAAACCGCGTCACGCCCGTCGCCGGATCGCCCGCCTGCACAGCGTTGTACTGCGACAGGGCGAACGACATTCCGCCGCGTCGCCCGCCGTCGGTCAGTTGCTCGTACGCGTCCGGCCAGGCACCGACGCCCGCGTTGCCGTCCCAACGATGGTCCTGATCGCTGAACGCAAAGCTCGTCGCGAGCACCGCCATCAAAGCCGTCGCGAGGAGCGGCACGGTCCAGTCTCGACGAGCGACGGCGCGAACCGCGAGCACGAGAAGTAACGTCGCCGCGACGAACGCAAGCCACAACGCCGCCTCTTTCGCAGCCGTCTCCACACTCGCCGCAAATCCGTAGTTCGGCCAATGGAACGTCCGCATCGACTTGCGGAAAGCCGCGTGCCCCACGTCGGCAGATCCCGCCGCCGCCGCGGCCTCGTACCAGTCGATGAACGCGTCGTTGATCCGACACCACGTCCAGACCGACACGCTCATCAGCAACAGAACCAACGCCGACGCCCGCGACCCGATCCATCGGCCGACCAGCTGTCGCGCCAGCCACGCCTCCACCATCAGCAACCCCGCGACGACGGCTGCCGTGACGAGCGCAAATCGCTCAAGAGCCTTCTGTTCTGCGCCCGTGTCGATCAAGAGAAACTGGACGCACAGCCACGTGGCGAGTGCCGTCACCGGCAGCCAATCCCGGACGATTCGCCAGGAGTCGAAAGTTTGCGTCGGCTCGTCCGCCTGCACCACCGCCAGCGTAGCCCGTCGCGGCCCGCCATTTGCCGCTGCACGCCGATGACCCAAGCCATCGGCTGGCTCGCCGCCACCATCCTCGTCCTGACCATCGGCAAACAGGTCTACAAACAATGGAAGGAGGAGACCAGCGAAGGCGTCAGCCTCTACCTCTTCCTCGGCCAGCTCGCCGCCA
>CAYQCT010000150.1:4471-5429 GCA_964416015.1 uncultured Tepidisphaerales bacterium
GCTCTTTCTCACCTACGCCAGCCTGACCGGCGACGCCGTCTTCATCGTCGCTAACGGCTTACTTCTCGTTACCAGCCTCCTCGGCCTCGGCATCAAGTGGAAGCACACGCGGGCGAAGCGCCGCGCCACCTGACTTCGGCCCCGGCCGCTCTACGATGGCCGTTCCCGTGGACGAAGAGACGCCGCAACTTCCCGAAGACGACGCACCGGACGCGGAAGTCGTCGCGCCCGCCGCCCGCTATCCCGTCGTCGCCATCGTCGGTCGGCCCAACGTCGGCAAGTCGTCCCTGCTCAACGCGCTGGCCCGCAAACGCATTGCCATCGTCCAGGATCAGCCGGGCGTGACGCGCGATCGCGTCACCGTGCCGATGGAGGTCGACACGCCGCACGGGCCGCGTTGGGTCGAGCTCACCGACACCGGCGGCTACGGCTTTGAAGACGGCCAAGGCCTCACCGACCACATCCGCCTGCAGGTCGAAGCCGCCATGCAGACGGCCGACCTCGTGCTCTTCGTCGTCGACGCCCACGTCGGCATCCTGCCGGGCGACCAGCTCATCGCCGACCTGCTCCGCCGCCTCGACCGCGACGTCGTCCTGATCGCCAACAAGGACGACTCGGAGAAGCACGACCTCAGCCTCGGCGACTTCGCCCGCCTCGGCTTCGGCACGCCACGCGGCGTCTCGGCCACTACCGGCCGCGGCATCAACCGGATCCACGAAGCCGTCGCCGGCGGCCTCGACCTCGTCGACGCCCCGATGAACCCGCCGCGGCCGGACCTGAAGGTCGCCATCGTCGGCAAACGCAACGCCGGCAAGAGCACGCTCGTCAACGCGATTGCCCGGCTTTTCAAGGAAGAACAAGACCGCGTCATCGTCAGCGAAGTCGCCGGCACGACCCGCGACAGCGTCGACGTCGTCTTCGAGAAGGATGGTCGCACGATGACCGTCATCGACACCGC
>CAYQCT010000150.1:5454-7574 GCA_964416015.1 uncultured Tepidisphaerales bacterium
GACGACGTCGAGTTCTACGGCTTCCACCGCGCCCAACGCAGCGTCCGCCGGGCCGACGTCGTCCTGCTTCTGCTCGACAGCAGCATTCCCGTGGCCGAGCCGGACAAGAAGCTGGCGCAGTACGTCGTTGAGCAGGAGAAGCCGGTGGTCGTCGTCCTGAACAAGTGGGACACGACCCGCGAGGTCGCCTTCAAGGCCGCCGAGCACGACAAGAAGGACAAGCCGCGCGACAGCGAGCTGATGGAAGAGTTCCGCGACTACCTCGACGCCGAACTGCCCGGCCTGAGCTTCGCGCCGACGGCGTTCATCACAGCGAGCGAAGGCAAGAACGTCGCGTCTTTGCTCGACCTTTGTCGCAACTTGTTCAAACAGTCCGGCGACCGCGTCGGCACGGGCGTGTTAAACCGTGCCGTCGAACAAGCGATGAGCCAACGCACCCCCGGCGGCGGCCGCGGCGGTCGACGTCGGCCGCGGGTCTACTACGCCACGCAAGTCAGCAGCCACCCGCCGCACATCGTCGTCTTCGTCAACGACCCGGCCCTCTTCGACCAAGGCTACCGCCGCTTCCTCTTGAATCGCCTCCGCGACGCGTTGCCGTTCGAGGACGTCCCCATCCGCCTGACCTTCCGCCCGCGGCGCCGGGACGACGACACCGAAGGCGAACTCCGGCAGGGGCGGCGGGCGCGGGTCGACGAGGATGGCGACTGATTAGAGCAAACTGATCGGAGATCGCGAAGACGCGAAGGGCACAAAGAGAGAAGCGAAGGATTGAGGCTTGTGCAGAGGCCGGACCTTGTTTTTCCACATGGTTCCAACTCTTCTCCCTTCCACACCTTCTTCCTCTGACCTTCGCCTCCCTCTTCGCCCCTTCGCGTCTTCGCGATCTCTGGCCGAACCCCCAAAATGCTTCACGCCGCCAGCTTCATCGTCGGCGTTACCGCCTGCTCGTCGACCGCCAGGCCGGTGCCGGGCAGGACGATGTGCGCTGCCTCGCCGAGCGGGCCGGTCTCGTTGCGGGTCGAGACGTAGGCCGCCCGCATCCAGATTGTCTCCGGCCGGGCCAGGTCCGGGAATGATGCCTCGAAGCTCGTCCGGCCCTCCTGCCCGAACAGCTGCCACGCGTTCGGGTTGGCCGGCGGCGTTTGACCCGCGTTGCGGTGGAGCATGACCATGATTGACCGCACACCCGCCGGCTTGCTTCGCCGGTCCGGATCGCTCGGGTCCCGCACCAGCACGCGCAGCGACGTCGGATTGAGCAGCGTCAGCTCAACCATCGGCTGCGCCGTCGGCCGCGGGGCCGGGGTCGGGTGCGTGTCATAGATCTTGAGCATGAGCCGCCGCTTCTGCTCGTCGCTGTAATTGCCGGCTTGTATGAAACTGATCACCGGACGGACGGCCACCTTGAAAGCTTCGAGCTTCTGCTGTCGATCGGCGACGATGGGCGCGGTGCGTGTCGCCGGTTCCCTGGCGCGAAGATAAGCCGATTCGAAGACGCTCGCCGCGTTGACCGCCGTGTTGGCCATGTCCGTCGGGATGCCCAGCGCCACGCCGTCGTCGATCTGCGTCTGCACGACAAGTGCGAACGTGTACCACTCGGAAAGTTGTTTGAAGGGATAGGTCATGGCCGAGGCGTCCGATCTCCGGCCACGCCGGGCAGATAGAGGATAGAGAAAAGAAAAAACTGTTCGAGTCTTTGGGAACCAAAACACCTACAGCGAGCACGATGTCGCCGAGCGTCCGTCGGCTGGTCCTGCCCGCTCTATCGGTCCGCCACCGTGCCGTCCATGAGCCGAGCGAGGACGATTCGTCATAGAAGGGGCCGGACCAGCATCTGACGTCGCATCTAATCGCTCTATTGACACCACCGCATGTCGTGTCGCTTGTTTTGATCAGAGTCCGACGAGTCTATACGGTGTGTGCACGAGCGTGTGCGCGAGAGAAGGGTGGAACCCTGCGAGCCCTGACCGTCAGGGAGGGGTTCTGTCGAGGGCGCGTGTGACTTGCAGCGTGGCCGCAAGTAGCGGTCGAGTTCGGCACGCAATCGAGATCTATATGCGGTGTGCGGTGTGCGGTGTGCGGTGTGCGGTGTGCGGTGTGCGGTGTGCGGTGTGTGATGGGGG
>CAYQCT010000151.1:0-2390 GCA_964416015.1 uncultured Tepidisphaerales bacterium
ACAAGGTCGCCTTCTGCCACGACATCCAGCAGACGCTCGCCGCCCAAGCGTTCCCGCTGCCCAACCTCGTGCCGGACCGGCGGAAGCAGACGATGCTCGTCCTCGACGGGCGGATCTACGAGCTCTTCGAGTTCATTCCCGGCGAAGGCTACAACCAAAGCCTCGACTCCACCGGCGACGCCGGACGCGTGCTGGGCCTGTACCACAAGCTGCTGGCCGACTTCGACACACCCTTCGACCCGCCGACCGGCAGCTACCACGCGGCCGCGAGCGTCGAGCAGGGCTTCGACCGCGTTCTGCAGCATTTTGCGGGAAAGACCTACGTCGAAGGCAACTGCCGCTTCCTGCTCGACAGCTACCTGCATGCCCGCGACTCCGCCAACGACGCCGGCCTCGACGAGTGGCCGAGCCAGGTCGTCCACGGCGACTGGCACCCGGGCAACATGCTCTTCCGCCAAGGCCGCGTCGCTGCCGTCATCGACTACGACTCGGCCCGCTTCCTGCCGCGGATTATCGACGCAGCCAACGGCGCGCTGCAGTTCAGCATCCTCGGCGGCGGCGAGGACTTGTCGAGTTGGCCGGAATACCCGGACCAGGCGCGGTTCAAGCGATTCCTCCGCGGCTACGACAACGTGAACCTGCTCAGCGAGGCCGAGGTCAAGAGCGTGCCGTGGCTGATGATTGAAGCGTTGATCGCCGAGGCCGTCTTTCCGATCGCGGCGACGGGACAGTTCGGCAAGCTCGAAGGTGCCGGCTTCCTCGATATGGTGAAGCGGAAGGTCGTCTGGTTCCAGAAGCACGCCGACGCGCTCGTCGAGGTCGCCGCCCAATGAGTCGCCGTCGGCCGCGCGTGGACGAGCGGATGGACGCCGAAGACGTCGACCCGCAACAGCTTCGGCAAGCGCTCGCTTTTATCCGACGCGTCAACCGGCTGCTCGGCTACAACCGCAGAGACGATGACCATCCTCGACGTCGCCTGCGGCTCCGGCGACCTCGGCCCGGACCTGCGTCGGTGGGGCGAGCGACACGATGTTGCCGTGAACGTCGTCGGTCTCGACCGGCACGCCGAGACATCACGCGTCGCTGCCGAGCGCGGCGAACGTGTCGTCCGCGGCGACGCGTTGCAATTGCCGTGCGGCGACGGCTCGTTCGACTTCGCCACGTGCGGCATGTTCCTGCACCACCTCGACGCTGCGGACATCGACGCGGTGCTCCGCGAGTTGACCCGCGTCACCCGCCGCGGCTGGATCGTCGCCGATCTGCTGCACCGCCGCCGCGCCGCCGCGTGGATCCGGCTCTTCACGCTCTTCAGCGACGACATGACGCGGCACGACGCCCGCGCCAGCGTCCACCACGCTCTGCCGCCCGCCGACGCGCGGGAGCTTGCGACACGGCACGACGCGGATTACGGCGAGACCTTCGCACACCGGTTTCTGTTGTCGAAGACCTCCACTACAAAGTCGCCGGCCCACGAAAGTCGACAGGTCGGCCCGTTGCATTGACCGCGACCATCGTCAAAGTCGCCGTCGTTACTGCGACGACACTCGCATCCGTGAAGCGTTCCGCTTCGACGTCGACACGAACGCTGACGCTCGTCGTACCTTCACGCGTGATCGTCGTATAGAACGCGACGGTATCGCCGAGCCGGACAGGTTGTTGGAACTCGACCTTTTCCATAGACGCCGTCACCCATCGATGCACGCCCAGCCTCCGCGCGGCGACGAAGCCGGCCTGGTCGATGTGACTAAGGATGACGCCCCCGAAGATAGTTCCGTACGGATTGGTGTCCGCCGGCATCATGAGCGACCGCAACGCGAGATGACGCCGCGGGGACTCGTTCGTCGCTTCGGCCATGACGAATCCTACGGACGAGGCCCGCGCTTGATCCGTCGCCGTATCGGCCGCACCATCGGGCCTTGACCTCGCTCGACGTTCTGCTGCTTGCGTTCGTGACGGTGCTGGGCGCGTGCTGCGGCTCGTTCCTGAACGTCATCGTCTACCGGCTGCCGCGGACGGAGGTGCCGGACGGCGCCGGCTTCGTCGCGACGTCCATCCGCGTCATGCGTGGCCTCAGCTACCCACCGAGCCGCTGCCCGAGCTGCGGGCACGGGCTGGCATGGTTTGACAACGTGCCCGTGCTCGGTTGGCTGCTTCTACGGGGAAAGTGCCGGTACTGCAAGACGCCGATCAGCCCGCGGTATCCGCTGGTCGAGGCGGCGACGGCGGTTCTTTTTGCGATGTTGTTTGCCGAGTTCTTCCTAGCCGGTCCGGCGTGGGGCCCGCCGACGCCGGTCGAGCCGGTGGCGATCGTGCAGACGACGACGGTGCCGGCGGCGTTGCTCGATCTCGACGCACTGGCTGCCGAGGCGTTGGCCGAGCGGCCGGAGCTG
>CAYQCT010000151.1:2400-3010 GCA_964416015.1 uncultured Tepidisphaerales bacterium
AACGGCCGAGCGCACGGCGCTCGGCTGGGGTTCGATGCTGGCGATCCTGCTGACGATGACGTTCTGCCTGCTCGCGGCGTCGCTTATCGACGCGGAACTGTTCATCATTCCCCGCGGCCTCAGCTACCTGCCGGCGGCGGTGGCGATTCCGCTGCACGCGATCTATGACGGCGTGTTCCTGCCGATGAGCGTCATTGTCGGACCCGTCGGCCTCGCCTGGGCGGTCGGCGGCGGCGGCGGGTGGTTGGTCTCGCTGGCGTTGCTGCGGATCGGCGTGCTGCGACGGAGTTTTGCCGACGGGCAGCCGGCGCTGGAAGTCGATCGAGAGACGGTCAGGCGAGAGAAGGACGAGCGCCGCGCGGAGCGACGGCTGGTGACGCGGGAGCTGTCATACGAGCTGCCGTTTCTCGCGCCGCCGGTGCTGCTGGGCCTGCTGGCGGCATGGCTGGCGGCGGGGCCGATGGCGTCGAGTTTCGAAGATCTTGCGGAGATTCGGCCCCTCGCCGCCGCCGCCGGGAGCCTGCTGGGCGGCCTCGTCGGGGGGGGCGTGTTGTGGGCCGTCCGGGTCCTGGGCGGCCTGCCACAGCGACACGCCGTGCGCCGAGGCGTA
>CAYQCT010000151.1:3020-7135 GCA_964416015.1 uncultured Tepidisphaerales bacterium
TCATGTTCGGCGTCGGCTGTTGCCTCGGTGCCGGACCCGCCGCCGTTGCCGTTTTCCCCGCGGCCATCAGCGGCCTCGTCTTCGGCGTCGGTCGCTTCCTGACGAAGCAACTCCACGAACTCCCGTTCGGCCCGCACCTCGCCATCGCGAGCTTCGCGCTCATCTTCGGCTGGAACCACATCGCCGATTACGTCCGCCCAAGCCTCCCCGGCATCGAGTTTCTCCTCGGCCCGCTGGCACCGCTTCTCGGACTATAGAAACCGACGTCAGACTTCCATGATGTCGGACTCTTTCTTCTGCACCGACTCGTTCACTTTCTCTTCGTACTGCTTCGTCAACGTCTGCACTTCGTCCTTCGTCCGGCCGGCCTCGTCCTCGCCCATCTCGCCGGCTTTCTCTTCGCCGTCGGTCGTCTTGTTGGCGTCGCGGCGGGCGTTGCGGATCTTGATCTTCGCCTCCTCGCCGTACTTGTGGACCTGCGTGACGAGCTGCTTGCGGCGGTCCTGGCTCATCGCGGGCAGGGCGATGCGGATCTGCTTGCCGTCGCTCTGCGGGTTGAGGCCGAGCGTCGACTCAGAGAGCGCCTTGTTGATCGCGCCGATGTCCGGCGGGCTGAACGGCTTGACGACGAGCTGGTTGCCTTCGTTGACGTTGATCGCGGCGATGCTCTTGAGGTCGGTCGGCGCGCCGTAATAGTCGACCTTGACGAACTCGATCAATGCCGGACTCGCCCGGCCCGTGCGGACGCCGCGGAGCTCGTGCTGCAGGTGGTCGACGGACTTTTCCATCGCTTCTTCGCAGTCCATCAGGATGTCATCGGCAGGCATGGCCGAAGCGTAGGCGAATCTGCCGTCACGGCGTAATCCGGGTGCCGACCGGCTCGCCGCGAAGCACACGCACAAGGTTGTCTTCACCCATCAGATCAAAGACGACCAACGGCATCTTCTGCTCACGACACATGGCAAATGCAGCCGTATCCATCACTTGCAGATCGTCCCGAATCACTTGTTCGAAGGTCGCCTCGTCGAGCTTGACGGCGTCGGCGTGTACCTTCGGATCTTTGTTGTAGATGCCGTCGACCTTCGTCGCTTTCAGTACAATATCGGCTCCAATCTCTACCGCTCGCAACGCAGCACAAGTGTCGGTCGTGACGAACGGATTGCCCGTGCCGGCCGCAAGAATGATGACGCGACCTTTTTCAAGATGTCGAATCGCTTTGCGACGAATGAACGGCTCGCAAAGCGTGTGGATCGGGAACGCGCTCAACACACGCGTCGGCTGACCGAGGTTTTCAAGTGTCTCCTGCAACGCCAGGGCGTTGAGGACCGTGGCCAGCATGCCCATGTAGTCGGCGGTGACGCGGGGGATGCGGCCGCCTTTGGAGAAGGTTTTGCCGCGGATGAAGTTGCCGCCGCCGACGACGACGGCGAGTTGCACGCCGGTGGCGGTGGCGTCCATGATCTGCCGCGCGACGGCGTCCATGGGCGCGGCTTCGATGCCACCGCCGCCTTCGCCGCTGAAGCCTTCGCCGCTGACTTTCAGGAGAACACGTTCATAAGCGATCTTCGCAGGGGCGTCCGGCATCGGCGGCGAGCATACACGACGGCCGGCCGCGCGGCGGCCCGCTAGGCTCGCGGCGTGCCCGATCTCGTGCTTCTCGGACCCCGCGGTGCCGGCAAAACCACCCTCGGCCGCCTCGTCGCCAAGCGGCTGCGGGTCGGCTTCACCGACCTCGACGAACAGGTCGAACATCACGCCGGCCGGAGTGTCGCGGACATCTTCGCCGCCGAGGGCGAGGTCGGCTTCCGCGATCGCGAGGCCGACCGCCTGCGGCACGCCGCCCGAAGTTCCACAGGCATCCTCGCCACCGGCGGCGGCGTGATCGTGCGACCCGGTAATCGCACCATCCTGCAAGCCATCGACTGCCCGCGCGTCCTGCTCCTGGCCGATCCGGCTTCGCTCGTCGACCGCATCGGCCACGACCCCAACCGCCCGCCGCTCACCGATCTCGACGCCGCGGCGGAAGTGCAATCCCTGCTCGAAGTTCGCATGGCGCACTACTTGGAAGTCGCCACCGCAACGGTGCACACGGATCATGCCACGCAAGACGAAGTCGTGACGCGAATCGCCGAAATCGTTTTATGAGTTGCAATGCTGTAGGTCTTGCTTTAGCACGACTATGGTGTCGCCCACGTCGTGCTGAAGCACGACCTACTGATCGTCTACAGGCTTCCGCTCAATTTGTGACGCACTCGCAAGCCACGTCTCCGCCAGCAACGCGTGTCCGGCGGACGTGGGATGCACGCCGTCGGTCCACCAGTCGACGTCCGGCCGCGCCGCCTCGGCTTCGAGGCAAGTCTTGTGCAACGGCACGCCGAAGGCGACCTGATTCGCCCGCCGCGTCGCCAGCTCGGCAACGGCCATCGCGTACGGCAACACCCGCAGATTCGCCTCGGCGTCCTGCGGCGGGCTGATCACGCTCGGCTCGCAAAGCACCACCTTCGCCGCCGGCAACGCGTCGGCGAGGCGATCGAGCAGACGCTCGTACGTCTCCAAAAACTCCGGCAACGGCACCGCGTCCCACGGGTGCGTGCCGAAGGTCCGCCAAACGTCGTTGATGCCGATCTTGATGCTGACGACGTCCGGCTGTTGCGCGACGACGTCTTCTTCGAAGCGTGCGGCCAAGTCGCGGATCGTGTCGCCGCCGACGCCGCGGTTGGTGATGCGTGGCGCGCTGGCCGGGTCGCGGGCGAGGAGGCGGTCGCGGATCATGCGGACGTAGCCGTCGCCGAGGCCGTCCGGGTCGTCGCGGCGGCCGCAGTCGGTGATGGAGTCGCCGGCGAAGAGCCAATGCACGTCACGTCCGAGCGGAAGCATGCGGCATCTAACGCAGCAACGCGTCGGCGACCGCGGCGTCGGCCGTTCGCCACCAGCATTGCCGGTGATGGTGCACCGTCGCGACCATCGGCGTGCCCGGCAGCAGGAGCGTGAAGTCGGCCTTGCCCATTGCGTCGTAGAGCGCGGCGAGGAACGATGGAAGCTCGGTCGAAGACAGTGCAATGGCGTCCGCGGCTGTTCGCGTCATCAGCGGCGTCGTATCAATGCTGTGCATTTGTAGAAGTCGTGCGGTTGCCCCGTCGCCGCGCCCGTGGGCGAGCTCGGCGGCCCAGTGATGTGCCGGGGCGATCCATGCCTCGTCGGCATCGTGAAAGTACGTCGACCACGCCTGAAAAACCTCATTCGCCAACGCCGATGGTGCAACGCGTCGAACCCGCTCGCGAAATGCCGACCGAACGCTGGCGTCTTCGCCGGTGATCCAGCCGGCGACGGCCCAGTCGCCTGAGGTCGGGGCGAAGGCGGCGCCGTTCGGGTAGACGCACCGCAGGCCGACCGCTTCGGCGGCTTCCAGAACTTCCGCGTACGCAACGAGCCGGGCCACGCCCCTACCTTTGCCGCCATGACCGGCCGCGACGCGATCCTCTTCAATCTTCGCAGCAGCGGCAATCTGCTGCAGATGTTCACCGCCGACCTGAGCCGGGAGGAGCTGCACCATCGCGTCGTGCCCGACGCCAACTGTGCGGCCTGGCTGCTGGGGCACATGGTGCTGAGCGAGCGGCGGGGCTTGGCATTGCTGGGCGTCGACGAGGGCAAGATGCCGCCGCTGCCGAGCATCGAATTTGCCGAGACGTTCGCCCGCGACGAGACCGGGCCGCACCGGGACGACTACGGCGAGGCGACGGAGCTGCCGGCATTGTTCGACGCGCACCGCAAGGAGGTCATCGCCGCGGTCGAGGCGGCCGATGACGATGCATTCACCAAGCCGCTGCCGCAGAAGTCGCCGGTGGCCGAGACGACGGGCGAGCTGCTGCTGTTCTTCGCCGTGCACGTCGCGACGCACCTGGGCCAGATCAGCACGATCCGTCGCAGCCTCGGCAAGCCGCCGCTAATCTAAGCTTGTGCCGCCGGTCCGCATCGTCCTCACCGGCGGCCCGGGCGCGGGCAAGTCGACGATCACGCGACGGCTGGCGACGGACCAAGCCTTCGCCGGTTGGCGGGAACGGCTGGGCGGCGTGACGCTCGTGCTCGGCGAGGCGCAGCCGCTGCTTTCGATCCCA
>CAYQCT010000151.1:7145-7573 GCA_964416015.1 uncultured Tepidisphaerales bacterium
CGCGGGTGTACGGCGACCTCGGCCTGCGGTGGGACCGGCTCGACGCGGCGGGGCGGCGGGACGTGCAGCGGAAGATCTACCGGCACCAGCTCGCTCAGGAGTCCGCCGCCGCCGACGCAGGGGTTGTATTGCTCGACCGCGGCACCATCGACGGCGCGGCGTACTGGCCGGACGGAGCTGCGGCGTACTGGCAAGAGCTCGGCACGACGCCGGCGGCGGAGCTGGGTCGCTACGAGGGCGTGATCCTGCTCGAATCCGCCGCGGCGGTTGGCGTGTACGCGGGCGACGCGGACAATCCGGTGCGGTTCGAGGACGCCGCGGCTGCATTGCGGAGCGGGACGCGGCTGGGCGAACTCTGGTCCGAGCACCCGCGGCTGTGCCCGGTGGCGGCGCGGGTTGATCTCGCGGAGAAGGTCGCCGAGGTTGCA
>CAYQCT010000152.1:0-484 GCA_964416015.1 uncultured Tepidisphaerales bacterium
CGAGAGGCGACATCAGTTCCCGCGCCTCCCGCAGATCTTGCTCGCCACCACGCTTGACGAGCAGCATCGACAGGTTGTTGGCAGCGATCACGCGGGCCGGCTCCTGCTGCAACGCCCTTCGGTACGCCGCCTCCGCCTCGGTCGCGGCGTCGGCTTGCCCCAGCAGAGTGCCGGCACGCGCCCAGGCGGCGGCCGTCTGAAGCGGCTCGGCGGCCTCGTCCTCGGCCTGCTCGATCAGCTCCGGAATCCGCCGGGCGACGACGTTCAGGGGTGCTCTGGCCTCTTCCACTTCTTGAGATGCGAGCCTGGCCCAGATCCCGCCGAGGCGGAGCTGCTCCGAGAGGGAGTAATTGCTTGCGTGCTGCTCCGAAGCTGAATGGAGTGCCGAGAGGCCCTTCGCGGAGCCCTCGGCGGCCAAGGCGGCGGCGGCTTCGAGCCATAGCCCGAGCTGCGGCTCGCCGGAGGCAGGGGCAGACTCGGCACC
>CAYQCT010000152.1:494-7532 GCA_964416015.1 uncultured Tepidisphaerales bacterium
CGTCCGGATCATTCAGCTGAAGCCGCGCCTGAGCCGCCAGCAGGTCGGCGACGCCGGGCTCCGGCGTCGCCTGCACGTACGGCCGCACCGCACCCAACGCGGCGACGGCATCACCGGCGAGAAGTTCCAGGCGCGCCTCGGCGATGGCGGCCTGACGCCGCTGGGTCGTATCGCCTGCCGGCAACCGCTCCTTCCACTGCCGCGCGGCCTCTGCGGCGTCTGCGGGACGCCGTGCGGCGGCTAAGGCGTCCACGCGAACCCGCGCCAGTCCGGCGTCTTCGCTGCCAGCCATCGCCCGCTCGGCGCGTGCTGCAGCGCGCTCAATCCGCTCCGGATCCCGCGTCGCCACATCAACCTGCGCCGCGATTCGTTGCAGATCCACGACCTCCGTCGCAACGTCTGCCGTCTGAGCCAGCTCGTCGGCAAGTGACGGCAGGGCGGAAGCTTCGCCGGTAAACGTGGCTAAGGCGACAGCCGCGTCGGCGGCGGCCTCGGCGGCGCCCGTGTCGCGGGAAGTCAACGTGGCGGCGATCACCTGGGGGAAGCCGGCGAAACTGCTCGACGGATTCCGACCGTTCTGCCGGGCCTTGTCCCAGGCCTGCGTCGCCCGGACAAAGGCGTCGAGCTTCGCCTGTTCGTCGGCGTCGGAAACTTCTTGACGGGCGATTGCGGCCTCCGCGACGGCATCCGCGGAGCCGCGAGCCTGCAGCGTCTTGAGCACGAGCACCTGCCGCAACGCGAAGCTGTCCGGCGACGTTCGCAGACCTTCGCGCAACAGTTCCTCCGCCGCCTCGTCCTCGCCGGCCGCCAGGAGTAGCCCGACGCGGCGGCGTGTCACCTCGGCCTCGTCGTCTTCGGCCGCGGGCAAGGTTGCGATTCGGTCCGCCGCCTGTCGCGCGGCGGCAGGGTCACCGCTCCGCGCGAGCAACTCGCCGGCCATGGCAACGACGCCGATGTCGTCTGCCGTGAGGAGTTCTCGCAACTGCGACTCCGTAAGCCGACCAGCACGCGCCTGCAGACGAAGCCGGTTGATGTCCGTCACGCCTTCCGCCGCCGGCGGAAGCACATCCAACGCACGATCGGCCTCGCCGAGACCGGCAAGCCGCTCGGCCAGCGACTCGCGAACGGCCGGCGCGAGTTGCTCCCGCCGGGCCTCCAGGACCGCGAGGTTGTTCAAGCCCTCGCGCCGCTGCCCCGCCCGCAGCTGCCGATCCGCTAGAGCCAAACGCATCGAAATGTCCGCCGGAGCCGCCTCGACGCCCTGTGCGAGATGCGTCAGCACTTCCTCCTCGAGCCCGAGCCGATCGAGAAGGCTCGCCAGCGTCAATTGTGCCGCCGACAGAGCTGGACTGCGGCGGGTAATCCGCGAGAGCGTGATCGTGTGGTCACGAAGGATCGCCTCGTCCGCCTCCTCGTCCGGCCGAGACAGGTCCAGCTGCGCCAGCCGGATCGGCCAAATGGTGCTGCTTTCGCCGAGCTTGTCGGCCATGATCTTGGGGGTGGCACGCAGGATCTTCCAATCTTCGACATCGCTCGCATCAAGCCGGCTTCGTCGCCAGGCAAGGGCAGTCAAGCGGAGGCGGCCGTCGACGTTCTCGGGGGAAAGCTCCTCGAGCACTTGCCGGGCCGTCGCGCGGTCGAGCCGCGTCGCGACGGCCGACGGTTCGTCACCTTCGGCAGGTTCACCCGTCGCGACAGCGAGCAGGGACGCGTCGGCACCCGATGCCCGCATCTTCTCGACGATGGCATCCGCCAGCTCCGTCTGCTCCGCACGGCGTGCGATGGCGGCAATGGCGGCGAGAACGGCAGGATCCTCCGGTGCGTCGGCCGATGGAAGTTCGCCCGTCAGGACGCGGGCGGCACGCAGCCATGACTGGTCGTCGACATCATCCTCCGCAGCTTCGAGCAGGCTCCGGGCTTGCCCGACCCCCTCGCTGCCGGCGACGAACAGAGCGGCCAACGCCACGGGCCGCGGGTCCGTGGGAGCCGCTTGTCGCGCGGCGCGAAGGATGCCGCCGACCTCCGTCGCGTTGCCTGCCTCGGCCTCGAGAACGGCAGCCTGCAACGCCGGCCGGATCCACATGCCTCGGCCGCCCGTCGCAGCGGCGGCCTCGAGCAACGTCTGCCTCGCCGCCAGATGGTCGCCGGCGTCGCCGAGCGCACCTGCCAGGAGCACGACAAAGTGCGGATGCCGGCCCGTCTCCAGCGCAGCCTTGGCCACGGCCAGCCGCTTCGCCGCGTCGTGACCGAGCGCGACGTTCCGCGGCGAAATCGCGATGCTGTCCCGCGGCCAAACCTCTGCCACCGCCGCCCACGCCCGCGCTGGCGTTCCTTCGGCGGCGCCGGCCAACTCCTGACGCAGCGTCTCCGCCTCGTCGTCCCGACTCAGCTCTCGCAGGCTCAGCACACGCAAGCCCTGCAGCTCCGACCGTCCGACCTCCTGTGGCAGTGACTCAGTCGCAACCACGACCGACTCATGACGGCCGGCCCGTGCCAGACGATTCACCGCCAGCCGCAGCACCGACACGTCCGTCACCTCCGCAGCCGCCTCCGCGAGCACGTCGGTCGCCTGCTGCGCAAGGCCTAGCCCATCGAGTGTGATGACCAGCCGCCGCAGGAACCGCCCCGCAGCGTCTTCACTCGCAAACGCGTCTTTGGGCAGTGCCGCCACCCGCGACGCCGCCAGCTCCGCCAGCTCCGCCGCCTCCTGCACGTCCCGCCGCAACGCGGCATCCGCGGCCAGCGCGAGCAGTGCTCGCGGGTCTTCCGGCTGATTCGCCCGCAGATCGGCCGTGATCTGCTCCGCCAACTCCGTCTCATTCAACCGGTCCGACCGTGCGAGCTGGAGCGTCAGGATCAGTGCGTCGGCGTCGAGCGGCCGCAGCTCGAGATACCGCTGCGTCGCCTCCAGGGCGTCCGCCATGCTGTCGTCGCTGTTGGCGAGCGCTTTGGCCCGCTGCAGCAGGGCGTCGACCTGTGCCGGCTGCTCAGCCGCCATCGCATCCGACAGCGTCGCCGGATCGGCCAGGTCCTGCGTCAGGCGGAGCAGCTCGTCGACCGAGCCTATCTGCAGATAAAGCGACCGCAGCCGGACCCGCGCGTCTGCGTCCTCCGGATGGTCGCCCGGCAGATCCAGCAACTCGCGGTAGAAGCCGATCGCCTCCGTGATGTGCTTGCCGCGTGGCTCTTCGACGGCCTCGCGCGAGCGGGCGTAGCCGTACAGAGCCGCCGGCTCTTCGCGATTGCCGTGATTGATGTAACTGCCGATGCGGTGCAACGCGTCGCGGTACCGCCCGGCAGCCAGATCCTGCATCCCGACGTCGCGGGCGGCGGCGACGCGACGATCCATCCGAACCTGGCGAACGAGGATGAACGCGACCACCGTCGAGACGATCAGGCCGAGCACGACGGCTGCAATCGTCAGGCGAAGCCGGACGTTGACCGGCTTGCGGTCGTTGCGGGTAACGGCGGTGGCGGGCGAGGACACGGGCAAGGCGGTACGTCGGAGCAATCTGACTAACGATGAAGCCGAACAGGAGCTTCCTGCGGAACGGCTCGAGGGGCAGTCTTTGCTGTCAACACAGCTTCGCCCGGGTCCGGGACTTTATCAGACCGCCGACGCTCTTTCCCGAAGCAGCCGCCGCAGCCGATGTGGACCTCGTGCCCCTGACCATCCGCCCTTCGAACGACATTGAAGCCTCCCGCGTCTCCGCAGGCAAGCCCGCACCGCAACATGCTGCGGACGTTGGGCCGCTCGCATTGGCGTTGCGGGACGGGCGCTTCGGGCTGTTGAGCGTGTTGTCGCGTGACCTTGCGCAGGACCATCTCGATGCAGGTCAAGCGACGGTCGCCCGCGCCGCCGGCAGGCTTGCCGACGCGGCCGATGCGGCCGATTCGCCGGCTGCGCTCGAGCGGCTCGTCCTGCTCGCCCAGACCTGCGACCGACGAGCGGCCTGATCATTCCGTCTAAGGCTTGTCCGAACACGTAGCAGCGGCGGCTCGCCGCTGCGTCTCAGCTATCCGGCCGGAGTTCCACGGACTGCAGCGGCGAGCCGCCGCTGCTACAACCGAAAGTTGCAGGCGGCTCCTAGAACGCCGCCAGCATCACGTCGACCTGACCCGACTTGGCCACGCGCGCCAGCAGGTCGGCGTGTTCCTCCGCATCGGCCGGCGTCCAGGCACGGGCATCGATGTACGTGTCGTAGAAGCTCAGCCGCTGCTTCGGCAGGACGACGAGCCGCCAGTCGTCCGCCACGTCGGCCTCGCTCGCCGTTGCGACAGGCAGGATCACGACATGCACCGCCGCCGCGGCGAGCAGCCAGCCGCCGACGGCGAGCAGCACGATGACGCCACGCAAGATCCAGCGGACGAAGCCGAAGGCGAGCTTGAAGCCGGGCAGTGGCATTGGGGTTCCTCGCTATGCGACGTCGACCGGCTCGGCTTCTTCCGAAGTCGCCAGCTCGGCGTTGACGTAAAAGCCGTTGGCGAACAGGCCGCGTTTCTGCTGGCCCGGCAGGTCGACGAGACGGCAGAGCGTGTCGACGATCTGCCGCGCCTCCGCATCCTCGGCCTCGGCCTTCTGGACGCGTTGCTGCTGCTCACGGTCGGCGAACCGCATCATCTGGATGCAGCGAATGCCCGCGGATCCCGACGAGCGATTGGTAAATTCCGGGCCGACCTGCTCGAAAATGTCGAACCGTCCCGGCTGGTCTCCGCCCAGGCCGAGCCGCGCGAAGCAGGCGGCCATCTTGCGCATGAGCCGGCGGTGCTCGCCGAGACGTGCCTCGGGGACGAGGTAGCTGTTGGTCTGCAGGAGCATCGTTCAGCAGGGTCGGCACGGAGGCGGCCGCGGCGAGCATAGCGGCATCAGGGGAACTAGGGTCTGCCTCCGATGCCCGCCGCTGCTGCTTCTTCGACCACGGGCCCCATCCTGCACAAGCTCCAAGCTGCCGTCGCCGCACTCGACACCGTCCGCTCGGACTCCATCGTCGGCCTCGGCAGCGGCTCGACCGCGGCCTTCTTCATCGCCGCGCTCGGCAAGGCGTTGCACGACGGCCGCTTGCACGACGTCCGCGGCGTCGCGACGAGCCACGCGAGCGCTGATCTGGCGCGAGAGGCAGGTGTGCCGGTGATCGATCCGTCGGAGGCGGTCGAAGGGTGCGACGTCGTCGTCGATGGAGCCGACGAAGTCGACCCGAACCTCGACCTGATCAAGGGTCTCGGCGGCGCCTTGCTGCGGGAGAAGGTCGTTGCCCAGGCCAGCCGGAGGCGGGTTATCGTGGTCGATGCCGGCAAGCGGGTCGGGCGTCTCGGCGAGCGTGTTCCGCTGCCGGTAGAAGTCCTGCCGTTCGCCGCGGCATGGGTCGAGCCGTTCCTCCGCGACCTCGGCGGCACCGTCACCACCCGCCGCGGCGACGACGGCCAGCCGTACGTCACCGACAACGGCAACTTCATCTACGACGTCGCACTCGGCCCGATTGACGACCCGGCCCGCCTCGAACACGACCTGCTCCGCAGGGCCGGCGTCGTGCAAACGGGTCTCTTCCTGGACATGGCGGACGAGATCCTCGTCGCAGACGCCGAGGGCGTGCAGACGCTGCGGCGTGGTACGTGAAGGCGCGACGCAGCGTGCGAAGATCGGTTTTCCAGAAGGCCTGGAAGCCGCAGTTACTAGGGCCGCGGGTCGCAGAAGATTTTCAAGGGAAGCAATGCGGAAAGGCGAAACAGGGCCGCCTGTGCTAAGTCACACATGGGATCGTGTCCTAGGTGCCGTCGGAGAACGCGGGCCGTAGCAGCGGCGGCTCGCCGCTGCCGTCCATTGTCGCAGAAGATCCTCGATCCAGAGGCAGCGACGAGCCGCCGCTGCTACTTCCTGAAGAATCGACTAGCACCATGTGTCACGCAAGCCCCACTTTGCGGTTTCAGGGCGAGCCGATGCCTTACGCCTCTTCGACGATCGTCTCGCGAACGACTTCTTCGATGCTGGTTTCGCCGTCGAAGATCGCGCGGAGGCCGGATTCTCGGAGTGTCCGCATGCCGTTGCCTTTGGCCGATTCTCGCAATTGCTGCGTGCTGGCGTGCTTGACGATCATGTCCCGCATCTCATCAGTCAGCGTCATGATCTCGAAGATGCCGACGCGGCCTTTGTAGCCCGTATTGTTGCAGTTGTCACAACCTTTGCCGTAGTAGAAGGTTTGATCGGCCGCGTCCTCGTCGGTCAGTTCGAGTTCCATCAACTGCTCCAGCGGCGGCTCGTATTCGACCTTGCACTTCGTGCAGATCTTGCGAACCAGCCGCTGGGCGACGATGCCTTCGAGGGTTGCTGTGATGAGGAATGGCTCGAGGCCGAGGTCCAGCATTCGCGCGATGGCCGACGGGGCGTCATTCGTGTGCAGCGTCGAGAAGACCAGGTGACCGGTCAGCGAGGCCTGCACGCTGATCTCGGCCGTCTCTTTGTCGCGAATCTCACCGACGAGAATGATGTCCGGGTCCTGACGAAGCATGGCCCGCAGGATCCGGCCGAACGTCATGTCGATGTCCGGCTTGATCTGGCACTGGATGATGCCGTCGATGTCGTACTCGACAGGATCCTCGGCCGTGATGAGCTTCTCCGTCGGCTCGTTGAGCTCGTTAAGCGCCGAGTAGAGCGTCGTCGTTTTGCCCGAGCCGGTCGGGCCGGTGACGATGACGATGCCGTTGGGCTTGTTGATGAGCGTGCGGATGCTCTCGAGGTCGTCCTCGCGTAGGCCGATCTTGTCGAGGTCGAGGCTGACGTTGCTGCGGTCCAGGACACGCATGACGACGCTCTCGCCGAACATGGTCGGCAGATGCGGCCGTCCTGCGGCACGCGGCGTTCGGCGATGTCTAAGTTCGCCATGACCTTCACGCGGCTGCTGATCGCCGGCGCGATGTGCGCCGGCGGCGGCATCATCTCGTAGAGGACGCCGTCGATGCGGTACCGCATCTTGAACTCGTCCTCGAACGGCTCGAAGTGGATGTCGGAGGCTTTGTCTTTGATGGCCTGCAGCAGCACCAGGT
>CAYQCT010000153.1:0-6691 GCA_964416015.1 uncultured Tepidisphaerales bacterium
CCGAAGTATGGTCTCTGCACTTCTACATTCCGCATTCCTACTTCACACATTCCCCGCATCCACATCTTCTGGCAGAAGCGGATCCGGCAGAGCGACACCGAGACGCCGTGGTGGTACCCATACAAGACGGCTGGCGGGGCGATCGGGCAGGACCGGATCGTGCTGCCGATCCCGCCGGGCGTGCACTGGAGCGACATCGAGGCGGCGCCGTTGCCGGAGGAATTTGCGGGCGAGCAGCCGAAGCTGCCGGGGCGGCGGAAGCCGCGGGCGAAGAAGGTCGTGCGGCCGGCCTTGCCGAAAGAGACGGAACTGGCGGCCGGCGGGTTGCGGTTTCGACCGAGGGCGGAGGAAGCGAGAAGCGGGGAGCTAGTAGCGAGCCGGAAGGCGGAACCGGAGCCAGAGAAGGTAGCGAAGCCGAAGTTTGATCCGAAGCTGGAGGCGTACGCGCGGGAGCTGCGGGATCGCTGGCAGGAGCGCGTGGCGGAGGAGCCGTGGATGGTCGAAGGACGCGGCAAGTACGACGTCACGCGGCAGATCGAGGCGTCGCCGGATCGGCGGCGGTTGGCGGCGTGACGATGGGAACGACGGAGGAGAGAAACGCGAAGACGCGAAGAAGCAAAGACAGAGCGAAGGCCGGAGGAGCGATGAAGTGGATGCTCCGAAATCGGGCACGTCGCCCGCGAGCGCTGCTCGTCAGCAGGGGAGACAAGGCAGAAGCGGGGACCGCTATCTTCACCCTCTGCCCTTCGCTCTGTCTTTGCTTCTTCGCGTCTTCGCGTTTCTCCAGCGGGCGAAGATCAGACGCCCGAGTGTTGCGTGACGAGGCGGCGGTTCGGGTTGGCCAAGCGGTTGACGGCGGCGACGTAAGCCAACGCGCTGGCCTCTAAGATGTCGGTCGAGAGGCCGCGGCCGTTGGCGGGGCGGACGTCGGGTTCGGCGACGTCGACGAGTTCGACATTCACCTCGCCCTGCGCGTCCTTGCCGCCGGTGACGGCGCGGATGCGGTAGTCGCTCAGGCGGAACTCACGGCCGACGATGCGCATGATCGTCGAGTAGATCGCATCGACCGGCCCGTCGCCCGTCGCGGCGTCCGTCACCCGCTTGCCGTCCGGCGTAACCAGCGTGACTGTCGCCGTCGGCGTCAGCGAGTCGCTGCCGGCGATGACCTGCAGGCCCGCGATCTCGTACCGGCCGCCGCCGGCGTCGTGCGCTTCGAGCAGGTCGTCGATGATCGCCTCGATGTCCTCGTCGAATACTTCTTTCTTCTTGTCGGCAAGTTTCTTGAAGCGGTCGAAGGCCAGCTCCGTTTGCGTCGCGTCGGGGGCGTAGCCGAGCTGTTCGATGCGCTCCTTGAACGCGTGCCGGCCCGAGTGTTTGCCGAGGACGAGCTGGTTGCTCGGCACGCCGACGTGCGCCGGGTCCATGATCTCGTACGTCTCGCGGTGCTTGAGCACGCCGTCCTGGTGGATGCCGGCCTCGTGGGCGAAGGCGTTCTGGCCGACGATGGCCTTGTTGCGTTGCACGGCCAGGCCGGTGAGCGTGCTGACCATGCGACTGGCCGGGAAGAGCTTGGTCGCGTCGATGCCGGTGTCGATGTTGAAATGGTCGCGGCGGGTCCGCAGGGCCATGACGATCTCTTCGAGCGAGGCGTTGCCCGCGCGTTCGCCGATGCCGTTGATGGTGACCTCGACCTGCCGTGCCCCGGCCTCGATGGCGGCGAGGGTGTTGGCGACCGCCATGCCGAGGTCGTTGTGGCAGTGCGTGCTCAGGACGATGCCTTTTGCCTTAATCTCCGGCAGTTCTTCGAGCAAGCGGCGGAAGACGGCGGCGTATTCTTCCGGGTAGCTGTAACCGACCGTGTCCGGCAGGTTGACGGTCCTGGCACCGGCTTCGATGGCGGCGGCGGTGATGTCGCGGATGAACTCGAACTCGGTCCGGCTCGCATCCTCCGGCGAAAACTCGACGTCGTCGCAATAGCTCAGCGCGTGCTCGATGCTCTTGACGGCCAGCTCGACGATGTCCCCTTTCCCCTTCTTGAGCTTGTGCTCGCGGTGGATCTTGCTGGTGGCGCAGAAGACGTGGATCCGCGGATGGGCGGCGTCCTTCACAGCGTCGCCGGCCTTGTCGATGTCGAGCGGGACGCAGCGGGCCAGGCCGCAGACGGTGGCGGTCTTGAGCTCGCCGGCGATGGCGCGGACGCTGTCGAAGTCGCCGGGGCTGCTGACGGGGAAGCCGGCTTCGATGACATCGACGCCCATCTTCTCCAGAAGCCGGGCGATCTCGATCTTCTCGCTGCGGGTGAGAGTCGCGCCGGGCGATTGCTCGCCGTCGCGGAGGGTGGTGTCGAAGACGCGGATGTGGTCCATGATGCGGCGGAAGAAGGGAGGAGCTAGAAGCTAGGCGGAGACGAAGCAGAACGCCCCGCGGCACGGGCCGCGGGGCGTCGGGTGGTTCGGTGGCGGAGTCGTCCGCTGCTACCGACGCACCCGCCCGCGGCCGAGGCCGAGGAGCGGGAGGACAAGAAGCAGGTCGGTGCGGCGGGTCACGTTCGACAGGAACCTACGCGGCGTCCGCCGGCTTGGCAACCTTGCTGCCGCCAAGAAACGCGATCGGCAGCACGGCCAAGCCGCCAACCGTCAGCAGAATGCCGAGCACGAGCAACACGATCGATCCGCCGCCGCCGCCGAAATCGATTGGCACCTGATACTCGATCACCGGCGTGCCGGTCGAGTCGGTCGACTGCTCGACACCCGTCGCCCCGTCCGGCAGCTTGACGATCTGGTCCATCAGCATCACCGAGCCGGGGCCGTTCGACTGCGTGTAATCGAAACGCACTTCCCGGCCGCCGTCGATGATCTCGCCGGTCTTCATCTCCGGCTCCAGCTCCAGCTCGTAGCGGCCGTCGCCAAGGTGCCGGGCGACGCCGCTGGCCTTGATGGTCATCGTCATCCGGCGGTCCATGTCGTCCTGGTCGAGGTCGAAATCATCGACTGCGTAGGCACTGACAAACTGGCCCATGTCGCGGCGGAGAAGCGACGGGTTCTCGCCGTACTGCTGCTTCCAGGCCTGCCATTGCTTGGCGGACATCTCCATCTCGAAGGTAATCTCGGCGTCGCCAAGGGCGTCGAGGCTGATGACCATCTTCACCGGCAGCGTCTCGACCGCCGCGGCCTGCGCGCAGACGTTGCCGGCGGCGAGGAGCAGGGCGGCGACGGAGAGCGTGAGGATCGTGCGTAGGTGCTTCATCGCTTGGTTCTTGGGTTTCGTTTTCTAGATGTAGGGTGGGCTTCAGCCCACCGCTCGGTCTGACGGTGGGCTAAAGCCCACCCCACTAAGGATCACTGTGCTCGCGCAGCCCCGGCGATGGCCTGGGCAGTCTGTTGCCAGCTGGCGTCGCTGCTGGGGCCGGTGACGGCGATGCCCACGAGGCCTTGGCGGGTCGGGATGAAGTACATGCCGCCGCTCATCTGCGCCGTCGGGCTGGCGACGGCGACGACGCTGAACTGTGCCTGCTGCCCGGCAAATTGCGTCTGCTGGCTGCCGGCGAACTGCATTTGCATGCCGAACTGGCCGGCGAAGCTGACGAGCTGATTCATCGCCTGCTGCGGCGAAGCGTTGCCGAAGTTGTAGACGTCGACGCTGCGGGTCTGCGTCTGGTCCGACGCGCTGAAAAGGTAGCTGGGCAGCATCGGCTGGACCTGCTGGACGATCATCTGGTTCGGCTGAAACTGCGGCGGGTACGGCACAGTCAGATTTGCGACGGTGACGGTCGGCCAGCCGTTGGCGTTGTTGTCGTTGTTCGGCGGCGGCAATGAGCCGCGGCCTCCGCCGTCGACGAGCTGGCCACCGCCGCCGCCACCTCGCTGGCCGCCGCCGCGGTTCGTCGCGTTCTTGACGCGGTCGTCGAGCATCTTTGCGAGTGCCGCAATGTCCGCGGCTTCGAAGTCCGGCGGCCGGATGCCGCGGCTTTGCTCTTCGTTGATGTCGACGACCATGCCGATCGTCTTGCCTTCCTGCAGCTGCTTCCACTGCTTCACGCCGGCTTCGACGGCCTTCTCGAAGCTCATGACGCCGCCCAGGTTCGACCCGCCGATGCCGGTCGCCTCGATCGGCACGATCGACCCGTCGTTGGCGACGAGCACCGGGTAGCAGTGGCCTGGCACGAGCACGAGGTACGCCTTGGCACCGGCGGCCTTGCCCAATGCTGCCCAGAGCATGGCGAGGTCGATGCACAGGCCGCTGTTTTCGTTGATGACCTGCCGGGGCAAGCGGATGCTCTGCGTAAACGACTGGACGTCGTTAAGTGTGTCCGGCACGCCGTCGCTGCCGGCGTAGGTCATGCCGGTGTCGGTCATAAACGTGTAGATGCTCCTCATCACCTTGCCGAGCTCTTCCGCATTGTTCACGATCGGCAGGCCGCCCTTGGTCTCGCTGATCTTGCCGAGGTACTGGCGGACGATCGGGTCGTCGGGCGTGATGAACGCGGCTGCGAGTTCCTTATTGTCGTAGACGTCGTACCAAGTGAGCACCTCATTACTTGGCAGGCTCGTGTACTCGAACTGCGAAACGCCGCGGAACTCGAAAGGTCGCGACTCGACACGCTCGCGGTCTTCGCCATTCTCCTTCCACGCGAGCTTGACTTCAAGCGTGGCTGGCGTCCGCGAGCGAATCGTCGTGAGGCTGCGTGGAAACTGCGGGTAGATCGCAAGGCTTGCCGTCTGGCCCGGCAGGAGTTGCGCGGTCGACTGCGGCGTGGTCCAGCTGTCGAGGTAGCCGGGAACGCGGTAGCTGACGCGGAGGTCGTCGAGCGGCGCATCGCCTTCGTTCTCGGCACGAATGCGGGCGAGCCAGTACTTGCCGTCGGCGGCGTCTTCGTTGCCGTAGACCTTGTAGGCGAAGGTCATGACGGTCGGCTTGACGTCGATACGGTACTCGAGCTCGCCGGTGCCGTCGGCGTCGCCGCCGGTGGTGGCGTAGCCGACGAGCGAGCCGAGGCCGAGAAGCAGAAGGACGCCGCCGACCGGCAGCGGCCACGTTCGTTGGGTGCCGAGAAGAGCCATCGTCCCCCCGTGCGAGGCGGGGCGACGGGCGGGGTCACAGAAAAAGAGGAAAACGTGGCGCGGGTTCCCTCGATTCGTTCGATCGATCAGACCCTGCCTCCGTCAGCTGCTACGCAAAGCCCACGGCCTGAGGCCGTGGGCGTTCGTCAGCATGAGCACAGACGCGGTCGTGTGACAGGTTCCACGCACACATCTAAGTAGTCGCACCTCCGTGGTCCTTCGTCGAGATCGACACCAAGTTGCGTCAGCAGAGCTGATTCGAGAGCCGCCGTTGTTCCAAGGTGTGCGGAAACCGCAACGCCACCGTGCGGCGGACGGGCGAGGTCCGCCTTGTTGTAGACGCGCAATGCATCATCGAAGCCGTCCGGCACCAGCTCCGGCCGCGTCGCGTCGAGAACCAGCACCACCAGATCCGCCGACGCAACGGCTTCCCGGCTGAGCTCAATCGCCGCTGCTTCAATGCCACTCGTCTCGCGGCGGCCCGGCAGGTCGAGCAGCACCACCGGCAGCCGACCGTCGGCCAGCACCGCATCGGCCTCGATCCAGTCGCGCGTCGTGCCGGCTTCGGGTGAGACAAGGCTCACGTCGCGGCCGGCGAGGTGGTTGACCAGCGTGCTCTTGCCCGCGTTGGGCGGCCCGACGAAGGCGATGCGGGAAGGCACGAGCAGGCGTTCCAGCGTCCGATCGTCGGGCCGCGGCTCGCCCGTCAGCGTCTCTTGTGCCAGCAGCCAGCGGACGCCCTCGGCCGTTTTCGCCTGTGCCAGCCGGCCGCCGTCGTCGGTCGTGATCGTGAAGCCGGCTGCCTCGGCGTCGTGGCAGAAGGCGTCGACAATCGCCGGGCCGCCGTGTAGGTTGACATCGAAGAAGCCGTCGCCGCCACGGACGAGCGGGTCGTCGAGTCGGCTGCCGTCGGTTCGCCGCCAGATGCCGTACGCGAGCTGCCCGTCGACCGGCGTCTTGCCGAAGTGCGTCGCGACGAAACCCCGCGCTGCCGGTCCTTCGACCCGCAGCACCGCCAACGCCGCCCGCCCGGCTGCCGTCAACCTGCGGATGACGTTCACGACCGGTGCTTGACGTGGTGCTCGACGTACGCCAACGCAATGCCGTACAGCGTCAGGTCGCGGCTTACCGCGTGAATCAGCTCGAACGGCTCGTCGCCTTCATCGTGTCCGGCGAACAGCTCCATCGCGTCGCCGCCGGTCGCGATCACTTCCGGCCAGGTCGTCAGCGTCATGGCGTGTGCTTCGACCGATTGGCGGACCAAGCCGCGGATCGCGTGGACGATGCCGGCGTTGATGGCGCTCTCCGTGTCGCGGCCGAACGCGTCGCCGGTGCCGCGGACGCGTACCTGCGGCAGGGCGGGCGCGGCCGCACGGACGGACGCCGCCATTGCCGCTGCGCCGGGTGCGATGCAGCCGCCGAGGAATGTGCCGGCGTCGTCGCAGAAGTCGACCGTCACGGCCGTCCCTGCGTCGACGACCGCGCAGGCCTTGCCGAGCTGCTGATGCGCAGCCGCGACGTTCAGGACGCGGTCGACGCCGGTGCGCTCCGGCTCGTGCGTGTTGACCTGGATCGGCAGGTCGAGGTCGCGGCCGACGCGTTGCGTCCCGCCGCTGCCGAGCCGGGCGACG
>CAYQCT010000153.1:6701-7522 GCA_964416015.1 uncultured Tepidisphaerales bacterium
TCTAAGCGGTCACGAGCCTGCTCCAGCGCCCCAGCGACGTTGTCTTCGGCTTCGACGTCGGCCCGCCAGGATTCAACAAGCTCGCCGCCTTCGAAGGCACCGACCTTGACGCGGCTGTGCCCGACGT
This sequence comes from uncultured Tepidisphaerales bacterium, assembly GCA_964416015.1. GTDB lineage: Bacteria > Planctomycetota > Phycisphaerae > Tepidisphaerales > Tepidisphaeraceae > JBCDKH01. The sequence continues at coordinate 6,829 of CAYQCT010000153.1, forward strand.
CGATGGCGAGAAGGTTCACGTCCACGCCGCAGCCTACGGCCGATTGTGGTGAAACAGCCGAACATCGCCCGGCATAGACTCTGACGTGCCCACGACCGACGAGGAGATTCACGCACTTGCCAGCCGCGAGTACAAGTACGGCTTCGTGTCCGACATCGAGGCCGACGAGGCTCCGATCGGCCTGACCGAAGACACCGTCCGCTTCATCTCGGCCAAGAAAGAAGAGCCCGAATGGCTGCTCGAATGGCGTTTGAAGGCGTTCCGCGTCTGGCAGGAGATGGAAGAGCCGCACCACTGGGGCAAGCTCCACTACGACCCGATCGACTATCAAGCGACCCGGTACTATTCCGCCCCGAAGAAGGCCAAGTACAAGAGCCTCGACGAGGTCGACCCCGAACTGCTGGCCGTCTACGACAAGCTCGGTATCCCGCTCGACGAGCGGAAGGCGTTGCTCGGCGTCGAAGATGCGGCCAACACGGACGGCGATGACGTCGTCACCGAGATGACCAAGCGGGGCGTTGCGGTTGATGCCGTCTTCGACAGCGTGAGCGTCAAGACGACGTTCCAGAAGGAACTTGCCAAGGCGGGCGTGATCTTCATGTCCTTCGGCGAGGCCGCCCGCGAGCACCCGGAGCTCGTCAAGCAGTACCTCGGCAGCGTCATTCCCTACCGCGACAACTACTACGCGACGCTC
>CAYQCT010000154.1:0-7327 GCA_964416015.1 uncultured Tepidisphaerales bacterium
CGCCGCAGACGACGACGACGCGGTGGTCCTTGATCGCCTCGATGATGTCGCCGCGCTTCTGGCTGACCGGCAGCTCGTCCGGGTACGAGACGGTCGGGATCGAGGCCGCCCGTTCCGCCGCGAGGGCCGCCGACCGCTCGGCCGACTGCATCAGCTTCGCCACCTGCTCCGGCGTCGTGTCGCCACGTCGCGTCATGCCGTCGAGCCGGCGTTCGAGCCGGTGCCGGTCCCGCAGCATCGTCCGGTCGATCGTCGCCCGCACCGCTTCCAACTCTTCTCCTGCGACAACGGGCACGACGCGACACGATAGAGGCCGCTGTTGGGGTGCGATTCGGATCGATCGCGTGGTTGCCATGCGTGGCGGAAGCGGATCCCATTTCGCCGCAGCCGACCCTTCGTGCGACCAGTGTCGGTGGATCGGCTGCATGATCTGATCAGGAACGCTTCACTCGTCGCGCAACCGCATCCGTGGTGTAGTCGCTGCACGCCCACGGCCTGAGGCCGTGGGCTTCAAAGTCACGTCCTGATGGGGGAATCGACCAACGGGTCGTTGCGTAACAGGCGCTTCGACCAGCGGGGCGCCTGCTTTCGTGAAGGAGAAGGCGGTGTAGTCTGCGGTCATGGAACGTGCCCCTGCCGATCCCGGTCCGTCGCCGGCGGCCGACTTTCTCCGCTCGGCGGTCGTCTACCAGATCTTCCCGCGGCTGCACAGCGACTCGGCCGACTTCGAGGGCGTGCGACGCGACCTCCCGCGGATCGCTGACCTCGGGGCGAACGTCCTCTACGTCATGCCGGTCCACCCGATGGGCGACGGCAACCGGCACCACCTCGGCAGCCCGTACGGCATCGCGGACCACCGCGCGATCAACCCGGCGTACGGCACCGAAGCCGACCTGCGGCGGCTCGTCGAAGATGCCCAGGGGCGCGGGATGAAGGTCATTCTCGACACGGTACTGCATCACCTGTCGGGCAAGTCGCCGGTCGTCGCGGAGCACCCGGAGTGGTTTCTGAAAGACGCGGAAGGCAAGCCGACGTGCAAGGTCGCGGCCTGGGCGGGCTGTGCGGATTTCCTCTACGAGTACCAAGAGGTTTGGGAGTACCAGATCGAGACGCTGCGGCAGATGCTGGCGTGGGGCATCGACGGGTTCCGCTTCGACGTCGCGCCGCTCGTGCCGATGGCGTTCTGGCGCGAAGCCCGGCGGCAGCTTGATCCACAGCGGACGCAGCCGTGGATCGCCGAGAGCGGGTTCATGCGGTTCGTAAAAAAGGACCGCGACCTCGGCGTGCCGCACCACAGTGACCCCGAGTTGCACGACGTTTTTGATGCCACCTACGACGCCGACGGCAAGGAATATCTGCTCGCCTACTTCGCAGGACAGGCGGAACTGGACGACATTCTGCGGCAGGTGTATCTGCAGGAAACGCTCTATCCGCCGCACGCGGTGAAGCTTCGGCTGCTCGAAGATCACGACGATCCGCGGATCAGCCATCGCATCAAGGACCCGGAGCAGCTTCGTAACTGGACGGCGTTCATGGCGCTGCTGCCGGGGGCGTCGCTGGTGTATGCCGGGCACGAGGTTGCGGTCGGCCGGTCGCGCACGTTCGGCAGCCGCGGGCAGGAGCATTATCATAACGAGCGGAACGCGATCGACTGGGCGACGGGCGATCGGAAGTTCGAGACGTTCTGCGGAAAGCTGTTCAAGCTTGCCTACGAAGTGAAGGAGGCCTGCCGCGTCTGTCACGTGACGCAGGTCGCTAACGGCCTGGTGCGGATCGACTGGCGGGGCGAGTCGCGGGCGTTGACGGCGTTGCTGAATCTCGAGACGAAGTCGGGCGAACTGGCGGTGCCGTGGAAGCTGAAGGGCAGAGATGCGTTGACGTGCGATGCGGTCGAAATCTCCGGCAGCTACGCGATCCGGCCGACGCCGTTGCTGGTGGACTTGGATCCGCAGCAGGCCCCGACGCCGGTCGCGGCGGGCGAGAGCTTCAGCCTGCACGGCGGGGCCGACTGGGGCGCGGCCGGCGGGTAGGATGCACACATGCCCCTTCCCATTGGCCTGCAGCTTTACACCGTCCGCGACATTCTCGAAGGTTCGCAATTGGGCGAGACCTGCGAGAAGCTCGCCCAATTCGGCTACACACATGCCGAAGTCGGGCCGTTCAGCGGGCACACGACGGAGCAGGTGACCAAGGCCGCACGCGACGCCGGCATGACCGTCATCGGCAGCCACGAGGGCGGCCTGCGTGGCGAGGACGGCAAGGACGTCGCGAAGATGCTCGCCGACCTCGGCATCAAGTATGGTCTACAACCCGCGACGTCGCCGAACACGCGGAACCTCGAAGGCTACAAAGCGACCGCCGCCGCACTGAGCAAGATCGACGTGCCGGGCGTGACGATCGGCTACCACAACCACGATTGGGAGTTCCAGAAGGTCGACGGCGACACGACCGGTTACGACTTGCTCTTCGACGGCAACGCGCTCGTCGCGGAGATGGACACGTGTTGGGTCGAGGTCGCCGGCTACAGCGCGGTCGAGCAAATGCAGAAACTCAGCGGCCGCGTGCCGTTGTTGCACATCAAGGATTGCGGCGACTATGACAAGAAGACGCTCTGCGAGCTAGGCGACGGCAAGGTGCCGGTCCAGGAAATCGTCGCCGCGGCCGACGGTGTTGGTGTCGAGTGCCTGATCGTGGAGCAGGATAACAACTGGATGAATGACGACCCGCTGGCGTCGGCGAAGAAGAGCTACGAGTATCTCGCCTCGATTCTATAGAAGGGGAGCAACCAAGCCGCGGTCCGTAGAACCGCGGCTCAGGTACTTCGCCCGTCACACGCGGCGGATGACGAGCGTGTCGTTCTGGCCGCCGAAGCCGAAGTTGTTGGTCAGGACGACGTCGAGCCGGGCAACCTTCCTCGCCGCGTTCGGGACGTAATCCAAATCGCACTCCGGCCCCGCCCGATCCAGATTGATCGTCGGCGGCAGCGTGCGGTCCCGCAGCGCCAGCACGCACGCGATCAACTCCACCGCACCGCTCGCGGCGATGAGGTGGCCCATCATGCTTTTGATGCTGCTCACCGGCACGTCGCGCGCTCGCTCGCCCAGGACCTTCTTGATCGCCGCCGTCTCGGTCGAGTCGTTTTCCTTCGTCCCGGTGCCGTGGGCGTTGATGTAGTCGACCTGCTCGGGAGGCACACCGGCGTCGTCGAGCGCGGCTTGCATGGCACGTACGGCACCTTCGCCTTCGGGGTGCTGGTCGGTCACGCGGAACGCGTCGGCCGTGCTGCCGTAGCCGACGATTTCGGCGAGCGGCGTCGCACCACGTGCCGCCGCGTGTTCGGCGGATTCGAGCACGAGCATGCCCGCGCCTTCGCCCAGGACAAAACCGCCGCGGTCGGCGTCGAAGGGGCGGCTTGCCTTTTGCGGCTCGTCGTTGCGTTGCGACAACGCCGTCAGCCGGTTGAAGCCGGTCACGCCCAGCGGGTGGATCATCGAGTGTGCGCCGCCGACCAGCACCGCGTCGGCCTCGCCGAGACGGATCATTTCCGTCGCCTCGCCCGCCGCCTGGCAACTCGCCGCGCACGCCGTCAAGCAATTCACGCCCGGCCCGCGCGCGTCGCACGCTTTGGCGACATGAAACAGCGGCAGATTCGGTTCCTGCTCGTGCTCGCGGACCCGCTCCATCCGCTCGGCCGCCACTCGCGTCCAGGCCGCCGCGTCAAAGCTGCCGTTCTCGCAGGCGGCGAGGATGGCCGCGGTGTACGCGTCGTAGTCGAGGCTGCCTTCGCCGCATCCGAGGTAGACGCCGAACCGCCACGGGTCGACCGCGTCGCCGATGCCGCTTTCACGCATCGCCTGCTCCGCGGCGTGGAGCGCGAAAGCGGTGTTGCGGCCGACGCTGCCGTAGGGCGAGACGTCGAAGTTCTCGACCTGCGCGCTGAACGTCGTCGGGAAGGTCGACGCCTCGAACAGCCGCGTCGCGCTCATGCCGCTGTCGCCGGCGAGCAGTCGCCGCCAGACCGTTTCGCGGTCGTGGCCCAGCGGGGTGACCCAGCCGGTGCCGGTGATGACCACGCGGGTCCGGTCGCTCATGTCGACACGTTAGTGCCTCACGCCGACATCCGCGGCAGGTCCGCCGGCAGGAGCAGGTCGGCAAGCGAGTCGCCCCATTCGACGCCCGCTTCGCACCCGATCGCGTAGCCGCCGTCGGCGGGGCGGCACCAGCGGACGGTGCAGAGCACGACCACCTCCCGTCGGCCGCCCGCGTCGATGGTGACATCGAGCCGGTCGCCGGCTTCGAGTTCGTCGGCGAGCCAGAGGCTGAGCCCGTCGCGGGAGACGTCACGCACGCCGGCTTCGACGGGTGCGCCGAGTCGGCCCGGGTTGATCCGTCGAACTTCCGCGGCGACGCCGAGTTCGTCGCGATGCGTGCCGCGGCGGTCGATGCTGTTGACCCGAAACGCGTCCATCGGATCTGGCTGTGCGGCGCGGGCGAGGCGTTGTCGCGCGTCGTCGTCGAGCAGGCGGCGAATCGCCCAGACGTCGCGCCGGGCCAGACGCATCGCGGGTCGGTGCGGGGCCGTCGTGTTGCCGCCGAAGAGACGCATATTTGTAGTTCGTCGCGACGCCGGCGGCTTTGCCGGTGAAACGGCAGCATTGCACCTACTCGGACGTAGGCTCCGGGCCATGGCGGCTGGAGCATTGATGATCGGCGTGAGCGGCATGCGTGGCACGATCGGCGGCACGCTGACGCCACGCGTCGTCGGCCGCATGGCGGCGGCGTACGCGAAGTACCTCCTCGACCACAACCACGGCAAGCCGGTCCGCCTCGTCCTCGGCCGCGACAGTCGGCCCAGCGGCACGTGGGTCCGCGACGCCGCCGCCGCTGCGCTCGGCGCGGCGGGTGTCCGCGTGACGGATCTCGGCGTCGTCACCACGCCCGGCGTCGCGATCATGGTCCGCCACCTCGACGCCGACGCCGGCCTGGTCATCACGGCCAGCCACAACCCGATCGAGTGGAACGGCCTGAAGTTCCTCGACCGCCGCGGCGTTGCACCGCCGCCGGACGCCGTCGCCGCAATCCGCCGGCACTACGACGCCGAGGTCGAGCCGTTGGCCGAAGTTGAATTCGTCACGCCGAGCGACCGCGACGACTCCGGCAACGCCGTGCACGTGCAAATGGCCCTCGCCGGCGCGGACATTCTCGGCGTCAGCAGCCGTGCATACAAGGTCGTCCTCGACAGCGTCAACGGCGCCGGCTGCGTCAGCGGGGCGACGCTCCTGAGCAAGCTCGGCTGCCGACTCGTGCACCTGAACAACACGCCCGACGGCTACTTCCCGCACGAGCCGGAACCGACGCGACAGAACCTGACCGGCCTCTGCGAGGAAGTCGTCCGCCAACGCGCCGCCGTCGGCTTCGCGCAGGATCCCGACGCCGATCGGCTTGCCATCGTCGACGAGACCGGCACGTACATCGGTGAGGAATACACGCTGGCGCTGTGCGCCCGCCGCGTGCTCAGTCGTGGCAAGGCGGGCAAGCGGATCGTGACGAACCTGAGCACGAGCCGCATGGTCGACGACGTCGCCGCCCGCTTCGGCGGCGAGGTCCGGCGGACGCCGGTCGGTGAGGCGAACGTCGTCGAAACGATGCTCCGCGACGAAGCCGCCCTCGGCGGCGAAGGCAACGGCGGCGTGATCGACCCGCGTGTCGTGCCGGGCCGTGACTCGCTGGTCGCGATGAGCCACGTCCTGCACCTGATGGCCGAGACGGGCAAGACGGTCTCGGAGCTGGTCTTCGACATGCCGCGGTACGAGATCGTCAAGGACAAGCTGCCCCTGCCGGAGAAGCCCGCGGCGGAGCCGGCGTTGGACGCGGTGAGCGCGCACTTCGCCGACGACGCCAACATCGAGCCGATCCTGCGCATCATCGCCGAAGCGCCGGATGCGGGTTCGGCCCAGGCGCGGGTCGCGGAGGTTCGGCGGGTCGTCGAAGCCGCTTTGTCTTGAAAAAGAGCTGGTTTTGCGACCGGCCGCGAGACAGGAATCGGCGGCGGCTATCCTGTCCGCCTTGCCGGCGGTTCTGCTGAACCTGCCGGCGGCCACCGACGCGATCATGTCCGACGACGCCCCTGCCGTGCCCGACGCCGCTCCCGTGACTCTGCCCAAGCAGACGCAAGCGACCTGGCATGACGGCCGGCTCTGGCTGTGGGGGTTTGGCGGCGACGCGGACCGGGCGCAGCAGCTGACCGTCTTCCTGCCCGAAGGTGAGACCTCCGTCGCCGCCGACGCCTTGGCCGGTCGGGCGATGCTCGAAGCGCTCGAACCCGACGCCGCCGCCAGCGACAGTCACGCCTGTCTCGCCCGGCTGCTGGCGTTCGCGCGAAGTGCCGTGACGCTCGAACAGTTCTACCCGTCGGCCCGCCGCACGCGTGCCGGCGTGACGGCGTCCTGGCGGATCCTCGTCGGCGACCCGCAGGACGTCGAGCGGCTCGAGATCTACGCCGCCGCCATGCCAGCCGCCTGCTTCTGCGCCGACGAAGGCCCGGGCCGCGCGGTGGATCGGCTGGAGCTGGTCGAGAGCTTCCTCGACGCCTGCTGCGACGCGGTCGTCCGCGAGGCGATGGCACTCGACGAGTTCTTCGCCGGCGTCCACGCCAAGGCCGAGGTCGAAGACGCCGACGCCGAGGTGCGGTGGGTCAGCTCGCTCGTCGCCGATCCCGACGAGGCCGCGCAGGACACGTCGCGTCGCCACGTCCGCGGCCGCGAGTCGGAGGTCGCCGAGCTGCTGGACAAGGTGCAGAAGTGGACGGCACGCCTGGGCGATTCCGGCGGCGAGCCATGGCGTCTGGGCTTCGTCCTGCACGAGCCGGAGAACGCCGTCGAGGACGACCTTTCGCCGCAGGAGCCGGTGGAGGTGAAGGTCGTCGAAGACGAGGACGACGAGGATTTCTACGCCGACAGCATCGAGGACGTCCACACGGACGCGACGATCGCCACGAGCGAGAACGACGCCTGGCCGCTGACGTTTCGCCTGCTTCCTCCGAGCGAGCTGGCCGACCAGCACGCGCCGCTCGAGGCCGAGCAGGTCTGGGACCAACCCGCCGGCAGCATCGGCTACGTCGGCCGCAATGCGGTGCGGCTTCGCGAGCGACTCGGTGCCGAACTCGCCCGCGCTGCGGAGTTCTTGCCGTCGTTGCAGCAGCGACTTCTGCCCTCAAGGCCGACGCGGCCGGGCGATCCCATCCCGCCGCAGCCGAAGCTGCCGGGCATCACGCTGACGAGCACCGAGGCCTTCCGGCTGATGCGGGATCAGGCCGAGCAGCTGACCG
>CAYQCT010000155.1:0-7321 GCA_964416015.1 uncultured Tepidisphaerales bacterium
GGAGGTTCGTGTACCGAAACGCCTCCTCCCGCTTGCCCGGAAAACCCTTCTTCTCGAACACCCGCACCGCCCGCTCGCGAAGATCCTTCACCCAATCCGGCCCGACCGCCTCCTTCGCGAACTTATGCGCCGCCTCCAGATGCGAGTCCCGCGCATCCGCCCCCACCGGCCCCGCCGCCGGCAAAGCCGCCTTCTTCGCCGGAGCATCATCCGCCAACTTGGTCATCTCGTCGCTACTCACCCCCCACCGTAGGAGCCCGCCCGCCGGAGGCTTCAAGAGCGACGAGACACTTATCCCGCCGTTCAGTAAGATGGCGTCGTGTCCGCCATCGCTCCTCCCGAGAAGCCACCGATGAAGACTCGCGACATCGACATCCCGGCCGACCTCGTCCCCCACTTCGAAGCCGCCGTCCGCCGCCAAGGCATCTCCGTCGGCGTGACGTACCATGACGAAGACGGCTCCCGCACGTATCACGTCGACCCCGACGATTGGGATCAAGACGCCGTCATCTCCGCTGCAGAAGAAGGCATCGAGCGGCTTCGGTCACGCCTTACTGGCCTGTAATGGCATCGCTGCTAAGAAGCTAGACGATGCGTACTCTACACCTCCAATTCAAACAATGGAGAAAAGATGGCACACAACTGTGACGATTTAGAAGTAACGCTCGAAGGCGAAAGCCTCGTCGTACGGCACGAGGACAAAGTGGCAGCAGCGCGTACGGCTTACGATTATGCTGACAAGCACGCGCTAAGTATCTCAGATCAGAGGCCGAACATGATAAGAAGGAAGGATGGGCGGCTTTATTTTGTCTTCATCTTGAACAAAGCGCGTTCCACGTGTGGGGTGGACAAAGTCGAAAAACCTCAAAGTTAGGCACTTATGGCTCTACCCAATCCCTACGATCCACGAGATCCTCGATTCACGCAGTACGAGCAAGAGTCGCGGCATCATGACCGCTTAGCTCAAGCTGCAGATCAGCAACGTATCGATCAGCAGGGACAGCGTGCGAAGGAAGAGTCGGAGCATTGCTGGAGGAGTCTTTCCCAGCTGTCTTCCGACCCGCCCACTCTGCGGGATTTGGTTCGATCGACCTACGCTGTCGTAATTTTTGGTGCTTTGGTGGTCATGGTCCTTTTAGGAATACAACTTGCTGCGGCCATCTCGCACAGCAGAACGCTTGCGTCTGAATCGGTGCGAAGTACAGCAGACACTTACCTAATGTTGGGGTTGATAGCAGGAGGAAGTCGGGACAGCTGGACGCTGGAGGTAGCGAAAGATGTCGAAGTGATTCAAAACTTCGACGGCTCGTGGAAGGTGAGGGGCACGCTCACGGACGGGGTACTTCAGGAGCTTGGCGGTTTCTCGATGACGATTGAAGAGGTCGCTCAAGCTGGTGGAGCGGATGCGGGCTATGTCGTTCGTGACGTTGATCTTGTAGGCGTGAGAGGATGGAGAGAGCCCGTGACTCCACTCTCAAGGTCGCCATCATCTGACTTGGCAGCACAAGAGTTAGCAGCACGTTTGGCTCGTTGATTTAGCTACGTAGCTGGGTAGCTGGCCGGGTGACACGGGTCGAGTCGGCGAGATCCATTTCTTCGATGGCGCGGCGACGTCGCGCAGTCTCGTAGGTCGTGCCCCTGCACGACGCTGGTGGTGGCGTGGCGGCTTCCGAGACGTCGTGCTGAAGCACGACTACGCATGTTGCTGAAAAAGCATCGGCTCTCAGTCGAGGCCGCGGAGGTCCGTGGGGACGGGCGGGACGAAAGGCGAGGCGTCTCCGCAGTGGCAAGACCACTCGGCGTCGTAGATGCCGTCGCGGACGAGCGTGTGGAACGAGCTGTGCGGCCAGTCGTGCGGGCAGCGACACAGGCCGTGGCGGACCGGGTTGTAGACGAGGTAGTTCAGGTGTGCTTCGTAGTCTGGTTGATCACGAATGACGTGATCGTGGAAGCGCTGTTGCCAGACGCCCCGATGTCGGTGACGGCGGCGATCGTCGCTGATCGGGGCTTCCCTTCCGCCGGCGGTGAGGTAGCGGCGGGTGAAGCCGGCCTTGATGCCGGCAACGCGGGTCGAGGCGTCGGCGTCACCCGTCGGCAGCTCCATCATGAGGTGAAGATGGTTCGGTAGCAGAACGATCGCGATCAGGTGGAACGGGCGTCGACGGCGGGTGTCGGCGACCGCGTGGCGGAGGGCGTTGCGAGCCGGTTCATCGAGCATAAATCCACGGCGGTCATGGGTGACGATGGTGATGAACCACGTGCTGCCGGGGGCGTCGGGTCGCCGGTAGTTCGGCATGAGGAGAGGGTATCCAACACGATCCACAGCCACCCGTAGTTGTCACCCGTAGGTCGTGCTGAAGCACGACCTACTTGCTGTTGGCCAGTATCGGGTCGATGTTCGCGAACATGAGAAGCTCGCAGGGCAACATGGGCTTCCCGTTACGGAACATCGAATTCATGTTGGGCAACCTGCACTCCGTGTCGGCTGACATGGACTCTGCGCTGGCCAACATGAAGGCTGCGCTAGCCAACATGATGACTGCGCAGGCCAGCATCGACTTCATGTTCGCCAACATCAAACGTAAGTTGGCCAACAAACGGCCCATGCTGGCCAACATGAACGGTCGCTTGTTGACCCGTCGGCGGAGTTTGCGTCCGATCACGTCGAATGCAGGTCCGATCTTGTGCGGCCCAGGTGGCGGACGAGTCCGATCACGTTGCAGGGGCGTCGGAACAGCAACGAAGCGCGGCAACAAACGGCTCATCCCACGTCGGCGCAGGTCGAATCCAGATCGTGCTACCTGCGGCACGTGCGCGACGTCTTCAGTCGCTGCGTCAATCGGCGAGCGCGAAGGTCCGACAGCTGGCACGCGGCAGTGTCGGGCATCGGGGTATTCTCGGACTTCGGCGGCGGCGCGGCGTTCGGAGGGTTGACTCCGCAACTGGCGAGGTTAATCCGCTGAGCGGGACCGGGAGGGGTCGCACCTCGATAAGCTGCGCCAGCAGCGGACCTGGCGGAGGCGCGCGGTCGTCTGCAACCGTCGTGCTGAAGCACGACCTACGCGTCTGAGGAACCTTTGCAGGCGCTCGGGCTGCCGGTGCCGGTCAAGCGGCGGCGGCAGGCGGAGGCGGTCGAGGAGGTGCCGTGGCTGCAGGTCACTCTCGCATCCGGCGGCGGGTTGGCGATCGAGCTTTGGCGGGAGATCAGCGGCACGCGGGCCCGGCCGACCGGGGCGAGCGGCGCGTTGCTCCTGGCGTGGGTCGCCGATACTGCGGATGCGGAACCGGCGACGGATCTTGGCGGCTGGTCCGTCCTCGGGACGACCACGGCGACGCGGACGACCGTGCCGTCGACGGCACTGCCGGCAGGTGCGGCGTTGGACCGGCTCTGGCTGTCGGCGGCGTGGATCGGGCCACGGCTGCAAATCGGCCACCTCGCCAAGCCGGTCCGCGTCGCCCACGTCTGGCCGGGGACGGGGCCCGCGGTGAACGGGCCATTGAGAAACCCGCCGCCGATCAAGATGCCGGAGCCGACCGCCCTGCCGCTGGCGGCGTGAGGGTGGCACTACACGACGTGTAGTGGATGGCCTAGCCGCTACGAAGTGGGTCCAGCACTACACTTCGTGTAGTGGCACCGGGCACCGGGCTCGAACGGACGATTGAGCGGCCTGCGGTGGATCAGCCGGTTGCGAAGGCTTCGCGTAGGACTCGGGCTTCAGGCAGCGGGTCGACGAGTCGCTCGAACCGTTCGGCTACAGCCGGGTCGTGGCGAAGCGAATGAAGTGCTGCTGCCGCCGCCAACGCGACCCGCAGCGGGCGGTCGGCGGCGGCTTCGAGGAGGTCGTCGGTTGCGGCCGGATGGCGGAGCAGGGCGAAGCCGATCATCGCCCTCTCCTCTCGATCGTGAAATGCCAGATTCTGGCGGATCTGCCGCAGAACGCGAAGTGCGGCATCGCCGCCCCGCGTCTCGCCCACGGCAACGACCGCGCACTCGGCAGCGTCGGGATCTTGATGGTCTAGGGCCGCAGTCAGCCATGACATCGCCTCCCCGCCAGCGAGGCGGACGATCGAGCCGACGCACTCGCCGATGACTTCCGCCCGGTCGGATGGCGAACGTTCGATCTTGATCCGCAGCGGCACGACGGCGTCGGTGTCGCCGCTGAAGCCCAGCCCGCGCGCTGCGGCCACACGGGCGGCCGGGTCGTCCTCGATACGCGTCGACGTCTGCCGCTCAAACAGCGTCCCGGCAAGCAGCAGTGCCGCGGAGGAGTCGCCGCTTTCTACGATCGCGGAGCATGCCGACGCCCGGACGTGCGCCCCTACGTCGACCGATCCTCCGTAGACCGGCTCGAGGCGGTCACACAGCAGCGCTGCCCGATAGCCGTCGCGGTCGTTCAGGTGGAGCTTCCGCATTGCATCGAGCACGGCGAGGGTGGCGCCACAGCCCGGATCCTTCGGCGAGGCGAGCATCTGGGTGAGGGCACCCGAGAGGGCTTCGTGAATGGCAACGGCGTCGTGGTCAGCTGCCGCTCGTGCCGCCGCCTCGACCATCGCCGGCACCGCATGACCGAGTCCCATGACGATGGCCTCCTCGTTCGCGCCGCCTCGATTGGTCAGCGCCAGGAGTAGGTCGTCATCTCGTCGTCGCCTGCTCATCCCAACGGAGGGTACGACCGACACCGACACGCACTTAACTTCCAGAAGTCGGGTAGGTTGTGCTTCAGCACGGGGGGAAGATATTGGAAATAACGTTCTATACTAGGGTGTTGATCCTTCCTAAGAACAGGTTCGCAAGAGATACTGAAGTCTCCTGCTCTCCATTGAGTTGCTGCCATGGTCATACGCAGAATGTCGCTGCGTAGGTAAGGAAGGAGGCAGGCAGAGGGTCCGACGGGACAGGGCGACGTTCTTATCTAGGCGTACCTACACCTCGGCGGGCAGTATGGAGACGTTGAGCATCGTCTGACCACAGGTCCTACTTCTTCGGCCTGATGCCGGGAACCGGTTTGACGCCGCCGCCGTTGGAGCCGGTTTTGCCGTCGTCGACTCCCGCGTCACCGAAGGGTTGCGGCGGGCCAATCGTGTCGTCGCTGTCGAGGGTGACGTCACCCTGAACAAGTCTGACATTCACCTTGTTCGCCCTCTTGGCGAGCAGCCGGATGACGAACTTGCCGTCGACTTTCACGTCAACGACGCTGTTGCTGCTGACGATGTTGTCTTCCAGCTCCACACGATTGACATCATCGACGCCTTGCAGCACGACTCGCTCGCTCCGCCCGCCCAAGTCGGCGATGCGGATCGGCTTGTCGTCCGGCAGCTCGGCGAAGCCGGCCGCGTCGATGTTGAAGGTGTCAGCGCCGTGGCCGCCGATAAGGTAGTGCGAGGCGCTGCCGGAGGCGTGGATAACGTCGGCGTCCGGCCCGGCATCGACAAGTGACGGGCCACTCCCGGTGTTGATCGTGTCACCACCGCGACCGGAAAGGATCAGCTCGCCCACACGGATGTCTGCACCCAGGCGGTCGCCGAAAACGTGATTTGCAGCCGGTCGATCGGTGCCGGTGATGTTGTCGTCGCCGTTGCCAGTGACGACACATTCGATCTTGTCGCCGTGGTCTAGGTCGCTGAAGGCGAAAGTTACCGGGTCGTCGGTCACGAGACCGTCGTTCAACTCGGGCTTGGGATACGTGTCACCGTTGGGTCCGCCCATGCCGATGACGGTGATCTGCTGCGGGTTGACGTCCTTGACAAATTGCAGCACATCGTTGCCGCCGTTGCTGGACGGGTCCCACGTGTCGGTGCCCCAAGTGCCGTTGTAGCCGTCGAAGATCTCGTAGCCATCGACGCTACTTCCGACAATGATGAAGTGGTCGGTCTTGCCGCCGCCGATGAGGACGTCGTTGCCGTCGCGGCCGATGAGGTAGTCGAAGCCGACGCCGCCGATGATGGTGTCGCGGTCCTCGTCATTGTCGCCGCCGTCGAGGTAATAGGCTTCGAAGCTGGTGCCCGCGGCGGTTCCTCCTCGGAGAATGTCGTCGCCGTCACCGCCGTAGACCTGGTCGATCAACATGCGCTTCTTATCTGGATCCGTCGGGTTGTTCTTGGGCTTGAGGTAGTACGCGGGCTCCTTGTCGGGCGACGGCCATGCTCTGCCAGGATGAAGGTCGTCGTCGCCGGCACCGCCCTGGATGACGTCTTCACCATTGCCGGCGAGGATGGTGTCGTTGTCGCCGCCGCCGTCGAGCAGGTCGGTCGATCCGCCGCCGGTCAGATGATCATTGCCGGCCTGGCCGTAGAGTTTGTGGTCGCCTGGCTGCGCTGAAGAGAGGACGTCATCGCCGTCGCCGCCGTAGAGCTCGTTGTTGCCGACGCCGTCGTTGTAATCACCGCCGACGATGGTGTCGTTGCCCTCGTCGCCGGTGATGGTGTCGCTGCCGGCGTCACCGTTGATGGTGTCGTTGCCCATGCGTCCGCCGATGACGTCATTGCCTGCGCCGCCGGAGATCGTGTCGTTGCCGTCGCCGCCGTCGATGGTGTCGTTGCCGTCCTGGCCGCTGAGGTTGTCGTTGCCGCCGAGACCAAAGATCTCGTCATCGCCGCCGTTGCCTTCGACGATGTCCTTCTGCGGCGTCGTACCGTTGGGCCCGCCAGCGGCATTCACGTAGTCGGCGTCAATCGTGTCATTGCCAGCCGTACCGATGACGCTGTTGGCCAGCATCGCCATCCCGGCCGATGCAGCGACGACGGGCAGGCAAGCGAGCGTGAGGATCGTGCGCGTGTTCGTTGCGATTTTCATCAGGAAGACCCTTGCAGATGGAAGCTAGTGCACAGGCAATCGATGACATCTGTGCGTGACGGAGTTCGGATGGCTGAAATTGAGGCGCCCCGCGGCACCTGGTCCGTACGTGCCGTCAAGGCCAGCAGGCTAACTGAAAGTTCCCGACGGTTCAAGTTTATTGCGGCACCGGAGGAAGTGCAGGTCTCCGGGGCAAGGCCTGCTTCGCCGACTGTTGAGGAACGTTTGGCTTGCGCGTGCGTTTGCACGCTCTGCGGACTGAATCGTCGTCGACCCGGGCGAAGGGACCAACTTTCAGCCGTGAAGCTCTGCTCCCCGCGACTTCATCGAACGTAGCGGAGATTGCTGCCAGAGTCGCGACGGCGGCGTGCGAACATTCCATCCATTCCGCAGGTGATGATTATCGCTCACCACCTGGCAAGGAAGCGCCTGCGACGGCAGAAGCTGGGGCCGCCGGGTGACACCGGCTGCGGCTGTCGGCCTCGTGGATCGGGCCGCGGCTGCAGATCGGCCACCTCGCCAAGCCGG
>CAYQCT010000156.1:0-5962 GCA_964416015.1 uncultured Tepidisphaerales bacterium
CAAGCCGCCGCCGACGCCGCCGAGGCCCTCGCGCTCGCCGCCGCCGGTGTCGAAGACCTCTCGGCCGCCCGCGTCAAGGCGTGCGTCGAAGTGATCAAACTCGTCCCGAATCCAGATCCGCAGGATGTAAAGATTCCCGCTGCCGACGATGTTTCTCAAGACGAGCAACAAACGCTCGTGAACGCCATTCGTGGCACGACGTCCGATGATGATTCGTGACGACAGTTCGTTCCGCATCGCCTCCTGCTCGCCGCCTCTTGCCCCTTTACCGTGACGCCCCACGACCTGCTCCACACGCCCTGCCCGACGCCCGACGCGCTGCACGCGTGGGTTCGCCTCTTCCTCGGCCTGCGCATCCCGCGGACCGCCGCGTGCGACGAGCACGATGCGCCCTTCGACTACCTCGTCCGCAGCTATTTCGAGCCCGGCCGCGACCTCGTCGTCTGGGCTCCACGCGGCGGCGGCAAGACGCGATTGGCGGCGGCGGCGACGTTGCTCGACCTCCTGCACAAGCCCGGCACGCACGTCCGCGTCCTCGGCGGCAGCCTGGATCAATCGATGCGACTCTGGGAGCACCTGCTGCCGGACCTGCTGCGACTGGCAAAATTCGCCGGAAAGCCGCCGACGATGAGCAGCCGCGTCGTTCGCCTCGCAAACGGTTCGACGGCCGCCGCCTTGCCGCAGAGCCAGCGGGCGGTGCGTGGCCTGCGGGTGCAGAAGCTCCGCTGCGACGAGGTCGATGAGTTCGACCCCGACGTCTGGGAGGCGGCGCAGCTGGCGACGCGCAGCACCGATCGCGCCGCCGCGGCCGTCGAGGCGGTAAGCACGTACCACCGTGCCGACGGCCTGATGGGGCGGGTCGTCGACGCCGCCCGCGCCCGCGGAACGCCGGTGCTGCGGTGGTGCGTGCTGGACGTGCTGCAACAGTGCGAGCTGGACCGGCCGTGCGAGCCGTGCCCGCTCCTGCCCGAGTGCGGCGGCCGGGCGAAGACACAGTGCTCCGGCTTCCTTTCCATAGACGATGCCGTGACGATGAAAGGACGCGTCTCGAAGCAAACGTGGGAAAGCGAGATGCTCTGCCGTCGGCCTTCGGCACGCGGATGTGTTTTTTCTGGTTTCGACGAGATGACGCACGTGGCGAAGTATGATGCGATGCGGGACGACGAGGTCGTCGTCGGCCTCGACTTTGGCTACGCGGCACCTCTCGCGGCCGTGTGGATCGCGATTTGCGGGCGGTCGCTGCACGTCGTGGACGAGTACGTCGTGGCCGGTCGGACGCTGCCGGCGCACGTGGCGGCGATGCAGGCGACGTCGTGGCCGGTCGGACGGTTGTTCTGCGACCCGGCCGGGGCGGCGGTGAGCGGGCAGACCGGGCGGAGCGACCTGTCGGTCCTCCGCGACGCCGGCTGGCACGTGCGGGCGCGCGGCAGCCGGATCGTCGAGGGCGTCGAGCTGATCCGCCGCCTGCTCTATCCCGCCGACGGTTCCCCGCCGCGGCTGCGGATCGACCCGCGGTGCACGACGCTCCTGGCGGCCATGCGCGGGTATCGCTATCGGGCCGAGGGTGGCGAAACGCCCTTGAAAGACGGCGTACACGATCACGTCGTCGACGCGTTGCGGTATGCCGTCGTGCACCTGCACGGCGGTGCGTCGAGAGCCCGGAGCAAAGCGTACTGAAGCGGAGAAACGCAAAGACGCGAAGTGGCGAAGTTCCGCAAAGGGCAGAGGAGATGTTGTGTCAGAGCTTGGCTGAAGGCGCACGCGACGAGGCACGACCGTGAGGGAGAGCGATTGCCGAAGGAACGTCGTGCGTCGGCGGACGTGAGTTTCGCCCTTCGCACTTCCTTACGGGGGTGCCTCGTGGCGAACGCCAACTTCCGGTGTACGTCGCAGTCGGCCGAGGCCGCGCAAGGTGGCTTGATCGACTTCCGCGAACGACCAGCCGGCCGGCCATTGCTCTCGGAGCAACGCGGGCAAGTCGCCGCCGCCGCCGGTGGCGAGGACGGGGCGTGGCCGGTCACCGGCGACTTCGAGCACGCGGCGGACTCGGTCGGCATGGTCGGCCAGCAACGCCTGCAACACGGCGGCGTGCAGGTCAGACCGGTCGGTCGCGAGCGTCAGGTTGTCGAAGCAGGCCATCGGCTGGACGACCTGTTGGCGATCGCCGGCGAGGTGCGGATGGAAGACGACCGGCGTGTCGTAACGAGCGAGTTCCGCCAGCCGCTGCGTCGGCGGGCCGAGGACGCGGACGGCCCAGTCCCACCCGGCCGAGCCGGCGGCTTGCGTGGCGGCGACGACCCACCGGCCGCCGGTGCCGAGCGGGCGACAGAGCAGGCCGTCCGCCGGTATCGGCCGGTCCACGACCGCAGCGACGACATCCGTACTTCCCGCCGAATGCACCACCGCGTCGTCCCGATCCGCCAGCAGCAACGGCCCGCTGCCGTCGACGACGCCTCCGAACAACGGCAGTCCGATGGGCACGCCGAGGCCGTTCGGCCGCGTTGTGCCAATCGTCTCGCTCGCGTCGCGGATCGCCGGCAGCTTCCTCATCGGCACGCCGGCTGCGTCGCACAGCTCCTGCGACCAGCCGCCCGTCGTCACGTCCATCAGCCCCATGAAGCCGGCGTTGCTCGGGTCGGCAACCGCCTCGCCCGTCAGCTGCAGGCCGAGGTACGTCGGCAAGTGGCAGAGGAGATCAGCCCGCTCGATCGCGTCCGTGTGCGTCGCGAACCAGGCGGCGGTGGTGCTGCTGATCCCGCCGGGCGTCGGGCGGTTGCCGGCGAGTTGCAGGTGACGCTCCCGGCCGACGCGTTCTTCGAGTGCGACGGCTTCGGCGACGCTCCGCCGGTCCTGGTGCGTGACGACCGGCGTGATCGCCTTGGCGTCGCGGACCGCCAGCCACGCCGGGCTCATGCCGGTCAACGCGACGTACGTCGCGTCGGCGAGGACGAGCTGATCCAGCGCTTGCCGGATCGCCGCCTCAATCCGCTCGACCGGCACCTCGACACGCACGCCCTGCCGATCCGTCGCGAACGGCGTCGACGCGACGGGCGAGGCGAGGTCGACGCCGTCAAGCAGCGCGGCCTTCACCGACGACGAGCCGCAGTCAATTGCGAGGAGCACAAGATGCGGCGGGGAGCCTGACGTAGCAGCGGCGGGCCGCCGCTGCTACAACCAGAAGTAGGAAGCCGGATGATGCGTCAGTCCTGCGTGACGCGGACGGTGCTATGGCCCGGCAGGAGCATGTCGTAGACCTGGGCAATGTCGTCGGCGGCGAGGCGGATGCAGCCCATGCTGGCATTGGTGCCGATCGTCTCGGGCTCGATCGTGCCGTGGATCCCGTACGACGGCTGGCCGATGGCGTCGCCGGCGATGCCGGTCAGGCCGATCCAGCGTTCACCGAGCGGGTTCATCGGATCGTCGGCAGCATAGATTTCGCTCGTCCGCGGGTTGGTCCACTCCGGGTTCTTGAGCTTGCTGCCACGCGTCGCCTCCCACAGACCGGTCGGCGTGCTGTCGTCGCTTCCGAGGCCGACGGAGTACGTCGCGAGATACATGCTGCCTTCCTCGCCGGGCAGCGCGCCCAGGAACAGGTCCATCGTGAACCGCCGCTTGCTGACGACGGCGTGGATCGGGCCTTCGATCGTCTTGAGGCTTTGGCCGACGCGGATGCGGTTGGCCTTGACGCCGTTGACGCGTTCGAGGAACGCGTACGGCACGTTGAGCGGGCCGCTGATCTTGCCGAGCATGTCGCCCGGCTGCACGACGTACTCGCCTTGGTACGGGTCGTCGCGATAGCGCTTCGTCGGCGTGAAGATGATGACGCGGTTGAGGTTCGTCAGCCGCTCACGCACGGCGTCGGCGGCCTCGTCGTCGAGCAGGCCGGTCTGGAAGGCGGCGTTCAGGACGGCCCGCGCTTCGAGCACCTCGCCGGCGTCGGCGTGAGCGTCGGCCGCTTCCATGTAGCCGGTCGGCGGATCGGCCTTAATGGGCTCCGGCTCGACGACCTTCGGCGGCGCGGGCGCCGGCGTCGGGTCGGCCCACTCGTCCGTGCCGACGGCGTTCGAAGCCGTCCGCGGCTCGGTCGGCGTCGGCACAGCGACGCGGGCCTGCGAACCCTCGTCGGCCGAGGCTTCGCCGGTGCGGTTGAAGGCGTAGAGCGCGAGCACGCTGCAGCCCACGATCAGCAGGCCGACCAGCGACCGGCTCAGCAAGCGGCCGCGGCGAGGATTGGTGCGAAGTCGAGCCATCGGCGTCACCTCCGTGTGACGGGTTCCAGGAAGACGTCGGCGTCCGATGCCGACGGTGTCGCAGGATACCAAACGATCAGCGGCTTGGCGAGTTCACATCGTGCAGATGTTGCTCGGTCAACACCGCATCGACGGGCGCGTCGTGCGGCTCGGTTGGAAGATCGTCCAGGAGCCGGGCTTCGCCGCAGACGCCGACGGTCCAGCAGTCGCGTCGCAGCGTCGGCAGCAGGCGGTCGTAGAACCCGCCGCCGCGGCCGAGTCGGCGGCCGTCGCGGGTGAAGGCAAGACCGGGCACGACCGCAACATCGACCTTCATCGGCTCAGTTGCTTCACCGACCGGCTCCCACAACCCGTAAGCGCCCCGCCGCCAACCCGCCGCTCCGTCCTCCGGCCCCAATTCACAAGTCACCAGTTCTAAGTCCCGACTCACCACCCGCGGATACAGCACCCGCTTGCCGCGTTCGTGCAGGACCGTTACGTCCGGCTCGTCCGCCATCGAAGCGAACAGCAGCACCGTCTTCGCCCGTTGCCATCGCGGATCGTCTCGCAGCCGATCCCACGCCAGCTCGCGAGCGTTCGACACGGCCCGCACCCGCTCACGCAGAGTCTGCTTCGTCGTCGGCATGACCTTCTTTGTAGTACGTCGCGTCAACCCCAAAGTAGTCGGCCGCCTCGCCCTCGGCCGGCTCGCCGTGGTGGAGCCGCTTGGCCCCGGCGTAGTGGGCGTCCTTCAGCTTCCGCGGCACCGGCAGCGTGCGGTTGTCACGCACGTCCGCCGACGCGGCGGCGATCGCGTTCGTGCTCGCGCGACTCTTCGGACAGGTCGCCAGGTACAGCGTCGTCTGCGCCAGCGTCAGCTGACACTCCGGCAGGCCGAGCTTGGTCACGAGGTCGAAGCAGGCGGCGACGATCGGCAACGCCTGCGGCTCGGCGTTGCCGACGTCTTCACTCGCGAAGATCGCCAGGCGACGCGCGAGGAACCGCGGATCTTCGCCGGCTTCGAGCATGCGGGCCAGCCAGTAGATCGCTGCGTCGGGGTCGCTGGCCCGCATCGACTTGATGAGGGCCGACGCGTGGTCGTAGTGCTCGTCGCCGAGGCGGTCGTAGCGGAGGGCCTTGACCTGCACGCTCTGCTCGGCGGCGGCAAGGTCGATCCGCACGACGCCGTCGCGGCTTGGCTTCGTCGTCAGCGCGGCGACTTCGAGCGCGGACAGCGCACGCCGCGCGTCGCCCTCGCTGGCGTTGGCCAGGTGATCCAGCGCCGCCTCGTCCACGTCCAGTCGCCGCCCGCCAAGGCCGCGGTCGGCGTCAGCCAAGGCACGCCGCAAGACCGCCTTCACGTCGTCCGCATCGAGCGGCGTGAACTGGAAGATCTGACTTCGGCTGACCAGTGCCGAGTTGACGGCGATAAACGGATTCTCCGTCGTTGCCCCGACCAGCACGACGATGCCGTCCTCGACATCGCCGAGCAGGACGTCCTGCTGGGCCTTGTTGAAGCGGTGGATTTCGTCGAGGAAAAGCAGCGTCTTGTCGCCGCCGGATTCGACGCGGGCGCGGGCGGCGTCGAGCGCTGTTCGCACGTCCTTCACCGTCGCGGCGGCGGCGTTCATCGGGACGAACTCGCTGGCCGTCGTCTCGGCGACGATCCGCGCCAGCGTCGTCTTGCCGGTGCCGGGCGGCCCGTAGAGCAGGAAGCCCTTGGCGGGACGGAT
>CAYQCT010000156.1:5972-7250 GCA_964416015.1 uncultured Tepidisphaerales bacterium
GAGGACGCTGCCGAGCCGGTCGGCCTCGATGAGCCGACGCAGCAGCATGCCCTCGCCGAGCAGATGCCGTTGCCCGGCGAAGTCGTCGAGCGTTGTCGGCCGCATCCGCGCCGCCAGCGGCTGCGCACGTTGACGCAACCCCGCCCGCTGCTCGGCAAAGAGGTCGACGGCCGCCATGACTACACCACCGGCGGCGGCCCGGGATCCTTGCTTTCAGCCTCGTGCCCGATCTCGTCGTGCATCGGCCCGGCCATAAACCGCGCGATGTAGTCGTGGTACGCCGTCATCGCCTTCATGCCGAACAGCCACATCAGCGGCACGTTCACCACGAGCATCACGCCCAGGCCCAGCGTCGTCCACATGTTGAGCTGTGCGTCCGTCTCGAGCCAGCCTTCGATCTCGACCGTCGTCACGACAGCCAGGCCGCAGTAGACGAGCTTGTAGACGAGCACCGCGATCTTCGTCCCGCCCTCGCTCAGGCCGCCGCAGAGGAAGACGATGCCCTGTTCGCCGTAGTAGCTCCAGGCAATGATCGTGCTGAGCGCGAACAACCAGACGGCCACCGTCAGCAGGTACTTGCCCAGGCCCGGCGTGACGCGGTCAAAGGCGTGGGCGGTCAGCGTCGAGCCGACGTAGTTGCCGTAAAGCTGCAGCGTCGGCTCGCCGGCTTCGTTCGTCTCGAGCGTCGGCGGCGCAGCGCTGTCGAACTCGTTCCAGTCGATGTACAGTTCGCCGGCGGCGTCTTCTTCGACCTCGCCGACGACCTGCTTCTTGACGACCTTGCCGTCGACGGTCGCGTTGACGAAGACGAAGACGCTGTCCCGGTCTGCCTCGTAGTCGGGCCGCTCGGTCGCCTTCGGATCGAGCCCGAACGGGTCGGCCTGGCGGAGCGAGCGATAGAACTCGCTCCGCTCCGGCAGCTCGTACGTGTCGGCCAAGGTGTAGGCGTTCTCCTTCGCTTCCATGCCGCCGTCGTCGTTCTGCTCCATGACCTGCTGAATCTGCAGGCTGTCGGCACTAGCGAAAGTCGCCTCGGCCTCGCGGTTGAACGCGCCGGTGCTGAGCAGGACCAGCGCGGTGATCGTGCAGACGATGAGCGTGTCGATCAACGGCTCGAGCCCGGCGACGACGCCCTCACGTACCGGCTCGTCGGTGCGGACGGCCGAGTGGGCAATCGGCGCGCTGCCCTGGCCGGCTTCGCTGGAGAAGAGTGCGCGTTGCACGCCGAGCGCGATCGCACTGCCGATGCCGCCGGCGACGAACGCCCCGCCGACGCCG
>CAYQCT010000157.1:0-3941 GCA_964416015.1 uncultured Tepidisphaerales bacterium
ATCACGATCGGCGAGTTCTTGAACACCTCCCAGATCGACTCGACGATCATCGAAATCACGAGCCGCCACCGCAACGCGAGCTTCGGGAAGCTGATGGCGAGGATCCAGTAGAAGACGATGCCGTGCAGCAGATGCGACGGGGCGTACCAGTCGGCGATGTGCTGCGAGTTGTGCATCGTCGCCGGGTCCCACGTGAAGAAACGCAGCGTTCCACACGCGCAGAACCAGACGCGGCCGAGCAGGACGAGGCTTACAAGCACGACCAGAAACGTCGCCGCCAGCACGACCAGCGCTGGTACGTGCGGGCGTTGAAGGGGAAGCGACACCACGCCTTCATCGTTGTTCACCAACGGGCATCCAGGCGCGGCTGCCGACGCGGTTATGCAGGTGATTCGCAACATCCGCCTACCTGCCGCATGATGGGACGCGCATGGGGATCTTCCGCCAGCTCGACAGCGTCCTCCGCGGCCAGGCGACGCGAGCGGAGATCATCACCAGCGGCCAGCTCGAGGTCAGCAGCCGGGCGATGCTCGTCGGCGTGCTCTTGCTGGGCGCGTTCTACGGCGCGTGCATGGGCTGCTACAACGTCGTCACGGGCGACGGCGCGTGGCTGCAGATCGTCAGCAGCGCGATGAAGGTGCCCGCCTTGTTCCTGCTGACGCTGGCGGTGACGTTCCCGTCGCTCTACGTCTTCAACGCGCTCGTCGGCAGCCGGCTGAGCCTGGTGAACATGCTCCGGCTGATCATGGCGGCGATCGGCGTGATGATCGCAGTGCTCGCCGGCTTCGGCACGATCGTCGCGTTCTTCAACTTCACGACGACGAGCTACCCGTTCATCCTTCTGCTGAACGTCGTCGTCTTCGCCGCGGCGGGCGTGCTCGGGTTGAGTTTTCTGCTGCAGACCTTGCGTCGCCTCGTCGAGCCGATCAGGCCGGACGAGCCAACCAAGTCGGAAGAGCCGCCGCCAGTTGAGCAGCCGGAGACGATGCCGGTGGACAGCTCGGAGAGCGTCGCGGCCTATGCGGCGCGGCACGAGGTCCGCCGTCGCGAGCCCGGCCCGCTCGACCGCCTGCAGACTGGCCCGACGCAGGCGGCGGTCAAGACGATCTTCAACGTCTGGGTCATCATCTTCGCCCTCGTCGGCGCGCAGATGAGCTGGGTCCTGCGGCCGTTCGTCGGCAGCTACGACGAAGGCGGATTCGTCTGGTTCCGCGAGCGTGGCGGCAACTTCTTCGAGCGCGTCGTCCGCATCGCCGGAGAGCTTCTTGACGTTTCTCTTTCGTAGAACCCGATGCCGGCCGAGCATCCGACGCTTGAGCGGGTCGACGGCGTGCTGCGTCGGATCATCGCTGCGCCCACGCCCGACATCGGCGGGTGGACCGCCCTGCTGGTCGGCGTCGGCTTCGCGTTGCTTTACGGCCTGGCCATGGGCACGTTCAGTGGCCTGTGGGACGGACGGACGTGGCAGCTGCTCTACTCGGCCGTCAAGGTGCCGATGCTGCTCTTCGTCGCGTTCGGCGTCGCGTTGCCGGGCTTCTTCGTCCTGAACGTCCTGGCCGGCGTCGGGTCGGACTTCAAGCTGGTGCTGCAATCGCTGCTAGCGTCGCAGGCGGGCGTGGCCGTGGTGCTGCTGGCGCTGGCTCCGGTGACGTTGTTCTGGTACGCCTCCTTCAACGACTACGAGGCGGCGATTCTCGTCAACGCAGTCGTCTTTGGTACCGCCAGCATCGCAGGGCAGGTCCGGCTGGCAACGTTCTATCGGCCGTTGGTCGCGGGGAATCCGGTGCACCGCCGGCTGCGGTTCGTCTGGCTCGGCATCTACGCCTTCGTCGGCGTGCAGGCGGGCTGGGTGCTCCGCCCCTTCATCGGGCAGCCCGGCAGTGCCGAGACGTTCTTCCGCGAGGGCGCGTGGGGCAACGCCTACATCGAACTCTGGCAGATCGTGTCTCGCGCGTTCGGCGGCTGATCGATCAGGCCGCGACGCGGCGGTTCGCCAGGCGGGCCGCGGTTCGCTTCTGCAACCAGCCGGCCAGGCGGACATTCTTGTGCCGGGCGTGGCGGAGGTGTTCGAGGTAGTCCTTCAAAGCCGATGTGCGGAACTCGGCGAGGAAGCGGGAATCGGCCGTCGGGTTGAAGCTGCGGATCTCGCTGATCGTCCGGCGGCGATCCTCGAGGATCGCCTGCCGCAGACGTTCGGCCGGCGAGGTCGAAGTCGTGCCGCCCTCGTCGAGCGGGGAGGCGGCACGACGGAGGCGGGCGGCAGTGTCGGTGGGCGGTGTCATCGCATAACCTTCTCGGACGCGGAACGCTCGCGGCTGTAGTCCGACAACCCGCTTACGTCCGGTAACCTTTTCGCCTGCACTCGTGACCGACGCAACGCCCGATTCGCCGCCGAAGCCCTCCGGATTGGCCGGGTTGCGGAGCATGACGACGACGGCGGGCGTCGCTGGCGGTGCTGGGGCTCGGCTCGTTCGTGCTGCCGGTCTTGCTTTTGTTGCCGGTGGTCGCGGTCGTGCTCGCGGTCGTCGCGGCGGTGCAGGTGCTGCGAAGCCACGGCACGCAGGCGGGCCTGCCACTCGCCATCGCGGCGGCGATCGGGTCGCTGCTCATCCTTGGCACGCTCGGCTTCAACCGCGCTTCCGTCGCTCTCGAAGAGGTCAACGCGCGACGCTCCGCAAGCAACACCATCGACGGCTTCGGCAACGCTCTGATGACCGATCCCGCCGCGGCCTACGACTATCTTGACGCCAACCTGCAGTCGCAGATGTCTGCTGCCGACTTCGCCCGATCCTTTGCCGGCTACGAGGCGATGCGGGACCAGAACGGCGAGCCCGTCTTCGGTCCGCCGGTCAAGGTAGAGGCCGGCGGGCGTATTCTGATCGGCGAGGCACCGGACGAGCGGCCGCAGGCGGTGACGGAGCTGGTTGTCTTCTTCGAGACAGGCCGCGCGGTGGCGCAGCGGGCGGTGATTCGGCCCGACGATGCGGGCGTTTGGCAGTTCGCCGCTTTGGACTCCTGGTTCCAGCCGACCGAATGAGGCTTATCGGGCGGGGGCGGCTTTGCATCCACGACTCATGCAGGGGCAACACGCGGCCGATACGACGGCTGCGCGGGTCGTCCGCGTGCTTCTGCCTCTCGCACCCTCAAGATCATGTCCCGCACCGCCCTCCGCCCCGCCGCCGCCTTGGCCGCCGCCGCCCTGCTGACGGGGTGCTACTCGACCGACTTCGAGTCTGCCCGCGACACCTCCGCCGCTCAGCCGGTCGTCCTCGCCGACGCCGACGAGCAGGCGACGCCACGCTTCGGCAACGTGCCGATGCCCCAGGCCGAGCCGGTCGACGCGACGCAGATCAGCCTCGACGCCTCCAACCCCAATGCCTTCGGAGAATTCGGTAACAGCGGCGAGCGTCGGTACGTGCCCGTCGCCGGCCGGGCCGGCTACCAGCAGCACAGCTTCGTCGACGAAGGCTTCGACGCCGATGTCGCCATCTCGCCCGACGCCCAAGCCATGGCCTTCGCCAGCACGCGGCACTCGACGCGAAGCGACATCTACCTGCAGGCCACGAGCGGCCTTGCCGTCACGAAGCTGACGACCGACCCGGCGGATGACGCCTTCCCAACCTTCAGCCCGACCGGCGATCGCATCGCCTTCTGCAGCAACCGCAGCGGCAGCTGGGACATCTACGTCATGGACCGCGACGGCCGCAACGTCACCGCCGTCACGCAAGGCACCGGCCATGATCTGCATCCGAGCTTTGCACCGGACGGCGAGCGGATCGCCTTCTGCCGCGTCGGCGGTCGCAGCGACCAGTGGGAAATCTGGGTCGCCAACATCGCCACCGGCGAACAGACGATGGTCGGCTTCGGGCTCTTCCCGGACTGGTCGCCGCGGACGGATGCGGACGTGATCGCGTTCCAGCGTGCTCGGCAGCGTGGCGGCC
>CAYQCT010000157.1:3951-6871 GCA_964416015.1 uncultured Tepidisphaerales bacterium
GTTCAGCCTGTGGACCATGAAGCTCGAGCAAGGCGAGCCGACGGCGGTGACGGAGGTCGCCATGAGCACGAACGCCGCCCTCGTCAGCCCGTCCTGGTCGCCGGACGGCGATCGGCTTTCGTTCGCCACGGTCGTCGAGCCGACGGCCGGCATGCCGGACACGGACGAAGCGGTCGGCCGGCAGGACGTGTGGACCGTCAACGCCGACGGCACGGATCGGCACCGCATCACCGACGGCAAAGGCACCTACGCGACGCCCGCCTGGGCCAGCGACGGCCGCGTCTACTTCATCAGCGACCGTGGCGGCAACGAGTGCGTCTGGAGCGCCCGCGCCGAGTCCACCCGCAGCACACCGACGCCGAACGTCGCGACGAAGCAGGACGAGTCACGCCCGCCGTTCGCTTCGACGGATGATCGCTTTGTCGACTGATGTCGTTCAGAATTCGATTCTGACGAAGCCGCGGGCCTTGCCCTGCGGCTTCTTTCGTAGTCCGAGAACTACGCGTTGTGAGATCGCACTCAAGTTCGTGCGCACCGGATGCCGATGCACCGGGTGTCGAGTTCCCCCGGCCGCACGGACGCGGTCGGCGACGTTCGCCGCCCTTTGGCTTCAGGAGGAAGCCCATGCGGTCACTTCCCATCCGCGCTGCCCGCGCACTCGCCCTGGCCGCCGTTCTTGTCGCAGGCGGTTGTGCCGCCGACGACCGTTACGGCGTCGAAGAACGCATTGCCCTGCCGGTGACGCAGACGCAGGTCTGGGCCGTCGCGCCCGCGGACAATGTCAGCGGCGTCGCCGGCGTCGATCCGCTTCTGCAGGCCGACCTGCTGTTCACGAAGCTGCAGGCCGTCGAAGGCGTGCGGGCTTTGCCAGTCAACCGCGTCGCCGAGGCCATGCTGCTGCTCGGCATCGACCGTATCCGCACGCCCGAGGAGGCCGCGATGGTCCGCGAAGCCGTCGGTGCGGACGCGATCGTCTTGACGACCATCACCTTCTTCGACCCGTACGACCCGCCGACGGTCGGGGCGGCTTTGACCGTCTACCCGCGCACCGGCAGCTTGCAGCCGGTCTCGATGCCGGGCGCCGAAGCCGTGCGGGATCTGACGCGAATCGCCACGGCAGTGCAGCTCGACACGGGCGACGCGTTGACGGCGGGCAACCCGGTCCAGGTCGCCGGCGTCTTCGATGCACGCGACGGCAGCGTGCGTCAAGCGGCCCGCGCGTACGCGTCGGGCCGGTTCGATCCGGACCAGGCCGCCGGAGCGGAGGGCGTGTTTCTTGTGATGGATCAGTACGCGGGATTTGCTTATCACGCCCTGCTGGCCGAGGTGGCCGAGCAGGTTTCGCAGCGGCAGACGGCTCAAGTCGCTTCTGCGGAACGTCGAAGCGTCAAAGCCCGCCGCAACTCGGTCGCCCGCGGCGACCAATGGACCCAGCTCGGAGATTCCCGATGAACGACGTCGAATTTCAACAGTCGGACCGCATGCAGCACGACGCCGACGATGGTCGGTGCCTGCGGGTCGAGAAGCAGGGGCACGTGTTTCAGATCGCGTACCAGCCGGGTGACGAGTCGACGGTGCTGAAGCACCTGGCGGCGATGGCGGCGGATGCGTCGCTGACGTTCGACTGGTTCGACGCGGCCGTCATGGGTCACCAGTTGGGCGGCGAGTTGGCGAAAGAGATTGGGCTGCATCTGCCGAAGTAGGGGTTGTCAGGCGAGCAGGCCGGGATGACCGGACCTGCCGCCACGGGCAACGATCCTCGTCGGCGAGACGGACGAGGACCGCCCTTCCCGCAGAGGCTGCCGCGCGTCGGTAGCTGCTGCTGCGAAGGGTCGACACGATGCCTCGGCGTCGGGCGCGGATTCGCCCGACGACGTTGCCGGCAAAGCGACGGGTCCCCACGGATGGGGCTTGGCACCCGAGCCGGTTCGCTCATTCACCGATCGCAGTCCCGGCCAACAGCGGCCGCAAGGACCCGCGACCATGACGCACCTGGCCCCCGCCGAACCTACTTCTTCGCCCGCCTCAACTTCCCCCCGCGAGCCGCAACCCGGCGACGCACCGCCCGTTGCCCCGCCGGACGAGAATCGTCCCGCCTCGGCGTCGGCGTTCCTGGACTACCTCCAGTACGAGCGGCACTTCAGCGACTACACCGTCCGCAGCTACGCGGCCGACCTCGCCCAGTTCACGCAGTTCGTCGCCGGCGAAATCGGCATGAGTTACGGCGGCGACGCACGCATCGCCGACGAGACACCCGTCGACGCACGCCTCTGCGACTGCACGCCCGCGACGGTCCGCGACTTCCTCGCGTACCTTCACGGCCAGAATTACACCAAGAGCACGACGGCGCGAAAGCTCGCGACGCTGCGGAGCTTCTACAAATTCCTGATCAAGCGTGGCAAGGCTTCGGCCTCGCCGATGACGGGAATCCGCACGCCGAAGCAGGAAAAACGCCTGCCGAAGTGTCTCGACCTCGACGAGGTGCAACGGCTTCTCGACGCGCCCGACGACTCCGAAGAACTCGGCTGTCGCGACAAGGCGATGCTCGAGGTCCTGTACTCGAGCGGCATCCGCGTGAGCGAGCTGGTCGAGCTGGGCCTGGGCGACATCGACCTCGACGAGGGCATCCTGCGGGTCCGCGGCAAGGGCCGCAAGGACCGGCTGACGCCGATCGGCAGTCAGGCGATTCTGGCCGTCCACAAGTACCTCGAGCGGCGCGGCATCGACCCGGACGAACCGGCCGCCGCGCCGGGCGTCACCGCTGAAAGTCGTGTTTTCCTGAACAAGCACGGCGAGCCGTTGTCGACCCGCAGCGTCCGCCGCAAGCTCGACAAGTACCTGCTCATGGTCGGGCTCGACCCCGGCATCAGTCCGCACACGCTGCGGCACTCGTTCGCGACGCACCTGCTCAACAACGGGG
>CAYQCT010000157.1:6881-7242 GCA_964416015.1 uncultured Tepidisphaerales bacterium
GGCCGACCTGCGGAGCGTGCAGGAGCTGCTGGGCCACCAGAGCCTGAGCACGACGCAGGTCTATACGCACCTGACGACGCAGCGGATGAAGCAGGCGTACGACGACGCCCACCCGCGGAGCGGCAGCGACGGCGGCTCGCCCCCGCCGCCGCTGCAAGCCTCGGCCGGCAGCTTCGGCTCGCGGGCGAGTCACCCGGCACGCATCGGGCCGGGCCAACGCAGCGTCGTGCCGATGCGGCACTCGGCCTGAGAGAGCGGAGCAGAAACGAAGCGGCCCGGCGTCGAGGACGTCGGGCCGGTGTCGTAACCGTTCGTGGTGTCGTACGGATCTTGCTTGGAAGCTGCGCAATCTCCGAAACGA
>CAYQCT010000158.1:0-7210 GCA_964416015.1 uncultured Tepidisphaerales bacterium
CCGCCGGCGGCAAGACGTACGCCCTGCCCGAGCCGTTCTTCGTCCTCGCGACGCAGAACCCGATCGAGCAGGAAGGCACGTATCCGCTGCCGGAGGCCCAGCTGGATCGCTTCATGTTCAACATCCTCGTCAGCTATCCGACGGAGGACGAGGAGCTTGAAATCGTCCGCCGCACGACGGCCCCGCAACGGCACGAGCTCAAGCAGATCCTGAGCCGCGACGAGATCCTGAGCCTGCAGGAGACCGTCCGCAAGGTGCCGGCGGCGGATCACGTCATCAAGTACGCGCTGGCCCTGACCCGCGCCAGTCGCCACGGCGAGGGCGAGCCGGAGTTCGTGAAGGAGTACGTCGATTTCGGTGCCGGCCCGCGGGCCGGGCAGTTCCTGATCCTCGGCGGCAAGGCGCGAGCGCTCCTGCACGGGCGGCCCTACGTCAGCACGGAAGACATCCGGGCCTTGGCCGTGCCCGCATTGCGGCACCGCATCACGACAAACTTCAACGCCGACGCCGAGGGCATCACGAGCGAGACAGTCGTGCAACGGCTCATCGAGCACGTGCCACGGCGGCAGTACGACGACCTCGACGAGCAGACGGCCAAAGGCTTTCGCGCCGCATGATGCGGCGGGCGGACGTCAGTGTTTGCGATCGAGAAGTCGGTACGAAACCGCTTCGGCAACGTGGCCGAAGTTGACGTCGTCGCTGCCGTCCAGATCGGCGATCGTGCGGCTGACGCGGCGGACCTTGTCGTACGCTCGCGCGCTCAATCCGAGCTCTTCCATCGCCTGCCGAAGGACCCGCATCGCGTCGTCGGCGAGCGGAACGAGGCGGTCGAGCTGCTTGCCGGTCATGCGGGCGTTGGTCATTGCGGCGTCGCCGTCGAACCGAGCGAATTGCCGCCGGCGGGCATCGAACACGGCCGCCCGCATCGTGGCCGAGTCGGTGCCGACGGCCCGGTTGGCCATCTCGCCGTAGCCGACCTTGGGGACGTCGGTGTGCAGGTCGATGCGATCCAGCAGCGGGCCGCTGAGGCGTGAAAGGTACTTGTTTTCCTTGCCGTCCGGCAGATCATCGCCGCCGTGGGACGGGTTCATCGCGGCGACGAGCATGAAGTCCGCCGGAAACCGCAGGCTGCCGTGGACGCGGCTGACGGTAATCTCGCCGCCTTCGAGCGGCTCGCGGAGCATGTCGAGGACGTTGCGGCCGAACTCGGGCAGCTCATCGAGGAAGAGGATGCCGTTGTGTGCCAGCGAGCACTCGCCCGGCCGCGGGACGCTGCCGCCGCCGACGAGGGCTTGCGCGGTGGCCGAGTGGTGCGGCGCGCGGACGGGTCGCGTCGTCAGCAGGCTGACGCCCGGCGGCATCTTGCCCATCGCGCTGTAAACGCGGGTCGTCTCCAACGCTTCCCGCCGACTCAGCGGCGGCAGAATCGAGCCCATCCGCCGGGCGAGCATCGTTTTGCCCGTTCCCGGCGGGCCAATCATCGCCAGGTTGTGCCGGCCCGCACAAGCGACCGTCACGGCACGCTTCACCGCCTCCTGCCCACGGACGTCGGCGAAATCCATCGGCTCGTCCTCGGCAGGCGCGGGCTCGTCCGGGATGTCGTTCGGAACCGGTG
The DNA here is from genome assembly GCA_964416015.1 of uncultured Tepidisphaerales bacterium. Classification (GTDB taxonomy): domain Bacteria; phylum Planctomycetota; class Phycisphaerae; order Tepidisphaerales; family Tepidisphaeraceae; genus JBCDKH01. The sequence goes on from CAYQCT010000158.1 coordinate 1,616, forward strand.
CGTCGGCGTCGCCGTTGAGGAAGGCGACGACCTGCGCGATGGACGCGACGCCGATCACCTCGACGCCTTCGACGACGGCCGCCTCTTTCGCGTTGGCCGTCGGCACGATGACGCCGGCCAGCTTTTGTTCGGCGGCAAGCATCGCCATCGATAACGCGCCGCGAATTGGCCGGACGCGGCCGTCGAGGGCGAGCTCGCCGGCGATGATGTAGTCGCGGTGCCGGTCGTTGTCGAAGCTGCCGACGCAGCGGAGCAGGCCGACGCTGATCGGCAGGTCGAGCGCGGCGGCGTCCTTCTTGAGGTCCGCCGGGGCAAGGTTGATGAGGACACGGCCCTTGGGCGTCGGGTGGCCGCTGTTGCGGATCGCGCGGCGGGTGCGGTCGACGCTCTCCTTCGTTGCCGCCTGAGCCAGGCCGGTGAGCGTGACATGGTCGAGGCCGCGGCCTGACGAGTCGACTTCGACGTCACACAGGACCGCCTCGATGCCGCGGAGAACGAAGGTAGCGACGCGGGCGAGCGGCATCGGCGGCCGACGCTACCGACTCGGAGTGCACCTTGCCAAACCGGGCTGCTTACCGTGTCGGCATGTCGAAGATCGCCATGATCGGCGCGGGCAGCGTCGTGTTCAGTCGCAACCTCACGGGTGACCTGCTGCAGTACGAGCCCTTCCAAGACGCGACGTTCAGCTACATGGACATCGACGCCGACCGGCTCGACGTCGGCAGCCGGCTCTGCCAAAAGGCCGCCGATGCACTGGGCGTCAAGCCCGTAATCGAGAGCACGCAGGACCAGGTCACAGCGTTGCGAGACGCCGACTTCGTCGTGTGCATGGTGCAGATCGGCGGATTCAATTCGACGTTGGTCGACTTCGAGATTCCGCGCAAGTACGGCCTGAACTTCACGATCGCTGACACGACCGGACCCGGCGGAATCTTTCGAGCACTGCGAACACAGCCGTTCATGAAGTCGCTCGCAGACGACATCATGGAACACGCGGCGAAGGACTGCTGGCTGTTGAACTACAGCAATCCGATGAGCATGAACATGCGGGCACTGCTCGACGCTCAGCCGGATCTGAACGCAGTTGGGCTATGTCACTCCGTTCAGGGAACTCTCGCCAATCGAGCCGCCGACGCTGGTGTGCCGGCTGACGAGGTAAAGTACCTTTGTGCGGGCATTAACCACATGTCGTTCTTCCTTGAGCTTGAGCACGAAGGTCAAGATTTATACCCGAAGTTATTCGAGGTCGCACCGCAGAAGATTCAGGATCAACGCGACTCGGTCCGCTATGAGTTAATGATCCGACTCGGCTATGCCGTGACGGAGAGCTCGGAGCACAATGCGGAGTACAGTGCCCACTTCCTCCCTCACAAGGGAATGGCGGAGAAATATAAGGTTCCGATCGACGAGTATTTGCGTAGGTGCGACGGGATTGTTGATGAGTTCGAGCGTCTTGTCGACTTCGCCCGCAGCGACGAGCCGATGAAGCGGGAAGACGTCAAAAAGAGTCATGAGTACGGCAGCGTGATCGCCAACAGCATTGTCACGAACACGCCGAGCACGGTCTATGGCAACATGCGGAACGAAGGTGCGATTGCGAATCTACCTGCAAGCGCGATCATCGAGGTTCCGACGCTCGTCGACGCGAATGGCTGCCAGCCGACGCGGGTGGGCGAGCTGCCGCCGCAATTGATCAACTATATGATGCCGCACGTCACACAGCATGAGCTGTTCAGCGTGGCGGTGCAGGAAGGTTCGCGTGACGCTGTATATCAGGCGTGCATGGCTGACCCGTTGACGGCGGCGATGTTGCCGTTGGACAAGATCGTGGAGATGGCCGACGAGCTGATCGCGGCGCACGGCTTCCTAAAGGACGGCGGCTACCTGCCGGACCTTGACGCGAAGCGGTCGCTGATCCCGGGCAGCGGCAAGCACTTCGACCCGCCGACGCCGGAGGAGTTGCGGCAAAGCTGGGAAGAAGCCAAGCGGCACACGAGCGACGAGGATGTCCTGGACCGTTGGCAAGTCGGCACGACGGCCGACACGGCGACGCCGCCGGAGGAGTGGGAGGATCAGCGGGTCGATGCGAGCGATTCGTTCGCGTTGAAGCCGGCTCGGGATGGAATTGCGGTCGGGCGAGCGATTCTTGAAAGCGCACACGACCGCTCCGCCAAGCTCCGCATCCGCAGCGACCGCTGGCGACCAGTGAACGTCTCGATCAACGGCCGGTCCGTTTTCGAAGGCGACGAAGGCACACTCGATGTGGATCTGCGACAGGGGGATAACGAATTCGAAGTCGTCGCGGAGAAGTCGGCACGTGTTGCCATCTTCGTCTCGAAACCCAATTTTTAGAAGTATGTTGTACAGAGCCGGCGTATGCCGCGCCAGCATTACGGATCATATCGATCGAAACCGCAAGGCGTACACATCGAATCAAGAGATCCACATCAATGATGAATCTTCAGTGAAGCGCCTTTACAGCAGTCTGCTTGAGATCGACAGCGACGTACGGAATCGGCTTCCAACCCTATCAATCGCCAAAGATTCCGCGGAGCCCGCGCTCGATTGTTTCCCTTGCGCCACCACGGGTCAGGTTCTTGAGCAGTGCGTCGGTGACGCGAGGCGCGATCGCGTCGAACGACGTTCGCGCGTCGACCTCCGGCCGTGGGGTTGTGCCGCCGAGGGCGACGGTGACGCCGTTTGGCACGATGGTCCGGAAGGGCCGGTCGCCAAAGAGGTCGACAAGGTCGCCCGGGTTTTCGCCGGACCACTTCTCGATGAGTTCGACGGGGACCGTCAAGCCGATGTCCATCGCAAGCGTCTCCGCATCGACGCCGCCGGCGAAGGTCAGGGCGTACGTTCGTCCGTCGCCGTCGCGGCGGGGATCGAGAACGTCAATCGTGACGGTGCTCCGCACGACGCCATCAACCCACGACAGCGACGAGTCGCGGACGGTCCCGGCGACGCGGTCGATCTCGCCGCGAACGGCACCGCCGGGATCGAGATTCAATCTGTCCCGCAGCATCGCCCGCAGGTCCACGCCCGGCACGCGTCCGGCCGCTCCGGCGGCGGCAATGACGGCGTCTTCAGCTTGCGTGTACAACTGGTCCGCGACCTCGCCGACGACGTCATTCGTGACGACCATCTCGTCGATCCGGAAGTCGATTTCGACGCGGTCCTTCGAAGCGTCGCCCTCGCCGAGCGTGAGGCGGAGCGGTGCCGTGACCGTCGCGTACAACCGACCTTCGGCCGCCTGCGGATCGGCAAGGAGCGGGCTGACGTACTGGCCCAGGAGGTTCGCCAGGACGCGGTTGAGCCTGACGTCGCTCGCCAACTCACCGGTCGGCAGCGTAAGGACGCCGGTGGCGAAGTCGTAGCGGGCACCGGCCAGCGATAGCGTGCCGCCGTTGGCGTTGAGATCGGCACTCTCGACCTCGACGCCATCGGCGGAAAGTCGCAGCTTCGACTGGCCACGCAATGTCAAGCCTTCGGCCGTCGCATCGTTCAGCGCGACCGTGGCGGATCCGATGGCGTCGCCGTCGTCGAGGCTGGCATTGAGTGTGAGGATGGCCGCGCCGGTGACGGGCGTCTCGAAGTCGAAGGCGCGAAGCAACGCTTCGGCTGCGGCAAGGTCCGGCAGGTTCACGACGAGGCCGATCGTTGCGACCGATCCGCTGGACGAAGCTTCCGCCGCCGAATCCCGTAGCGCCGGGAAGACCAGGCCGCCCGACACCTGCGCTACGACGGCATCATTCAGTCGAAATTCAACCGGCTCGTCGCCTACGTCCACCACGCCCTCGCGAAGCGACACACTGCCGGCCAACGCCAAAGGCCCCGGATCTTCGGCGAGTTCCGGCAGCTCCGCGACGCCGCCGAACATGGTTCGCAGTCGCGGATAGCTCGGCACGTCGAACTGCTCGATCGCCAGCGACTCGATTGCCTGCGTCGCCCGGTCCAGCCCGGCCCCTTCAAGCCGAACCGCCAGGACCTGGCCGGCGTCGTCCCGCAGCGTCACGTCGGCCTCCAGCAACGGCACCGTGCCGTCCGGCGTCAGGCCGACCAGGAGGCGAACGTCGGCATCGGCGACGTGCAACGGCGTCGGCGCGTCCGTCGTCGCGACCCGCACGTCGGCCGCGTCGGCTTCGAGTAGCACCCGCAAGTCGCCGCTGCCTTGCGTCCGAAGGCGGCCTGTCACGATGCCCGCGTAGTCGTCGATCCCGGCTACGACGGCGAGGTCGTTCAGTGACCGCTTCGCCGCCGCCGCGTCGAGCGAGAACAGGACGTCGAGCCCGGCGACGCTCGCCCCGCCGCCTTCGGCTTGCAGCCACGGCAGGTCGACGTCGACGGTCAAGTTGCGGACGCCCGCCACGCCGCCCTCGCCGACGTCGGCAGCGATGGCGGCATGGCCGTCGTCGGTGACGAGCCGAAGCTCCCGCACGCTCGCCGGCCCGTCCGTCGGCTGCGTCGCGTCGACGACGAGCGTGACGACGTTCGACGCAAAGCCCTCGCCGCCGGTCGCGGGATCGACGCGGACGTCCTCGAACCGCAGGCCGGCTTCGACCGTCTGCCTGTCCGCGTCCGCTTCAACGACCGCCGTCCCGCTGCCGATACCGGCGAGGGTGACGGGCAACGGCTCCCCAATTGCCGCGACGAGCAGCTCGATCGCCGGCAGCGAGACGCCGTCGAGCGTGACCGCCTGCGACGTCGTCTCGCCGATCGTGCCGACGACGCCGACCTGGCCGCCGGGCTCGGCATTCACGCGGAGGTTGAGGTCGAGCGCGTTCGCCACCTCGCCATCCGCCAGCTTCAGCACGCCGTCGGTCAAGTCGGCCGACGCGAACGGCCCGATCTTGTTGCCAACCTCGTCGACCTGCTGGACCGTCACGTCGAACCGGCGGAGCGTGATGTCGCCGGTGATGCTCTGCTGGCCGGAATCTTCCGATTCGCCGCCCGTGGCGAAGACATCGGCGAGGTTCGTCGTGCCGTCGGGCTTGATCTCGACGACCGGCAGATTCGCGTCGAGCGAGACGTCGCCGAGGTCGAGGTCGCCGCCGAGGGCGTAGCCGAGGAAGTCGCGGACGGTTGCGTCCGTCGTGATCTCGCCGGACTGCAGGACAGGACGCCCTTGCGTGTCTTCGACGACGAGCCCGGCCACGCGTGTGCCGCTGAACCAGCCGATCGACAGGTCGTCGAGTTCGACGGAGCCGTTGATCGAATCCTCCGCCAGCCCGACGATGAAACGCGTGCCCGGCCCCGTCGACAGCAGCGTCGGCAGCAACGCGATCAAGATCAGCAGCAACGCCAGCACGGCCGCGACGCCGACCAACAGCTTCCGCTTCCACCGCCGAGGGCGCGGCGTCTTCGTCTCGGGAGCGTCGGCCATGCTTTCAGGATAAGCGGGCGCACGTACCGGACGTTTGGTTTCCGGCGGCAGCGCCCACATAATGCCGCCCCGCCTTCGGGCCGATCCGTACCTTCGACCACCACGCCATGTCCGCCGAACACCACGCCGCCAAAGACGACCTCGTTCTCGTATGCGGGGCCGGCGGCTTCATCGGCGGCCATCTCATCGCCGACCTGCGCGCCAAGGGCTAC
>CAYQCT010000159.1:0-7101 GCA_964416015.1 uncultured Tepidisphaerales bacterium
CGCGGTAGATCGAGGACAGCCCGTCGCGCCGGCGGGCGACGACCTTGAGGTCGGCTAAGCGCTTGAGCTGGTTCGAGGCGACCTGCGGCGTCACGCCGACCGCACCTGCGAGGTCGCCGGCGCACAGTTCGCCGGCACGGATGAGCGCGTGAATGAGGCGCAGCCGCGTCGGGTGGGCGAGGCAGCCAAACAGTTGGCCCAGTCGGTCCGCCTCGTCCACACCGAGAAGCGGACGCACCTCAATCGCTGGATCGCGGCCGGTAGTCTTTGGAAGCGGCGCGGAGCGGCAGGTCGAAACTGTCGGCGTGGTCGCGCGGCGTGGTCTGGATGCGAGAGTCGGCACTCCGGAACAGTAACCCGCTCCATTGACTTTTTCACGGTGGCGTGTAACAGTCTCAGGAACCCGATGCGTGTCCCGTCGCCGCTCAACCTCCTGCTTACTGCGTGTCTCGCGGTCGTCACGTTCGCGACGCCGGTGTTCGCGTGCGTTTGCGATGATGGCACGACGACGGTGCAGGCGTTCACCCACTTCTGCGACGATGACGCCGGCGAGCCGTGCGACGAGTCCTGCGAGGTCAGCCGCTTCGTAGAAGACGGAGTGACTGTCGGGGACCGCGTATCGGTGCCGACGCCGCCGGATGTGGAATCGGTACCGCCAGCATGGGTCATCGACCTCACGGTCCTCAAAGCGTTTGATGCCGGCCTCATCGCTGCCGGTTATCTCGTACCACCCAGTACCTTGGGTGTGGTGTTGCGTGCCGTGATCCTGATCGTTTGAGAAGCTCTCGTGTCTTGGTGTTCGTTCAACACCGAGATGATTCGCCGTCGTTTTGACCGCGTCCGATTGCTTCTCAACGAGGATCACCTACTTGTTCGCCTTTCGAAGAACCATCTTCAGATCTGCCTCCGCGCTTGCCTTGATGACGCTCGGGTTGGTTGCCGGCTGCGCCAGCGAACCGTTTGCCGGTATGGAGACTGGTCGCTGGCCCACCCCTTCGTCGCAGCCGGCGGTGACGGAACATGCTCCCGACGAGCTACCCACCGGCGACATCATTTTGGGTGACGCGTTGGCAGCAACGCTCTTGCACAACCCGCGCCTGCGGACACGGGCATGGGAGCCACGCATCGCCGAGGCCCGGCGGTTGCAGGCGGGGCTGCGGCCGAATCCTGAACTTAGCGTTGAAGTCGAGGGCTTTGCTGGCGACAACGAGCTGAGCGGGTTCGACGGGGCCGAGACGATCGTCGCGCTCAGCCAAGTGCTTGAACTCGGCGGCAAACGGCAACGCCGGATCGACGCCGCCCGAGCGGGCGAAGCGGTCGCTGTTGCGGAGTACGAGGTGGCGCGGCTGGAAGTTCTTACCGAGACCACGCTTCGCTACCTGCGGGTGCTGGAAATGCAGCGACGGGTCGAACTGGCAAAGCGGGCGGCGGCGCTTTCGGGTGAGGCGACGCGGACGATCGAGCGTCGCGTCGCCGCCGGGGACGTGTCGCCGATCGACGCCACGCGTGCACGTCTCGAAAGCGATTCGGCCGGCATCCGGGTGGATCAACTTGAGCGTCGCCTGCGCACCTCCCGACGTGAACTGGCAGCGTCCTGGGATCAGGACGAACCGACGTTCGACGCCGTGAGCGGTGAGATGCCACCAGTCACAGAGGTGCCGTCGCTCGAAGTACTGCTGGAGCGACTCGATGACCACCCAGAACTTCAACGGGCCGCAGCGGACCTCACGCGGAAGCAAGCGACCGTTGACTTGGAGCGGAGCAGAGGGGTGCCCAACGCCACGGTCACTGTCGGCGGTCAGTACAAGGGCGAGGTGGATGAGCCGGGGCTGGTCGCCGGTATCTCCGTGCCGCTGCCGCTGTTCGACCGCAACCAGGGCGACGTTCTCGCCTCCCGCCTCGCCGTCGCGCAAGCGGCAGACGCATCCCGAGCCGCCCGCCGCGAATTGGCGCTGCGTCTGACTCGCGCCCACGGCGATCTGGACGTGGCGTATCAGGAGGCACGGTCGGTCGAGGATCGACTGTTGCCGGCTGCGACTGAGGCGTTCGAGGCGACGCGTCGGGCGTATCAGGAGGGCAAGGTTGCCTACGTCGCTGTGCTCGAAGCACAGCAGACGCTGTTTGAGATCGAGTCCCGACTCGTTGAAGCCGTTTCCGATTACCACCGCGCGACGGCCGAGGTCGAGGGCCTCACCGCATCGCCGCTGTTCGAATCCGCCACCCCCACCACGCAAGGAGAACGACCATGAAAGTGAATCCCTACCCACTGTTGATCCGGGCGCTCGGATCATTGGCCATCGCTGGCTTGATCGGCACGACGGTGCTCGTCGCAGGATGTGACGACGCCGCCGAAGCGCCGGCCGAGACCGAGGCCGCCGACGCCTCGATGATCGCCACGATTTCTCACACGTCGGACGACCACGCCGGTGACGAAACGTGCTTCATCTGCGACCCGAGCAAGCGTGAAAAGGGCCGGCTCTGGTGTACCGAGCACGCCCGGTACGAGGACCGCTGCTGGGCCTGTCAGCCGCAGCTCGAAGACCCAGACCGGCTGTGGTGCGTCGAGCACGCGCTTTACGAAGACGAGTGCCACCTGTGCGATCCGAGCCGCGGAACTGATGCGCCGGCGGACGAAAATGCGTCCAATGAGTCCGGCGATCAGGCGGCAGCCTTGTTCTGCAACGAGCACGGCGTGGCCGAGGCCGACTGCGGCATCTGCCAGCCGCAGCGGGCGTCCGAGCTTGCCGCCGGTGAGTCGCTGAAGATCCGCATGGCCTCCGATCGTTCGGCGGACCTTGCAGGCATCACCACGCAGCGGCCGACGGCCGGACAGAACGCGGCGTCGCTCGACCTCCTCGGCGAGGTACGCTTCGATGACAACCGTCGGGCGCGGGTGACGCCGCTGGCGTCCGGCGTGGTGACCGAGGTGCTGGTGGATGTGGGCGAGGTCGTCGAGGCGGGAGAGCCGCTTGCGACGATCAACTCAGCCGCCGTCGCCGATGCCAAGGCTGCCTACCTGTCGGCCTTGGCGACTGCGGATGTGACGTCCGCCGCGTACGAGCGGGAGTCGCAACTCGTGCAGGAAAACATCGGTGCCAAGCGTGACGCCGAGGCGGCCGAGGCGGCGTTCAGGCTCGCCGAGCTGGACCGTCGCAAGGCGGAGCAAGCCCTGTTGAATCTTGGATTTTCCACGGCCGACGTCGCGGCGATCGCGAACTCCGGATCGTCGTCATCAGACTTAGTTGTCCGCGCCCCATTCGCCGGCACGGTCGTCGGCCGCGACGCGGTGATCGGCGAAGCGGTCGAGCCGGGGGCGGCCCTGTTTGAGGTGGCGAACCTTTCGACCATGTGGGTGGAACTTGCCGTCCCGGAGGAGCATGCCGCGGCGCTTCGGCCTGGGATGCCGGTCAACGTTCGCGTCAAGGCGATGCCGTCCACCGCGCTGCGCGGGGAGCTGCTTTGGCTCAGCCCGCAGATCGACGAACGGACCCGCGTGGTTCGCGCCCGCGCGTCGGTGTCGAATGACGACGGCCTGCTTCGCCACGGCATGTTCGCCGAGGTAACGGCGGAACTCGAAGGTCCGGCAGACGCGTTGATGCTGCCGGGCGAGGCCGTGCAGGACATCGACGGCATGAGCTTCGTCTTCGTTCGCAGCGAGCCGGACCTGTACGAGGCCCGCCGCGTCGAGGTTGCCTCCGCCGGCGACGGCCGTGTCGCGGTCGCCGAGGGGATCAGCACGGACGACGACATCGTCACGTCCGGCGGCTTCACGATGAAGACGGAGTTCCTCAAGTCCCGCCTGGGTGCCGGCTGCGTTGACGACTGATCCTCGCTTCGTTCCAGCCCCTCCCGAAAGCGACCATGCTGCCACGCCTCATCAAGTTCTCGCTCCAGAACCGGCTCCTCGTGATCCTGCTGTTCTGCATCGTCAGCGCGGTGGGCGTCTTCCGGTTGTTCCAACTCCCGGTCGATGCGTTCCCCGACACGACGCCCGTTCAGGTGCAGATCAACACGGTCGCACCCGCGCTCAGCCCGGAGGAGATCGAGCAGCAGATCACGCTCCCGGTCGAACTCTCGATCGGCGGGTTGCCGGGGTTGCAGGACGTGCGGTCGATCTCGAAGTTCGGCCTGTCGCAGGTCGTGGCGACCTTCGAGGACGACGTCGAGATCATCGACGCGCGGCAGTACCTAACTGAGCGGCTGGCAACGGTCGAACTTCCAACCGGCGTCGGCCGGCCAGAACTCGGCCCGATCTCGACCGGTTTGGGTGAGGTATTCCACTACATCGTCCGCTCCGACGACCCCGGCAGGTCGCTGGAGGAGCTGCGGACACTGCACGATTGGGTCATCAAGCCGGAGCTGCGCAAGGTGCCGGGCGTGGCCGAGGTCAACTCGTGGGGCGGGCAGGAGCGGCAGTACCATGTCGTCGTCCGGCCCGAGGCGTTAGTGAAGTATGGCTTCACCATTGAGCGGGTGACTGAAGCGCTCGAGCGCAACAACGCCAACGTCGGCGGCGGACAGGTGACGACCTCCGGCCAGGCGAGCGTCGTCCGCGGGCTGGCGCGAGTTTCGACGCTCCCGGAGATCGAGAACATCGTCATCGACTCGGTGGACGGCACGCCGGTGCGTGTCGGCGATGTGGCAGACGTGGAGATCGGCTACGAGATCCGCCGCGGCGCGGTGTCCGCCGACGGCGAGGGCGAGGCGGTGCTCGGGCTGGCGTTCATGCTGATGGGCGAGAACAGCCGCACGGTGACGACCGACCTGCGCGAGCGGGTCGAAGCACTTGGGCCGTCGCTGCCGGAGGACGTGGTCGTCGACATTGTCTACGACCGCACCACGCTGGTGCAGGAGGTGATCGGCACGGTCCGGCACAACCTTTGGCTCGGGGCGGTGCTGGTCGTGCTCGTACTGCTCGTACTGCTGGGCAACATCCGGGCCGGGCTGCTCGTGGCGATCGCGATTCCGCTGGCGATGCTCTTTGCGGTCCAAGGCATGCACGAGTTCGCCATCGCGGCGAGTCTGCTCAGCCTCGGGGCGATCGACTTCGGCATCCTTGTGGACGGCTCGGTCGTGATGACCGAATCGAACTTGCGTGTCCTGCGCGAGCGGGAACGAGCGCTCGGCCGGAAGCTGACGAAGGACGAACGGCTCGACGCGGTCGCCGAGTCCAGCGTCGGCGTGGTACGGCCCATCGTGTTCGGCATGGGCATCATCATCCTCGTCTTCCTGCCGGTGCTCACGCTGGAGGGCATCGAGGGCAAGATGTTCCGTCCGATGGCGTGGACGTTCATCTTCGCGCTGGTCGGGGCGCTGCTGGTGGCGGTGTTCCTCTCGCCGGTGCTGTCCTACTACTTCCTGCCGCGCAAGGCCAAGGCGAAGGACGGGCCCATCGGGCGGGCGATGACCGGCGGGTATACGTGGCTGGTCGGGTGGGCGATCCGGCTGCGGTGGGGCGTACTGGCGGCGGTCGTCGTCCTCCTCGCCGCCGCGGGCTGGCAGGGGAGCCGCACCGGCGGCGAGTTCGTGCCGCGCCTGAGCGAGGGAGCGATCGCCATCAACACGATCCGGCTCGCCGGCGTCTCCATCGAGGAGTCGGTCCGCTATAACAGCCTGATCGAGCGGACCCTGCTGCAAGCGTTCCCCGACGAGATTGATCACGCCTGGAGTCGCATCGGCAGCGCCGAGGTCGCCACCGACCCCATGGGCATCGAGCTGACCGACATCTTCGTCACGCTCAAACCACGCGAGCAGTGGACAAAGGCCGACACGCAGGCGGAGCTGACGGCGCAGATGGAGGAAATCATTTCCCAGCTCCCCGGCGTCAACACCGCCTTCACGCAGCCGATCGAGATGCGGCTCAACGAGATGGTCTCAGGCATCCGCTCCGACATCGGCATCAAGATCTACGGCGACGACTTCGGCGAGCTGCTGCGCCTCTCCGACGAGGTGCAGCGGGTGCTGCTGGAAGTGCCCGGTGCGTCGGACATCTCCGTCGACCAGATCACGGGGCAGCCGGCGTTGGAGGTCGCGGTCGATCAGGCCGAGGTCGCCCGCTACGGCGTGGCGGCGGCCGAGGTGCTCAACGTGGTCGAGGCGATCGGCGGCATCCGTGTCGGCGAGGTCTTCGAGGGCCAGCGCGTCTTCCCGCTGGTCGTGCGCCTGCCCGACCGCTACCGCGAGGACGCCGCAGCCGTGGCCGACATTCGCGTGCCGACCGAGGGCGGCGTCGCCGTGCCGCTGTCGTCGATGGCGTCGGTTGAAGCGACCGAGGGCTCTGCGACCATCAACCGCGAATGGGGCCGCCGGCTGATCCGCGTGCAGTCCAACGTCGTCGGCCGCGACCCCGCCTCCTTCGTCGAGGAGGCACGGCAGGCGATTGCCGAGCGGGTCGAACTGCCCGAGGGGTACGTTCTGGAGTGGGGCGGCCAGTTCGAGAACCTGGAGCGGGCCAAGCTCCGCCTCGCGGTCGTCGTGCCGGTCGTGCTGCTGCTGATCTTCGTGCTGCTCTACTTCAGCTTGGGGAACCTGCGGGACGTGGTCATCATCTACACCGGCATCCCGTTCGCCGCGGTCGGGGCCATTTTCGCCCTCGGCTTCCGCGACATCCCGTTCAGCGTCAGCGCCGCCGTCGGCTTCATCGCGCTCTCGGGATTGGCCGTTCTGAACGGGCAGATCCTCATCGAAGCGATCCGCAGCACCCTGAACAGCGGCCTGCCCGCCCGCGAGGCGATCGTCACCGCGGCCACGACCCGCCTGCGCCCAGTGCTCGCCACCGCCATCACCGATGTCGTCGGCTTCATCCCCATGGCCATCTCCACTGGAGTCGGCAGCGAGGTCCAACGTCCGCTGGCGACGGTGGTCATCGGCGGCATCGTCACCTCGACGGCACTTACACTGGTCGTGCTCCCCGCCGTTTGCTCAATCTTCATGACCCGCAACCGCGAGCTTGCGGATGAGCACGCCTTAGTGGAGGTCGAAGGATCTCAAGATCGCACACAAAGTGCTTCAACGACATCCGCAACCGCAGCGACAGAGTAATAAGCGGTCCGCGAACCCCACGTTAAACGGCCAAGAAAGCACATCGATCATCACCCCGAG
>CAYQCT010000160.1:0-2150 GCA_964416015.1 uncultured Tepidisphaerales bacterium
CGTCGCGGAATGGCGGGGCAATCTTGTTCTTGACAACGCGGGTTCGCGTCCGGTTGCCGACGGCGACGTCGCCGTCCTTGATGCTGCCGGTACGACGAACATCAATACGGACTGAACTGTAGAACTTGAGCGCCCGGCCGCCGGGTGTGGTTTCGGGGCTGCCGAACATCACGCCGATCTTCTCACGAATCTGGTTGATGAAGATCACCATGCACTTGCTGCGGCTGATCGCACCTGTCAGCTTGCGCAACGCCTGGCTCATGAGCCTGGCCTGCAGGCCGACGTGGCTGTCGCCCATTTCACCCTCGATCTCCGCCCGCGGGATCAGGGCCGCGACGGAGTCGACGACGATCACGTCGACGGCATTGGAACGTACCAGCAGCTCGCAGATTTCCAGGGCCTGCTCGCCCGTGTCGGGCTGGCTGACCATGAGCTCGTCGAGCTTCACGCCGATCCGCTTGGCCCAGGTCGGGTCGAGGGCGTGCTCGGCGTCGATGAAGGCGCAGACGCCGCCCTCTTTCTGAGCACTGGCGGCGATGTGCAATGCGAGGGTCGTCTTGCCGGACGATTCCGGGCCGTAGACCTCAATGATGCGACCCTTAGGCACGCCGGCACCGCCGAGGGCGATGTCGAGGCTGAGGGCGCCGGTGGGGATGCCGTCGATCGGCTGCGGGTCGCCGTCGAGTTTCATGACGCTGCCCTTGCCGAACTGTCGTTCGATCTGTTGCAGGGCGCGGGTGAGCGCGGTGCCGCGTGCACCGGCATCGGCACGGAGGGCGGCGACGTCTTCGATGGACGCGCGCGCGGTGGACTTACCAGAGGCCTTGGCCATGGGGAAACCTTTCGGGCCGGGGATTCGTCCGCTCGCGTGCGGACCAGCCGGCCGGGTGTTCGTGACTCTGAAAAGCCGGTTGTGCATCCGTTGCACGGGGCGGACGCCGGGCGGCTTCACGCGAGGAAGCCTGCCGACGCTGGCCCATACCGGCACCGGGCTGGACGGGAGTCACACCGCCGGGGCCCGGTTGCTGTACGGAGGAGATTAGGGAGAAGATCGACCTAACGCAAGCGGAAAATTCTGCCGCCGGTGACCTACTGCACGCCGCGGTAGAGGAACAAGGCTCGCGGGGCCGTGGCTTCGTGCAGGAGGCGGACGACAAGGCCGGCGGCGGCGTCGGTGTCGAGCTTCACGTCGCCCAACGCCGGGCCCGACGCCAGGCCGATCTGCTCGGCGAGGGTCGGCGGGCGGCTGTAGCGGACGATGCGGGGGTCGGTCAGATTCGCCCGGTTCGCCGCCTCGCCGAGTGCCGCGTCGAGGCCGCCGATGGTGTCGACCAGGCCCAGGGCCAACGCGCGGTCGCCGACGTAGACGGCCCCGTCGGCGACTTCGTCGACGGTGCTGCCCGCCGACCGGATCGCCCCGCCGCGGCCGGTTTCGACGACCTTGCGGAACAGCTCGTACTGCTCGTTGAGCAACGCCCGGACGTCGGTCAGATCCTGCTCGTCGGGCTCGCGGAACGTGTCCAGAAAGTCCTTCCGCGGCGAGCCGTCGCTGACGATGGTTTGCAGGCGAATCCCGGTCTTCTCCGCGAACTCGCTGAGCTGCGGGAACTGGATGAGCACGCCGATGCTGCCGGTGATGGTCGTCGGCTCGGCGACGATGTGGTCGGCGCCGCAGGCGAGGTAGTAGCCGCCACTGGCGGCGACGGCGTCGAAGCGGGCGACGACGGGGATCTTGCGTTCGTTCTTGAAGCCGAGGAGCGCCCGGTGCATTTGGTCGCTGTCGGTGACGGTGCCGCCGGGGCTGTTGATGTCGAGGACGATGGCGCGGACGTTCTCGTCCTCGGCGGCCTTGGCGAGGTGGCGGCGGAAGAGGGTCTCGGTCTCGTCGACGATCAGGCCGCTGACGGGGATGACGGCGATGGTTTGGTCTCGCGTGCCGGGCTGGAGCGTGTCGGTGACGACGCTGTTGGGCGAGGGCGAGGAGGAGGCGGCGATGCCGATGAGGACGAGGCCGAGCCCGACGGCGAGGACAGCGAGGCTGGCGAGGCAGAGGAAGATCCAGAGGCCGGTGCGGCTCGGTCGCGGCGGTGGGTACGGCGGCGGGAATCCCGGCGGCGGCATCATCGGCATCGGCGGCGGCATGCCGGGCG
>CAYQCT010000160.1:2247-3037 GCA_964416015.1 uncultured Tepidisphaerales bacterium
GGAGATCACGAAGACGCGGAGGGGCGAAGAGAGAAGCGAAGTTCGGAGGAAGAGTCAGGTCGGAGATGGAGAGGGAAGAACCTCCTATCCGCGTCGCAAGATTGGCGACACGCCACCACGCGAAGCAACCATCTTCCATCTCCTCCGGCCTTCGCTTCTCTCTTCGCCCCTCCGCGCCTTCGCGATCTCCGGCTCAACCACCGACCACTACAACGAGCACGAGATCGTCGGCGTCGGCGTGTCGTCGTCCTGCAGCCAGTGCCGGTCGCCGTCGCGGTTGATGAGCGTCGCCGCGGCGTCCGGGCCCCAGGAGCCCGGGTCGTACGCGTGCGGGCCTTCGCCGCGCTCGTCCATCTGCCGCCAGCCGTCGAGGATCGGGTCGACCACCTGCCAGGCGGCCTCGGCTTCGTCGCCGCGGATGAACAGCGACGCGTCGCCCGCCATCGCGTCGCGGATCAGCCGCTCGTACGCCTCGGGCGGCTCCTTCTCGAATGTCTCGGCATAGTCGAAGTCGAAGGCCACGCTCTTGATGTCCAGCGTGTTGCCCGGCACCTTGCCGTTGACCCGCAAGCTGATGCCCGGCCGCGGCGCGACGTGGATGACCAAGTCGTTGGGCGCGACCGCCGACTCGCACCGCTTCTGGAACAGCGTCATCGGCGGACCCTTGAACCGCACCGCGATCTCGCTGACCTTGTTCGGCAGGCACTTGCCCGTCCGCAGGTAAAACGGCGTCCCGTTCCACCGCCAGTTGTCGACGTAGAGCTTCACCGCGGCGAACGTCTCCGTCGTC
>CAYQCT010000160.1:3047-7032 GCA_964416015.1 uncultured Tepidisphaerales bacterium
CTCGGCCTTCGCGTAGCCCGGCGTTCCCTCGCCGGCGGCGTACTGGCCACGTACCGCGTAGTGCCCGGCCCGGCTGGGCGGCACGGGGCGGATGCTCTGGAACACCTTCACCTTCTCGTCCCGCGTGTGCTTCGCGTCCAACCCCGCCGGCGGCTCCATCGCGGTCAGGGCCATCAGCTGCAGAATGTGGTTCTGCACCATGTCGCGTAGTGCCCCGCTCTTGTCGTAGTACCCGGCCCGATCGTCGGCCGAGACCGACTCCGCGACGGTGATCTGCACGTGGTCGACGTAGTCGTGGTTCCACAGCGGCTCGAAGATGCCGTTGGCGAACCGCAGGACCATCATGTTTTGGACGAGTTCTTTGCCGAGGTAGTGGTCGATGCGGTAGACCTGCGACTCGTCGAGCGTGCCGTGGAGTTGCTCGTTGAGTTCGCGTGCGCTCTGCAGGTCGTGGCCGAAGGGCTTTCCGATGACGACACGGCCCCACGGTGCGTCTTCGCCGGCGTCGCGTTCGCGACGGATGAGGCCGCGGTCGCCGAGGCACTTCGTGACGGAGGCGAAGGTGCTGGGCGGCGTCGAGAGGTAGAACAGCCGGTTGCCGCCGGTGTCGTGCTTGGCGTCGACTTCGTCGAGCTTGGTCTTGAGCGAGTCGAAGTCGGCGGCTTCGTCGTACTGGCCGCGGTGGTAGTAGGTGCAGGCCAGCAGGCGGTCGAGCAATTCACCCTTGGCGTCGTGATGCTTCTCGGCGGCTTCCTGGAAGCGGGCACGGAAGTCGTCGTCGCTCATGTCGCTGCGGGCGTAGCCGACGAGGGCGAACTTCTCGGGCAACAGGCCCTGCTCGGCGAGGCGGTAGATGGCTGGCAGGAGCTTGAGCTTGGCGAGATCGCCGGAAGCGCCGAAGATGACAAGCGTGCAAGGCCCGGGCGTTGACATGGCGGCGATGATGGGGCCGGACGACGCAGGCCGCAACGGGCGGATGCTGCGGGTGCGTCGAATGACCGACGCCGACCTGCCGACGGTGGCGGCAACTCGCAACCACTACGTGCGGACGTCGACGGCCTTGTACACGACCAAGGAGCTCGACGCCGCGGCGTTGCGGGCGCGGGACGCGGGCCTCGATGCCGAGCGTTGGCCGTCGCTCGTGGCGGACCTGGCCGGCGAGGTCGTCGGCTACGCCACGCTCCGCCCATTCGACGGCAACCTTCGCGGCTACGACGCTACGGCCGAGAACAGCTTGTACGTCGCCCCGACGCACCACCGTCGCGGCATCGGCTCGGAGTTGCTCGAGGCGTTGCTCGAAGCCGGCACCGCCGCCGGCCTGCGGACGGTGATCGCCCGCGTCGACTCGGCCATGACGCCCAGCCTCGCCCTGCACGCCCGCCACGGCTTTCGGATGGTCGGCACGCTGAACCGCGTCGGCCACAAGTTCGGCCGCGACCTCGACTGCGTCCTGCTACAACGGCACCTCGCCCCGGCAGTTGACGTTCCCGACGAGGCACGCCCGTAAGGAAGTGCGATCGGCGCAGCCGATGTCCGTTCTGGCATCGCACCGACATGAGCTTCGCTCATCGCTCTCCCTCACGGTCGTGCCTCGTCGTGACGCTGCTCAGCAAAGGCGGCAGTCCATCGCGTCATTGAACGTCTTGCCGGATTCGCCGCCGTATTCTCGCGGAACAGCACCAACGGCAGCCACTCCGCTTCGTCGAGCTCCGCCAACGCCCGCACGACCGGCCGACCCGCGAGCCGCACAAGCTCCGGCGTCGAGACGCGACAGTCGGTCCGCGACGCGTGCGCCCGGCAGGCCGTCGGGCGTTCGTCGTAGATGACGCAGCGGCCGTCTTCTAGGAAAGGACACGCCACCTTCTCCGCGGCGTAGGCCTCGGCGAGCCAGGCGCGACCGTCGGCCGGCGCGGACTCCAGATCCCGCAACAGCTCCAGCAGGCCGGCCTCGTCAAGGCGTTCCAAGTTGTCCTCGAGCCGATGCGTTACCGCCGCTCGCGTCACCGCAGGCAGGTCCGCCGCCACCTCGCGCAGCCGCGTCGCCTCGCTCGGCGTGATCGGCACGAGGTGATGACAACACGCGTCGCACCCCGCCCGGCAGGCCGTCGCGTGCTGCGCCATCTCCGCGTCCACCGTCGCCCGCAGCACCGGCAAAGCTTGTCGCAGTGAGGTGCGGGCCACGAAGGCAGGATCGTCGCGGTGCACGGGCGACGACGCAACATCCGGGCGGGCATTGAGCGTGAGCGAGGGGTTCAGGCGCCTCGTGCAGGACCCCTCGCTGACGCACAGGGCTCGCTCTCGAGTTGCGGCTCCAGCAAAGCCTGCATCACGTGCGCTCGCTGCCCGGCTCTACGATGCCGTCGTGGGTTCTTTGGAGGCGACCGTACAAGCGTCACGCAGCCGCCGCCTCGGCATCGTCGTCGCGTTGGCCGCGTTGCACGCCTTCCTCGGCACGTTCTGCCTCGCGCCGTTCGGCCAGTTCTACCTTGCCTACGCCGCGGTCGTGCCGGTGATGTGGCTGGCGGTGACGACGCGGTCCTGGAAGGCCGCGGCGGGCGGCGGGTATCTGGCGGGGCTCGGGTACTACGGGGCGAACCTGTGGTACCTCTGGTTCATCGGCGTCGGGCCGCTCGTTGGGTCGGTCGTGTACCTCGCGTTCTACACGGCGGCGTTCGCCGTCGTCTTGCGCGTCATCGCGAGCCAGCCGCCGGCGAGGATGGCGTTGCTGGCGGCGGCGGCGTGGGTCGGGCTCGACTGGGTCCGCGGCACGTTCGGCTTCGCCCTGCCGTACCTCTATCTCGGCCACAGCCAACTCCCGCTGACGGCGATGACGCAAGTCGCCGATGCGGTGGGCACGTGGGGCGTGACCTTCTGGGTTGTCCTGGTCAACGCGACGATCTTCGCCGTCCTCCGGCATGGCGGGGCAAGACCTGGCGGCCGACAGCTTACGTCACCGCCGCAACCTGCCTCGCCGTCGCCGCCTACGGCACCTGGCGGATCACGCAGTTCTCGCCAACGCTGGGTCCGCGTGTGATGCTGGTCCAGCCAAACCAGCCGCTGGTCAACACCGAGCCGTTCGACGACCGGGCGATGCTCGACTTCCTCTTCGAATCGACCGTCGAAGCCTTGCGGGAGCACGAAGACGTCGACCTCGTCGTCTGGCCCGAGTCGAGTCTGCCGCCGATCAATCCGGCGTCGCGTCGCCTGCTTGCCGGCATCGTGCAGGACGCCCACACCGCCGCGAGCAGCATCAGCAGCGTCGGCCCCGCCCTGCTCACCGGCGGCAGCTACCTCGGCGACTGGCAACCTTCCGGTCCCCACCTCAACCGCCTCCGCGCCGGCGACCGACGCAACAGCGTCTACTTCTACGAGGACGGCCAGCAGTCGCCGCTTCGGTACGACAAGACGCACTTGTTCCCGTTCGGCGAGTACATTCCGTTCCGCGACACGCCGCCGCCGTTGAGCTGGTTGCACGAGTTCTTCCAGCTCTTCAACCCGTGGGGCCGTGAGCACGGCCTGACGCCGGGCGAGGCCGACACCGTCTTCGACGTCGCCGGTGTGCGTGTGGTCGTGCCGATCTGCTTCGAGGACCTGTTCCCGTACCGCTGCCGCGAGATGATCTTCGCGGACGGCGAGCGGCGGGCGGACGTGCTGGTGAACGTGACGAATGACGGTTGGTTCCGCGGCAACCAGATGGCCCAGCACCTCCAGGCGGCCGCGTTTCGCTCGATCGAAACCCGCACGCCGACCGCCCGCAGCGTCAACACCGGCGTTTCCGCGATCGTCGACCCGCTCGGCCGCATCACGCATTCCGAGCCGGCCGGCCAGCCCGGCGTCGTCGTCGGCGTCGTGCAGATGGACGCCCGCACGCCGCCGTACGTGTTGGTCGGCGACGCCTTTGCGATCGCGTGCTTTGTCGCGACGCACCTCTACCTCATCGTCCTTCGCCTGCAGAGCCGCGCCCGCCGCGAGGCACGACCGTGAG
>CAYQCT010000161.1:0-5983 GCA_964416015.1 uncultured Tepidisphaerales bacterium
GGCTCTGTCTCAACCCTCGCCTTCGCCACCTGCCGGCGCTGGATCAGCGTCGGTAGGACGGCTGATTCTTGGTGAGAGCGGTGGCCTGCGAGGTGTCGGCTAGCTCGCCTTCCGCATGCACACCAAAGGGTTGAGACAGAGCCCTCGCGACCACTTATCTCCCGCCCGACCCCTTATCTCCCGCCTGCCATGATCGATGATGAACCAAACGCACCGCGTGACACTGGCCGTAAAGTGGTGACGGTGCTTAAAGTCGTCGGCTGGTGCGCCGTGTTGATCAGCCTGTTTCTGCCTGGGTGTCATCGGCAGGACGCTTGGCGAGATGAGGAATTTCCAACCGGAGTTTTCTTGTTCTTTGCAGGTGCCCTTTTGCCGATCGTTGTGTACAGCGTGACTGCCGATTTCTTCTCAACGGGCTCGACGGAATGGTCGGAAGCCGCGGTCTGGTTCGCGACAGGACTCGCGGCGTGGTGGCTCGTGGTCGGGATGCCGATCAACGCCTTTATACGGTGGTGGAGGCCGAACTGGTATCAACGGACGCGGTGGGCGACTCTCCTAGTTCTCTCCGCACCGGTACCGGCGACTGCGATGGCGATTGCTTTCGACGAGCCTTCGCTGCTCTTCGGCTACTTCGTCTTCGCGGCGGGCGCGCTGCTCATCGGCTTAGGAGCGGTTCTGCCGCAGCCATTTCCGAGACGGGAAGCCCGCGGATTTCCTGTCTTCGCGATAGAGGAGGGCCATATGGAACGAAGATAGGACGCAGGTCCGTCGGATGATTAAGGAGCATCATAAAAACGTCGAGCGTCGAGGAAAAAGATCGGGAACCGTAGAATTAGTCGGGCGTAGGAAAGGGGTCGGGAGGGCTCTGTCTCAACCCTCTGCGTCGCCGCAGGATCATCGGCGGGCAATAAAGGGGTCGCGAGCCTTAGATTCTGATATTGGCGCAGCCTGCCGCCGTCACCGGCACGAGCCACGCCTCCGCCTCGGCGGGAAGGTGCAGAATCGCCTTGCTGCCTTCGGCCCTGGCTTCGGCGGCGCGGCGGTGCGGGGTGGCTGCCTAGGCATGTTTCGGCGGCGTCGTCGGGTGGGTGCGGGCGGCGAGATGCGTCGGATGAGTTCGGGAAGGAGGTTGTCATTTACTGCAGGACGCGGCGGAGGACAAAATGGCGGCGTGGTTGTAAGGATGCGGCGGCTTTACTGATCTCCTGCTAAATCCTGATGCTGTCTGATCCTGCCGATGCCGAACCAAGCGGCGTCGGCGCGGTGTGGCGGCGGCATGAGGCGGAGTTGCGGGCGTTTGCGGCGCGGCGGCTGGGTGATGCCGATGCGGCGGACGAGGTCGTGGCCGACGTGTTTGCTGCTGCATGCGAAGCTGAGCCGCCGACGCATTGGCGTGGGTGGTTGTTTACGGTCCTGCGGCGGCGGATCGTGGATCGCCTGCGGCACGCCGCGGCGACCGAGCGGGCGCACGACGAGATCGCCCGGCTGGTCACGGAGCCGACCGGCGTCTTCCGCGACGGCTTCTTCGTCGCCCGGCCCAAAACGTGGACGGGTCAGCCTGAAGCCTCGGCGTCGGCGGCGGAGTTCTGGCGCGACTTTGACGCCGCCGTCGATCGACTGCCGACCAAGATGCGGCAGGCGTTCGTCCTTCGCGAGCTCGACGAGGTGCCGACCGACGACGTCTGCCGCCTGCTCGGCGTCACGAGCGGGAACCTATGGATCCTGATTCACCGTGCACGCCTGCGGATGCGTGAAGAACTTGCCCCGCACTTCGAGTCGTAACTTCCATCGAGTCGCATTGATCGATATTCCCCCGTGGACGCACTTCGTCACATTCTCCTGATCCTCACCTGCCGCTGCGAGCAGGCGGAGCTGATTCGCCTCAAGGCTGGTTATGGCGAGGCGCATTGGGCCGAGCGGCTCGCGGAGCGTCTGCACCGGCTGATCTGTCGGCCGTGCCGGAAGTCGGTCACGCAGTCGAAGCGGATGGATGCCGTCGTGCACGCGTACCGCGAGCGGTCCTGCAGGGGCGAAGAAGAAAACCAGGAACGGCTGTAAGGCGGCCGCAGTTGCCTCGATATCGCGTGCGAGTGCAGCCGACGCGGCTGCCGTTCGCACGACTTCTTCGAGACAGAAACATGCTCCGTACCTCATCCCTCGCCCTTGCCGTTCTCGCCGTTCCGTCGCTTGCCGTAGCTCAGAATGTTCCCGTTCGCGTGACGGTGGAGAACCTCGCGCCGGCCGACGACATCTCGTTCGCCCCGCTCCGCGTCGGCTTCGGCAACGGGACCTTCGACGCCTTCGACCTCGGCACGAGCGCCGGGGCGGGCATCGTCAGCATTGCCGAGGGTGGCGTCGGCGACGTCTGGTTCGCCGACTTCGCCGCCGCCGAGCCCCAGGCGCAGCTCGGCAGCGTCCTGCCCGCCCCGCTGCTCCCGGGTGGCACGGCCAGTACCGAGTTTGTCGTCGACACCGACGCCAACCCGTTCTTCACGTTCGGCTCGATGGTCATCCCGAGCAACGACCTGTTCCTCGGCAACGATTTGCCGACGCAATACCGGCTGTTCGACGACGCAGGCAACCTGCTGATCTCGTCGATCGAGCAGACTGCTGCCGAGATTTGGGACGCCAACAGCGAAGTCGCGATCGTTGAGAACGGCGCGTTCGTCGTCGGCGGTACGAACGCAGAGCGTGTTGACGAGGGCGGCGTCATTGCGTTTGACTTCAGCGAGTTGAGCGTGTTCGACGGCGCCACGACGCCTGCCGGGTACACGCTCGACACGAACCTGACCAGCAGCACGCCGGTCTACCGCATCTCCTTCGAGGTCGTCCCCGAGCCGGCGACGGCGGGCGTGGTTGGCCTGGTCGGCCTGGCGACGCTGCGTCGCCGCCGCTGATGCGTGATGCAAAAAGCCGCCATCACAGCGCCCGCCGTCGATTTTGTGTCGGCGGCGGGCTTTAACGTGTGGCCGGATCCTGCTTGCCGCTGTGGCGTGTCGTGGTACAGTCGACGTCCCCCGTTCCCGTCGGCCGTCCGCGTCGGCGTATCAAGCAAGGAGTACCGGCCATGGCAAAGTCGCAGAAGCGTCTCGGTGAGATTCTGGTGGATTTCGGCGTGTTGACGCCCAAGGAGGTCCAGCGCGGCCTCGACCACGCCAAGAAGCGCAAGCTCCGCCTCGGCGAAGGGCTGATCGACCTCAAGCTCTGCACCGAGGGCAACATCTACAAGGCCCTGGCGGCGCAGCAGGGGATGGAGTACGTCGACCTCGACAAGACCAGCGTGCCGCCGGGGGCCATCAACGCCGTGCCGGAGGATCTGATTCAGCGGCACCTGATCCTGCCGCTGGGCAGCGAGAACGGGAAGCTGCGGATCGCGTTGCACGACCCGCTCGACATGGAGCTGCAGGACGTCCTGAAGTTCCGCCTCGGCAAGGACGTCAAGCCGGTGCTGGCGCCGCGCGACCGCATCAAGGCGGTCATCGACGAGCTGTTCAGCAAGAACGCGGCCAACACCATCGATCAGACGATGGACCGCACGGTCGATCGTCTGCGCGAGTCGCTCGATCAGTCTGTCGACAAGAGTCTCGACCGCAGCGTCGACAAGAGTGTCGACCGGAGTGTTGACTTGTCCGGCATTGGCGAAGATGTTGCCGACGATCCGACGCAGGCGCCGGTCATCAAACTCGTGCAAGCCATCATTGGCGAGGCCGTTCGCGGGCGTGCGAGCGACATTCACATCGAACCGATGAAAGACCGCGTCAAGGTGCGGTACCGCATTGATGGCGAATGTATCGAACGCGACAACATTCCAACGCGGATGAAGGGCCCGTTGATCAGTCGCATCAAGATCATGGCGGGTATCGACATCTCGGAGAAACGCCTCCCGCAGGACGGCCGAATCAAGACGACGGTCGACGGCAGCCAGATCGACTTCCGTGTCAGCACGCTGCCGGCGTACCACGGCGAATCGACCGTTCTGCGTATTCTTCGCCCCGACAACGTCCGCATCGGCCTGGAGAACATGGGCTTCGAGGAGGACGACTACAAGACGTTCCAGGGCATCATCAAACGACCCAACGGCATCTTTCTCGTCACCGGCCCGACCGGCTCCGGCAAGACGACGACGCTCTACGGTGCCCTCAACGTCCTCAACCGGCCGGACCGTAAGATCATCACGGCGGAAGACCCGGTCGAATATAACTTCCCGGGCATCAACCAGTGTCAGGTTCGCGATAACATCGGCCTGAGCTTTTCGAAGATTCTGCGGGCGATGTTGCGTCAGGCGCCGAACGTGATTCTGGTGGGTGAGATTCGAGACCTCGAAGTGGCCGAGGTGGCGATTCAGGCGGCGTTGACGGGTCACCTTGTATTTTCGACGCTGCACACGAACGACGCGCCGTCGGCGATCACGCGGTTGATCGACATGGGCGTCAAGCCGTTCCTCGTGGCCAGTTCGATCCAGGCGGTCATGGCCCAGCGGTTGATCCGGACGCTCTGCGGCAAGTGCAAGCAGATCGACGAGAACCCCGACAAGAAGTGGCTCAAGCTCGCCGGCTTCACACCGGAGGATCTGGAAGGTGCGGAGCTCTACAAGCCGCGAGGCTGCGAGCATTGCGCCGGCACGGGCTTCCGCGGGCGTGTCGCGATCTTCGAAATGATGCAGATGAACAACGAGCTTCGCACGCTCGCCTTCGAGCGGGCTGCCACGAACAGGCTCCGGCAGGCGGCGTTGAACGCGGGCATGAAGAATCTGCTCGCCGACGGCCGTGTGAAGGTGCTCAAGGGCGTCACGACGGCGGCGGAGGTCGTGAAGGTCGCGCAGGTCGAGGGCCTCATCAGCATGAGCGATGATGAAGAGGAGGATGACGTCGAGACGACGGAGACGAACGAAGCGGTCGAGGAGCTGAGCCTCGTCTGACCGCCGATTCGTTCGCCGATTTCCCGCTCCTCCGCCCGTAGCATCCGCCCATGGCCACCGTTCAAATCGACCGCCTGCTCGAAGTGACGGTCAAGCAGAAGGCGTCCGACCTTCACCTTGC
Organism: uncultured Tepidisphaerales bacterium; assembly: GCA_964416015.1. Classification (GTDB taxonomy): domain Bacteria; phylum Planctomycetota; class Phycisphaerae; order Tepidisphaerales; family Tepidisphaeraceae; genus JBCDKH01. The sequence goes on from CAYQCT010000161.1 coordinate 5,040, forward strand.
CGTCGGCAAACCGCCGACGTTGCGGCTCGGCGGGCGGATGCGCGAGCTCAAGACCAAGGTCCTCGAGGGCGAGGACACCGCCGCGATGATGAAGGCGATTACGCCGGAGCGGATCCAGCAGGAGTTTGAAGAAACCGGCTCGGGCGACTTCGGCCTGGCCTTCAGCGACGAGGCACGCTTCCGCGTCGCCATCTTCAAGCAACGCGGCCAGACGAGCCTGGTGCTGCGGCGGATTCCGAATACGATCCTGACCTTCGACCAGATCGGCCTGCCCGACATGGCCCGGCAGATCTGTCGGAGGCCGCGTGGCATCTTCCTCGTCACCGGCCCGACCGGCTCGGGCAAGACGACGACGCTGGCGTGCATGCTCAACTACATCAACGAAGAGTTCGAGCGGCACATCATCACGATGGAAGACCCCGTCGAGTACTACCACGATCACAAACGCTCCATCGTCGTCCAACGCGAAATCGGCGTCGACGTACCGAGCTTCAGCGAGGCGCTGCGGCGTGCGTTGCGGCAGGACCCGGACGTCATGCTCGTCGGTGAGATGCGTGACCTCGCAACCATCGGCAGTGCCATCACTGCGGCGGAAACGGGCCACCTTGTCTTCGGCACGCTGCACACTTCGGGTGCGGCTTCGACGATCAACCGCATCATCGACGCCTTCCCGACCGACCAGCAGGAGCAGGTTCGCGTGCAGCTGGCGAACAACCTGATTGCCGTGCTGAGCCAGGCCCTGATGCCGCGGGCGGACGTCGAGGGCGGCATGATGGCGGCGTACGAGTTCATGTACGTCACGCCCGCCATCCAGAACCTGATTCGTGACAACAAGAGCTTCCGCATCGACTCCGAGATCCAGACCGGTGCCCGCTACGGCATGCAGCTGCTGGACGACAACCTCTGGAAGAACTACATCGACGGCAAGATCACGGCCGAGGATG
>CAYQCT010000161.1:6019-7018 GCA_964416015.1 uncultured Tepidisphaerales bacterium
CGACGCGGGGAACTCGAAGGACTCGGGCGGCGGGGACGACGAGAAGTCGTCCGCGGCGGCGGCCCGACGGGAACGCATGAAGAACCTGTGATGGCCGGTTGGTCGCCGCGGCGTGGCCGTGGCAGGATGGATGAACGACGAGACTTTCTTCAACCAAGAACGACGCCATGAGTTCCCCCACCGCCCCACCCGCCAAGTCCCGCAGCAGCTCCAGCTCGTCGTCGAGCCGCAGCTCGTCCTCGTCGGGCAAGAGCAGCTCCAGCAACGGCCAGGCGAAGAGCTCGTCCGGCGGCAGCAAGCCGATCCCGCCGGTCGAGCAGCTCAAGGGCCGCCCGCTCGGACGCGTGCTCAACAAGATGGGCCGCGTCAGTCGCGAACAGGTCGTCGACGCGCTCAACTTCCAGAAGTCGCGCGGCGGCCCGCTCGGCGAGATCATGGTCGACCTCGGGTACGTCACCCGCGGCGAGCTCAACATCGCCCTCGCGGCTCAGCAGGGCTACGAGCTGATCGATCTGAGCGAGGTGGAGATTCCTGAGGAAGCGATCAAGGCCGTCCCGGCGCAGACTGCACAAACGCACCAGGTGCTGCCGCTCAGCTTCGACGCCGCCCGCAAGCGGCTGGTCGTCGCGATGGCGAGTCACGAAAACTTCCAGGCGCTTGACGACCTGCGCACCCTGATGGGCTACCAGGTCACCGCCAAGATCGGCGACGCGGACCGGATCGAGTCGCTCGTCAAACAGCACTACGCCAAGGACGCCGAGAGCTTCAGCGACCTGTTCAGCGACTTCGACAGCGACGCCAGCCTCAAGGGCCTGGCCAATAAGAAGGCCGGCGACTCGATCGACCTCGACGACGTCAAGGCCGGGGCCGACAGCAATCCGGTCAAGAAGCTGATCAACCTCGTTCTGATGCAGGCGATCAAGGACAAGGCCAGCGACATCCACTTCGAGCCGTTCGAGGACGAGTTCAAGATCCGCTACCGCATCGACGGCGTGCTGT
>CAYQCT010000162.1:0-6998 GCA_964416015.1 uncultured Tepidisphaerales bacterium
CCTGCGGCAGGCCCGGCATAGACGGTCGGCTCGCCTCGCGCGAGCCCCCGGAGCGCCGCGCCGCCCGGGCTCCGCCGCCGAGCGGGCCGGCCGCGCGGACGGATTGTCGGGCGGGTCGCGATGGGGCTAAGTCTGGCGCGGACCTTCGACCGCGTCCGCCGGCAGAAGGCCATGGAGCGGCGTGTCGTCGAACACGTGCGTGGGCTGCTCGACGACCGCTCGTTCTACGTCCCGACCAGCATCGGTCCGCGGCCGGTCGTTGCCACGCTGCCGCGTGTGCGATCGTTCAACCGGGCGGCGTCGGTGAAGGACGCGATGGTCGCCGCCGACGTGCCGAGCTACGCGTTGCAGGACGAGATGCCGCTGGGCGAGGGGCTGGACATCGAGCTGGCGCGGACGGTGCTGCTGGCGGTGCGGCAGCCGGTGGCGCTGGTGCGGTTTGCGTCGCTGCCGGCCTGGAAGGACCTGGCGAGCGGGCGTGAGCCGCGGCCGCTGTCGTCGGAAGAAGTCCGGCAGGCGGTGGCGGATTTGCCGATGAGCAAGACGCCGACCGAGGTGCCGATGACGCTGATCCTGTTCAGCGGCGGCGGCTTTACCGAGGAGGCCCGGCGGGTCGCCCGCGGCTTCGTCGACGGGCCGCCGACGATCCTGATCGAGCCCAACGACGCCGGCGGCTTCGACGTGACCTCGCCGGAGAACGCCCGCGGGCTGGCGATGCAGCTCGACCCGGAGCAGCCGGCCGAGCGTGCGGCACGGGTTGCGAAGGCGCTCGACGAGAAGGCGACGGACCTGCTGACCGGGGCCGTGCCGTTGGACGAGGTGGCGGCGAGTCTGCGGCTGCCGACGCCGGAGGTCGGGCGGATCGCCGAGGCCTGGTCGCGGAAGCGGGCGGCGTCCGGTGCGTCGCCGGTGCGGGTCAAGCCGGTCGAAGGCACGCCGATGTTGTTCCTTGACGACTCGGCGGCGGACGACGCGGCGGCATCGGGTACGATCGGCGTCGTGGACCGCCTGCGTCGCATCGTCGGAGCCCCCGTCTCGCCGCAACGGCGGATGGCGGAGCTGAGCGAGCAACGGGCGGCACTGACCCGGCAACGGGATCGGCAGTACGACGACATGGCCCGCCTCGAAGATCGCGAGGCCCAACTGCGGCAGAGCTTCGCCGACGAATCCGCCCCCGGCACGCGGCGGCGGATCACGGGGCAACTGCTGCAGCTCAAGAAAGACCTCGACCGCCGCCGGCAGACGGTCGGCGTGCTCAACCAGCAGATCGACGTCGTCGGCACGCACCTGCACCACCTCGAGCTCGCCCGCACCGGCACGACCGCCGGCAAGCTGCCCGACGCCGACGAACTCGCCCGCGACGCCGCCAAGGCTGAGGAAGTGCTAGCGGATCTGCAGGCCAACAGCGAGCTGGCCAACGAACTCGCTGGCGGCGCGGCCAGTGCGTCGGGCATGAGCGACGAGGAGCAGAAGCTCTACGACGAACTCGTCGCCGAGTCTGCTCCATCGGCCGAGGCAGAGCAGGCTGCGCCGACGTTCGGGCGTGAGATCCCGGTTGCCAAGCCGAAGCAGCCGGCCACGCCGACGCCGTCGGTCGTCGATGAGCCGGTCGTTGATGAGCCGGTCGTTGGTGAGCCCGAAGCACCCGAACCCGCCGCCAAGCCGCGTGTCCGCGAGGCCGGTTGATCCCGAACCCAAGGAGCGACCGTGGCCCTCATCGACCGCATCTTCGGCCGGAAAAAGACGCTCAGCCAGCTCTCGCGGAGCGAGCTGCGCAAGGAGGAGATTCTGCTGACGAAGCGTCGCGACAAGCTCTTCAGCAAGATCGACGAGATCGCCACGAAGAAGCACGACATCTTCCGCCAGGGCAAGCAGTCGTCTTCACCGGAGCTTCGAAAGGCACTCGCCCAGGACTTCGAGCTCAAAACGCAGGAACAGCTCATGAGCGCCCGCGAGCTCAACCTGCGGAGCAAGGAGCTCATGACCGTCGCCCGCCTGCGGCTGGTCCGCGAGAATCAGGACGGTGCCAAGGCGGGCGGCCGATTGAACCTGACGGCGCGGGACCTGGCCAAAGTCTCGACGTGGCTCGAAAGCGACGCGGTGAATCAGGAGGTTTATGGGGAAAAGCTCGATCAGTTGCTCGAGATCGGTGCCGAGTCCGACCGCGACGCGATCGATTCCGCCGGCCTGTCCAAGGCGGGTGGCGACCTGATGCACCTGTGGGAACAACTCGACGCCGGCCAGGTCGAGGAGGACGACGCCTACCAGCAAGCTGAGGCCGCCAGTCGACGGCGGGTGGCGGGCGCGACAAACGCTGCTGGCCGCGAACCACCCGCCGAGGCGGTCGCGACGCAGGGGTGAGCCGTGGCCTCGTACGCTGTTGCCGTGCCTGCCGAAGACGCCGAAGCTGTTGATAACCCCGTACGCGTCGGCGTTCTCGGCCTGGGCGCGATCGGCGCAAAGCACGCGCGGATGGCCCACGAAGAAGTACCCGGCCTCACGCTCGCCGCCGTCTGCGACGCCGACGAGGCCGTCGCGAAACAAACCGCGGCGAAGCTGGGCGAACCGGCCGTTCATACCGACGGCGACGCGATGCTTGCCAGTAGCGACATCGACGCCGTCATCGTCGCGACCCCGCACTCCCGGCACATCGTCTTTGCCGAGCCGGCCTTGAAGCAGGGGCTGCACGTGCTCGTCGAGAAGCCGGTCGCGATGACGATCGAAGGCGCGGGTCGGGCGAACGCTGCCTTCGAAGAAGGCCGTAGGGCGAAGCCGGACCTGGTCTACGCCGCGATGTTCCAGCAACGCCTGATGCCCGTCTGGCGGCGGCTGCGCGAGGTACTGCGGGACGAGGTCGGCCCGATCCAGCGTGTCGGCTGGACCGTCACCGACTGGTTCCGCACCAAAGCCTACTACGACTCGGGCGGCTGGCGTGGCACGTGGCATGCCGAGGGCGGCGGCGTCTTGATGAACCAGGCACCGCACAATCTCGACCTTCTCCTCTGGATCACCGGCCTCACGCCGCGCCGCGTCTCCGCCGTCACGCGGTACGGCCGGTTCCACGACGTCGAGGTTGAAGACGAAGTCGCCGCGACCGTTGAGTTTGACCCGCAGGACGGCAGCGACGTCGGCCCGATCGGCACGTTCCTCACCAGCACCGGCGAAGCGCCCGGTGTCAACCGCCTCGAGATCGTCGGCGACCGCGCGAGCGTCGTCGCCGAAGACGGCATGATCCGCGTCCGCCGCCTCGACGAGCCGGCATCGCACGTCAACGCCACCGGCCCCGCGAAGCTGCGAAGCGTGCCCTATGACGAACGCGAAGAACACCCCGGCCCGCCCGGCAGCCCGACGTACACGGACCAGGAGCCCTACCGAAAGCGGATCCTCGCCGACTTCGCCACCTGCGTCCGCCGCGGCAACGCTCCCGTCGCCCCAGCCGTCGAGGGTTATCAGAGTGTAGAACTTGCCAACGCCATGCTTCTTGCAGGGCATACGGGGCAACGCGTGACGTTGCCGTTGGACGCTACAGCGTACCAGGACTGGCTCATGGAGCGGATCTCAGAAGCAGCACAGTCTTCTTCCTAGCATGTGAGTTATCTGGCTTCATCAAGCCGCGTCAGTGATAAGGCAGGAAGGTAGATCTTCCTGCGAACTGCGTTCCCATACGGCGGTCGTTCGCGAGATCTGCGTCTTCTTCCGAAGGACTTGTCGCCATTGCTCATGGACATCGCCAGACCTGCGGTCCGTGGGACCGCGGCTTTACCCGAGCGATACGCGAGCCACGTCGAAAATGAGGAGCTATTAGTGAAGTAGGACGTATTTGAGGTTGTTATACGTCTATCTGCACGTCCCGGATTGCTTCGACGTACGCCGCGCGCTCCGCCGCCTGCACGCGTTTGGCGAGCGTGTCCGGCGTGTCGTCCGCAGCCACCGGGACACATCGCTGCACCAGGATCGGCCCGGCGTCGAGCTCGTTGTCGACCAGGTGCACCGTGCAACCCGACACACGGCACCCGCGGGCCAGCACCGCTTCGTGCACCCGCCGGCCGAACATGCCGAACCCGCCGAATGCCGGGAGAAGCGAGGGATGCACGTTCATCACCCGCCCGTCCAGCCACGGCGGCGACAGCACGAGTCGGTGCATCCAACCCGCCAGGCAGACGAGGTCGACCGCCGCCGGATCAAGTCGTGTAAAAACCGCCGCCGCGTGCGAGTCGGCATCGGCATATTCCCGCCGCGCCACGACCTCGCACGGTACGCCCAGCCGCTCGCACCGCCCGATCCCACCGGCGTCCGGCCGACTGCTGATCGCCTTCGCCACCCTGACGTTCTCCAATCGCCCGTCCTGCGTTGCCTCGACCAGGTTCTGCAATGTAGAACCCGACCCGCTGAAGAGAATGGCAAGGCTTGTCTGCAATGTTCTGCCGTAGGGTGGGCTTCAGCCCACCATCTGCTCACGATGACCCAGATGACAGACGGTGGGCTGAAGCCCACCCTACGGCAGAATCGGATTCAGCCGGCGTTCATGTGCAACTCCGCCAACGCCAGCGACACGCTTTCCCGCCGATCGAAGAGGCGCGACAGGCCGCTCAGCTCGAATGTCTGCCAGAGTTCGTCCTGAATCTCACACAGTACGACACGGCAGCCCGTATCCGCCAACTGCTTCCGCAGGCCGACCAGTTGGGCGAGGTTCGACGAGTTGAGGAACGCGACGTCCCGCAGGTCCAACACGCAATGGCTCGGCTGATCCTCGACCTCGTCGAGCAACGCGTCCATGTCGTCGCCGAACGCCGGGTCCTCGCTGAGGTGGGCCACGCGGGTGTTTTCGCTCCACTCGACCGTCATGCGGCAAAGCGTACCGCCGATCGCCCCGCGGCCCAACGGGCAGAAGCTCACGCTGCTTCAGTGGCAGGTTCTTCGACCGGAATCGGTCGCTGAATCCCCGTGACGAGGAGCAAGTCGAGTGTTGCGAACGAGTCATCCTCCTGCCAAATCGCGATGAGGCGGCCCTTCCCGCTGAAGGCGAGATGCTCAGGATGCCTCACGTCGTACGTTTGACCGTCTGCGACCATGATGCGGAACGGTTGGAACGGCTGGCGTTTCATGTTCCGGTCGATCTCCTGAATCGTCATGCTCCGATTCTAACCGAACTTTACCCCGCGAAACGTCACCGCCACCTCCGGCCGCAGCATGTGACGCAGCGTGCTGACCAGCAAAAACGCCATCAATCCCAGCGGAATTAGCGTCCAGACGAGAAACGAACCCAGCGCCGCACCTTTGGGCGCATCGTCCGGGATGCTCGCGTACAGGTCGGTCAGGCCGCCCGTCAGCCGATAGCCGACGGCGAGGACGATGTACGCCAGCGTCGCCCCGGAAAACAGGATCATCGCCCGCCTTCCCCACTCGAGCCGCAGCAGGCCGAGCAGCCCGCCGACGACGCCCAGCGTGCCGAGTACGAAGAACAGGACGATCGATACCACGTCCACCGTCCGCGGCTTCGGCGGCGGCGGACGCTCGTCGGCTTCCATCGCCGCCACCTCCGCCGGCATCGGTGGGTTCGTGATCCGCAACGCCGACAGCGGACTGCAAATCATCATCAACACGCCCAGCACCGCCACCAACACGCTCAGCACCGGCACCAAGTCGCCGCGTCGTCCGTCCGTGCCGTAAGAAACCGTCCGCTCGTTCACGTCAACATCATTGCCATGCGGCGACAGCGGCAGGACAAAGCTCGCAGCGGCTGTGCAAAGCTGACAGCGGCAGGGCGAAGTTGGTAGCGTGGCCGCCGCGTGCTGCTCGCCGACCCTGCCGTCCGCCGCAAGATCCCCAACGCGATCACCGTCGCGCGGCTCGTGCTGGCCGGCGTCTTCTTCGGCATGCTCCGCCTTTACACGCCCGGCACGACCGGCGCCGCCTGGTGGCTCTTCGCCGCCGGCTGGGTCTACGGCCTCGCCGCCGCCAGCGACTGGCTCGACGGCCACCTCGCCCGCAAGTGGGACGTATCCACCACCTTCGGCCGCGTCGTCGACCCGTTCTGCGACAAGATCCTGGTCCTGGGCACCTTCGTCTTCCTCGCCTCGACCGTCTTCACCGACCGCACCACCGGCGAACACCTCACCGGCGTCGGCCCGATCGCCGTCGTCCTCCTCCTCGGCCGCGAGCTGCTCGTGACGACGATCCGCGGTCTGCACGAATCCGCCGGCGTCGCCAGCGGCGCCAAGTGGGCCGGCAAGTTCAAGATGGTCTTCCAGTCGATCGCCATCCCCGTCGTCCTCGTCTACTGCATCACCCGCGGCTGGCTCGAGCGCGGTGAAACTATAGAAGTCGTCCTGCGAATCCTCCGCGACGTCGCGGTCTGGGGCACGGTCGTCGTCACGCTCTGGAGCGCGTGGGATTATCTTCCATCGTTGCGACGATCACGCGTCTGATCTTGACGACTACAAATGAGAGACGGGCCGGGCGTCCTGAAGACGCCCGGCCCTGATGTTCGCCACAGGCGACGATTGTTGGCGTCAATTCAGGAGAACAGGAACCAGTCGAGCACGCCCGATGCCGAGCCGCCGGTCGCGACGAGGTAGAGGTCGTGCACGCCGCTGGTGCTGACGATGCTAGACGATTGCGTCGCGTAAGTGGTCCAGCCGCCCGTGCTCTGCATGGTGTAGGTGCCGATGAGCGTGCCGTTGAGGCCGCCGAGGCGGAGCTCGAAGACCTGCGCGTGCGTCGCGGCCGGCACGGCGACGCGGGCTTCGAACGTCGTCGCGTTCGTGCCGAAGTCGACGCCGGCGAACTTCACGTAGTCGCCGCCGGCGAACGCGCTGAGGCCGGTGCCGTTGTTGTTGGCACCGGAGTTGACGTCGCCGGCTTCGTCGCCGAGCGACTCGGCCTCGACATTCACGCGGCCGTCGCGGAGGGCGGGATCCGAAGGGGGCGGCGTGACGGTTGTGGCATCGGTCACGCGGACTTCGTCGACCTGGTAGCTCTCGCTGCCGCTGATCTTG
>CAYQCT010000163.1:0-3961 GCA_964416015.1 uncultured Tepidisphaerales bacterium
CCCGGGACGCAGGTGTCGTAGCCTGCCGGCCCTTTTCTTCATCCCTCTGCCGCCGATGCGCTAGGAGCTGCCGTGCCCGCAACGACCCCCGCCGACCTTCCCGCCGACCACTACCTGTTTACCAGCGAAAGCGTGAGCATGGGACATCCTGACAAGGTGTCCGACCAGATCAGCGACGCCATCCTCGACGCGCTGCTGACCGAGACGCAGAAGCAGGGCGAAGACGTCGCCGACGTGCGGTGTGCGGTCGAGACGCTCTGCACGACCGGCCAGGTCGTGCTGGCCGGCGAGGTGCGGAGCAAGGTCTACGTCGACATGCTCGAGATCGCCCGCGAGACGATCCGCGAGATCGGCTACACGGACCCGCGGATGCGGTTCGACTGCGACTCCTGCGGCGTCCTGACCGCCGTCCATGAGCAGTCGGCGGACATCGCGCGCGGCGTCGACCACGCTGAGGGCACCGACCAGGAAGAGCAAGGTGCCGGCGACCAGGGCCTGATGTTCGGCTACGCCTGCCGGGAGACGGACGTCCTGATGCCGTTGCCGATCCACCTGTCGCACCGCATCGTCGAAAAGCTGGCCGAGCTACGCAAGAGCGGCGAGATGAAGTGGCTCCGCCCCGACAGCAAGAGCCAGGTCACGGTCGAGTACGACGAGAACAACCAGCCGCTCCGCGTCGACACCATCGTCGTCAGCACGCAGCACGACGAGTCCGTCGTCGAGAACGGCCTGTTTAGCGAGGCGGCGAAGCAGGAAGTCATCGACAAGTGCATCCTGCCGTGCATTCCCGAGCAGTACCTGCCCAATGGCAAGGACGCGGTGACGTTCCACATCAACCCGACCGGCATCTTCGTCATCGGTGGGCCGCACGGTGACGCCGGGCTGACGGGTCGCAAGATCATCGTTGACACCTACGGCGGCCGCGGTCGGCACGGCGGTGGGGCGTTCAGCGGCAAGGACCCGTCGAAGGTCGACCGCAGCGCCGCCTACCTCGCGCGGTACGTCGCCAAGAACGTTGTTGCCGCCGGCTTGGCGGATCAGTGTGAGGTGCAGCTCGCCTACGCGATCGGCGTGGCCCATCCGGTGAGCGTCAACGTCACGACCTTCGGCACCGGCAAGATCGACGAGGCGAAAATCAGTGACCTGATCCGCGAGCACTTCAAGCTGACGCCGAAGGGCCTGATCGCGGAGCTTGGGCTGCTCAAGCCGATCTACCACCGCACCGCCCGTCACGGCCACTTCGGCCGCGAGCCCGACAGCGACGGCGGCTTCAGCTGGGAAAAGACCGACAAGGCCGACGCTTTGCGTCAGGCGGCGGGTCTGTAGAAGAGTCCCTGGTTCGCAAGAAGCATGGAAGCTCCGGACCTGCGTCCGGAGCTTCTTACATTTACGCCTTGAATGTAATGAAGCTGATGTCTACACCCGCTCCGCCGTCACGACGGCGTCACGGTACATGCCGGTGATCGTCGCGACTTCCACAACCTTCCAGCCGCCGGCGGCGTTGATCTGATCGGTGAGCTCGAACTGCGTGTACTCGTGCGAGTGATAGAATGCGTCACTCCAGCCGCCGTATTGCCACATCGGGGTCACGACCAGGAGCTTGCCGCCGGGCTTGACGACGCGGGCGAGCTCCTTGAGCGTCGCGACGGGGTTCGGCAGGTGCTCGATGACGTCCAGCAACGAAGCCGCAGCACAGGATTCGTCCTCGAGCGGGACGGCCTCGCCGGTGCCGACGCGGTAGTCGGGGCGGTCGCCGGGGTACTCCTGCTCCGCTGTCATCTGCCGGGCCTGGCCGAGGGCGAGTTCTTCGGGATCAAAGCCGACGACGGTGGTGCCGCGTTTGGCGAAGAGGTGCGTGAACAGGCCGTCGCCGCAGCCGACGTCGGCGAGCAGGCCGTCGCCGGCGAGCTTGCTGCCGCGATCGGCGAGGTGGTCCGCGCGTTGGCGGAAGAAGTCGGCCTTCGCGTAGCTGACCCAGACCGGTGCCGGGCGTTGGCCGTACTTGGCGTAGGGCATGGTCGGGCTGACGAAGCGTGCCTGCCAGACGAGTCCGCCGCCGCCGTGATTCGCGGAGACTTCCTGCAGATCCGCCGCCCGCCAGTCGAAGCCCCAGGTTTTGCGGAACGTCGCCGACTCCTCCGGCGTCGGCAGCGGCGAACGCTCGTCCTTCACCACGACCTGCGGCACCGCAAACGCCCGGCCGCCGTTCTGGCGAATGCGCAGGCCCAGCTCGATCGGGCCCAGGTCGTTGTCGTTGAGCGTGTCGAGGCCGCCGGCACGGTCGAAGTGCGCGGCGTCGATCGCCATGACGCCGCCTTGGATGACGTCGACTTCTTCCGCAAATCGCCACGCCGTCGGCGTGACCTGGCGGCCGTGGTGGTGGAAGCCCTTGGGGTGGATGACGAATTCGCCCATGCTGAAGACGTGCGACCCGGCGTTGTTGAGCCGCTTGGCCCCGACGACGGCGGCGTTGCCGAGGCGGTCGAGGTAGGCCCGCAGATGCGTCGGCCAATCGCCCGGCTCCGGCGCGGCGGCGTACGGCCCGACGACGTAGACAGCCTTCTCGTCACGCGAATGAATCCGCCACGCCGGCGTCTCCATCCGCGCAGCCGTCAGCTGGTCGTCCTCCGGCAGAGACAGCGAGACACGATTGAGCTGAGGAGCGGCTTGCGGTCCGGCGGACATGTCCGGGTTATCGGGTGACGCATCGGTCTGTCGCCAGAGAGAAGCGCAGCCGTGAGAGAGAAACGCAAAGACGCGAAGGGGCAAAGTCGGAGCAAAGGGCAGAATGAGGGGAAGGAGGTAGTGGGTGCTCTGACCGTGACGCAGCTTCTGCGAACCGGCATCTCTCGCCGGCGACGTGTTGCAGAAGGGCACCCACTCCATCCTCACCTCCGTCCTTTGCTCCGACTTTGCCCCTTTGCGTCTTTGCGTTTCTCCCTCCTCCCGCTGGACGCATCCACCGACCGATAAACGTGGCATGCCGACGCCGCGGGTTTCGATCCTCATCCCGAACTTCAACAACGGCCGCGCCTCCAGCAAGGACGGCACGACCGACCTCATCGGTGACTTGCTCGTCAGCATCGAGCGGACGCTCCGGGACGACCCGACGCCGTTCGAGTTGTTCGCGCACGACGACGAAAGCACTGACGACTCGATCCAGACGCTGCGGCAATGGTCGCGCAAAACCTGGCCCGACGGCCGGCCGTTTTTGACGTTGATCGAGAGCCCGCACGAAGGCTTCATCAGCCGGGCCAACAACCGCGTGTACCGGCAGACACGGGGCGAGTACCTTGTCCGCCTCGACGGCGACATCACGATCGAGACGCCGAACTGGGTCAGCCGGATCTGCCGTACGTTCGACGACGGGCCGCCGGATCTGGGCATCCTCGCGCCCAAGCAGCTCGACCCGCGGGGCCACGTGCACGCGTTCGGCGACATGATCCTGAGCCCGCTCGGCTACCACCACGTCGCCGCCGGCCTGCCGCGGTATCACGAGAGCGTCAGCCGGACGATCGAAGTCGACCACGCGATGGGCTGTTTCTACTGCTGCCGACGTAGCATGTACGACGAGATCGGCGGCTACGACGAGAAGTGCCTGCGGGGTGAGACCGAGGACCTGACCATGATGGCCCGCCACGCCGGTTGGCGATGCTGGGCGGTGCCGGACGTCGAGTTCGTCCACCGCCACAGCCTCCGCGGCCGTCGGCAAAGCCAGTACGACGACGGCCAGCGGATCCGCGACGATCTGAACTACTTCGAGCAGAAATGGGGCTTCAGCCGCCTTGCGCCGGACCTCGACGTCGTCCGCCGGCGGCACCGCGGCACGCTGCTCGTCGGCAATGCGACGGCCTTCGGGCCACGCACAACGTCGAGTCCGTCGAACGACGAGTGGAACCTGCACCGTGCCGGCGACGCCGACGCCTGCCGCCGGGCCAACACCGCTGCGGCTTTGGCGTCT
>CAYQCT010000163.1:3971-4560 GCA_964416015.1 uncultured Tepidisphaerales bacterium
CTCAGCTCGCCCAACAGGCCGGCGTCGGCGGGCGGATCCTGCTCGCCGACGCGTCAACGGCTGCGGCCCATCTCGCGGCGACGCGGTCGGACGTCGCCGCCGTTTGTTTCGACGAAGACGACGCGACGCAGACCGACGCGACGCCGGGCGTGACGGTGGTCCGTTCGCTCGACAACGGCCGGCGGTCGCTGGCGGTGGAGGACGCATCGTGCGCGGTCGTCGTGCTCTGGCACACCTTGGGCCAGAGCGAGAACCCGGCAGGCCTGCTGGCGGACGCGGCGCGGGCGTTGGTTGACGGCGGCCTGCTCCTGATCGCCGAGCCGACGACGCCCGGCGAAAGCAAGTTCAACTCGACAGGCCACGGGTTTGCTCCGACGAATCTGAACATCCACCTCGCCGCCAGCGCGTTCTGGCAAAGCTTGAACCCGCCGACCGCCGCCGTCCCGCCGATGCCGATGCACGCGGTGATGCGTCGCGTCGCCCGCCCGACCGCCGCGAATCCCGTGACCCAGCGACAAGCCGCGTAATTTAGAAGACGTGCGCGACGAGGCACGGCCGTCAGGGAGTGCCACGGTTGACGCTGAAGCCT
>CAYQCT010000163.1:4570-6796 GCA_964416015.1 uncultured Tepidisphaerales bacterium
TGCAACGGGTTGCGGCTCGGGGAATCCCGGTGGCACTCCCTGACGGTCGTGCCTCGTCGTCACGCCATGTTTCGATGGCCGCGTCTACTCTGCCGCTGTGACGGAGCCGTGGCCGACGTGGATCGCGGCCGTATCCGCGGCGGCGGCGTGCGGGACGGTGTCGCCCCTGCTTGCCGCACGACGTTGGGGGTTTCTCGGCGAAGGCATCGCCCACAGCGGCTTCGGCGGCGCGGGCGTCGTCTGGCTGCTCGCGGCGGCATTGCCGGGCTTAGCGTTCCTGCGAACCGGCGAAGCCGTCGCCGCGGGAACGGCAATGGCGGCCTTCGGCGTCGCGGCTGGCGTCGGCTTCGTCATCGGTCGCGACGGCGGCGCGGGACGAACGGCCAAGCTCGGCTTCGACGCCTCCGTCGCCGCCGTCCTTGCCGGGGCCTTGGCAATCGGGCTTCTGGCGCGGGAGGCCTTTTTCGCCCGTTTCGAGCTCGAAGCGCCACGCGGCGACGCGTTGCTGTTCGGCGGCGGGCCCAACACCGGCGCCAGCGGTTGGGGCGAGGCGGTCGTCGTCGCGACCGTCGCGTGGGCCGTCGTCATCGGCGTCTGGCTCTACCGCCGCGAGATCCTGGCGTGGGCGTTCGACCCGGAAGGCAGCGAGTTGCACGGGGTGCGCGGGCCGGTCGTGCGGTACGGCATCCTTCTCGCCGCCGCCGGAGCCGCCGCGACGGCGACGCCGTTGGTCGGCGCGGTTTTGGTGACGGCGTTGCTGGTCCTGCCGGGCGCGACGGCGGGCCTGACCGCGCGGAGCACCGGCCAGGCTTGGGCGACTAGCCTCGGCGTTGCAGTCGCCGCGACGGCGACCGGCGTTGCCGCGGGCGGACATCTGCCACCGGGGCCGGTCGTGGCGACGGTGCTCGTCCTCACGCTGACAACGGCCGCGGGTGTCATTCGACTGCTGCGGTCAAAGTAGATCGCAAAGCCGTGGCAGACGTGCTTCGAGCGGGTGCCAGGTGTCGTCCTCGCCCGTCGCCAGCAGCTGCACCGCCGCCGGATCGGCCGGGTGTTCGCCGGCATGAACGTCTTCGGTCGATGGCGACCGGCTCAGGTGGATCGCGAGCAACGCGACCGCCGCCGTCGCGCCGATGGCGACGATGCCGCGAAAACCGGCTTCTTCAAGCATGCGTTGCTGCGTCGTCTCTTCCATGATGTCCTCGTCCCGAAACAACCGCCGCCGCCGGTAGAGTTGCAGCACGATGCAGACGCCCGCCCAGCTCGCCGCGTGGTACGATGATCCGCAGCGGCGGTGCGTCGTCGTCGGCGTGCTCAACGCGACGCCCGACAGCTTCAGCGACGGCGGCCGATACCTCGAGCCGACGGCGGCGCGGGCGAGAGTCGCTGCGATGCTCGACGAAGGGGCGGACTGGATCGATGTCGGCGGCGAGAGCACGCGGCCCGGCAGCAAGCCGGTGCCGGCCCACGAGCAGATCCGGCGTGTCCTGCCGGCGGTCGAAGCCGGTGCGGAAGCCGGCGTCGTCGTCAGCATCGACACGGCCTCGGCGGCGGTCGCGAAGGCGGCGCTCGCGGCGGGCGCGTTGGTCGTTAACGACGTCACCGCCGGCCGCGGCGACGCGGCGATGCTCGACCTGATGGCCTCGGCCGAGGCGGCGATCCTGATGCACATGCGCGGCACGCCGGCGACGATGCAGGCGGACCCGCAGTACGACGACGTCGTCGTGGAAGTGGCGGACTTCCTGGAAGAACGGGCCGATGCGGCGAGGGCGGCGGGCGTGCGACGCGTCCTGATCGACCCCGGCCTCGGCTTCGGCAAGACGACGCAGCACAACCTGGCGTTGCTCGCCGCGACGCGACGCTTTGCCGATCATCGGCCGACGCTGGTCGGGGCGAGTCGCAAGCGGTTCCTCGGCGCCGACCGTCGGCAATTCGGCACGGCCGCGGCGGTCGCCATCGCAATGCAAGGCGGCGCGGCGGCGGTGCGGGTGCACGACGTCCGTGCGATGCGGCAGGTCGTGGACGTCGTCGAGGCGACGCTAAGCGCAGCTGAACGTCGAGATCAAAGCCTACGGCCTGAGGCCGTGGGCGTTCGGCGGCTCTGAAGCAGACGCGGTGGCGTGCTGGGTCCTACGCGCCGACGTAGCGGGCGACGAGCGACCGTGCGCGGGTGGCGTCGGCGGTGCCCTGCACGAGCACGCGGCCGTCGCCGAAGATGCTCAGGCG
>CAYQCT010000164.1:0-575 GCA_964416015.1 uncultured Tepidisphaerales bacterium
GTTGAAGGCCACGCCCATCGGGTCGCTCGTGGGGCCGGTGCCGCCGGTGAGGACGGGCCGCTTCGGGATGACGTAGGTGATCTGCGCCTCGGGCTCGAGGTACGCCGTCTGGCACTCGACGCAGTGGTTCGTGTACTCCTCGGCGACGTCCGGCCGCGCGGCGATGCCATAGACAGTCTCGGTCGGAAGCGACACCAGCTCACCCGCCCGCAGCACGTCGGCCGCCTCCCGGCAGGCGGCGCGTGGGTCGAGCGTGTAATCGTTCAGGTCGACGCGGCGAATCGGCATGCGACAGTCTCGGCGGGACGCGGGCGGACGCGGCGAGTCTAGGTCGCTTCGCCGAACAGTCTTGTCATGACGTCCTACCCGGCCGGCCGGGTCGTCGGCAGAGCAAGGTTCGGCGTGCGGTACTCCGGCTTGCGGACGTACCGGCCGGCGGCTTCTTCCCACGCCTGTCGCCACATCGCCTCGGTCAGGAAGGCTGCGTACATCATCTGCTGCGCCTTCATGTCCAGCACGGACAAGTCGTTCTCGCCGACGTAGTACGCGAACTTCGTCAGGTCCGGCTCGCCGCC
>CAYQCT010000164.1:585-6781 GCA_964416015.1 uncultured Tepidisphaerales bacterium
GATCATCGGCAGGTACTTGTACGCGTCACGGCTGTACATGACCGAGAGCGCCCACGGATCGCCGACGAGGTTCGCCGGCTCCACCGGCGGCCGCTCCTTCGCTTCCGCCTTCATCCGCTCGACCATCTCCTTACGGATCTTCATGAACTCGCTCGGCTGACCGTCGTCGAGCAGGCTGTACTCAACCCATGCGTGCACGTTGGGCCGCGACTGGCGGCGAACGTCGGGGAAGTAGCTGTGGCTGCGATAGTCGACCGTCGCGTGCTGCGGCTGCGTGTTGTCCTGGACGTAGTGCGCCAGATACCCAGCCCAACGCACCGCCGCCTCCTGGTCGCCGGCGCGCAACGCGACCACCATCGCGTCATAACACTGCTCGACTCGAAACGGCAGATACCCGGCGTCCTGGTATCGCTCGTCCGTGACGTCCCGCGGCACGTCCGCCAGCTCCGGCAGGCCGGACAAGTCGCTGGCGTACTGCCGGTTGTCCTGCTTCGGGTGCAACAGCTCGAGGTCGAGAAAGTGCATTTTCGCCTCGGTGCTGTCGAAGGCCGGCACCTTCTCGCGACGGGCCATGTCGGGGTGCATCGCCCAGTAGCTCAGCCCGCTGATGCCAGACGGATCGGGCCCGATGTGCGTGTTGAGAACGAACTCTTCGAGGTTGAAGCCCTGGGCTTCCGGGCAGTAGGCACGGACGAATTCTTTCAGCTCGTCCGGCGTCGCCGGATTCTCAAGAATTCGCTGCGCTGCAATCCGCGTAAGCAGGACGTGCCCCTTGTACGACCATGCCGCCGCAGGCGCCGGAGCGAGTAGGAGCAGAGCGATCAGGACGACGAGGAACGTGCGCACGTGCCCAGCCTACCCCGCGGGCAGTGCTTCCAACCACTGCCGCATCTCGCCGAACAGCCTCGCCAGCGCGTCCGGCGTGTAGTGCGCGTTCAGACCGCTCGGGTTCGGCAGCACGTAGATAGGCGTCGGCCCAAGCGTCGTCGCCTGCGGGCCGAGCTTTGCCTTGCGCTCGCCGAAGCCGACGCGGTAAGCCCCGATGCCGAGCACCGCGACCGCCTTCGGCCGGTACTTGGTGCACTTGCGTCGCACGATCGTCATGCCTTTTCGATACTCGTCGTCCGCCAGTTCCGCGGCAGACGCCGTCGCGCGGGCGACGAGGTTCGTCACGCCGAGGGCGTGCCGGAGCAGCTCATGATTCTGCCGCGGCTTGAGCAGATCCGGCGTGAACCCGCCGCGGTGCAAGCTCGGCCAGAACCGATTGCCTGGCGTCGCGAAGTGCGCCTGATCCGCCGCCGTCGAGAGCGACGGATTGATCCCGCAGAACAGCACCCGCAGGTCCGCCGCGATCACGTCGGGGACGGTCTTGTCCTGGAACTCTGACAGGTCACGCTTCGGCATCACGTCAAGCTACGCCGCCGCTTGCCGGAGCAGGCGGCAGCCTTCGCGGAGGCGGGCGTCGTCGATGGCGAAGCTGATGCGGAAGTGCGTGTCGCGGCCGCTGAAGACACCGCCAGGAATGACCAGGACGTTCCTCTCGATCATCCGCTCGCAGAACTGCGTCCCGCTCAGGCCGAGCCGTTCGGGCACCTTCGGAAACACATAGAACGCACCGTCCGGCAGCGTCAGCTCGAAGTCGCCGGCAAGCTCGTCGCGGACGATGTCGCGTTTCTTGCGGTAGTTGACGACGTGGTCGCCGACGACCTCCTCCGGCAGATCGAGGGCGGCCATGGCTGCCTGTTGGAAGGGGCTCGGGGCACAGACATAAGTGTACTGCTGCATCTTGATCATCTGCTCGATGACCTCGCTCGGGCCCGCCGCATACGCCATCCGCCAGCCGGTCATGCCGTAGGTCTTGCTGAAGCCGCGGAGCAGGATCGTCTTCTCCCACAGCTCGCTCAGGCTCGGCACCGTCGCCGCCTTGCCGTAGAGGAACGGCACGTAGATCTCGTCGGCGACGACCAGCAGATCGTGCCGCCGGGCCAGATCGGCCGCGGCGTAAATCTCCTGTTCCGTCATCGTCACACCGGTCGGATTGCTCGGCGTATTGAGGATCAGCAGCTTCGTCCTGGGCGTAATCGCCGCCTCGACCTTCGCCGCGTTAAAGCGAAAGTCGGGGTAGCTATCGACGGTCACGCTGACGCCGCCGGCCATCGTGGCGAGATGGCGGTACATGACGAAGTACGGGTCGAGGAAGAGCACCTCGGCGCCCGGGTCGACCGTCGCCAGGATGGAGAGAAACAGGCCGCCGCTGACGCCGCTGGTAATAAAGACTTCTTCGACCGGCCGCTTCAGTTCCTTTGCCAGCTTCGCTCGCAGCGGCTCGATGCCCTGCGTCGGCGTGTAGCGGTTGAAGCCAGCGTCAATCGCCTGCTTCGCGGCCTGCTTGACCGGGCCGGGCACGTCGAAGTCGGGCAGCCCGATCGAGAGGTTGATCGGGTCCTTGAGGTTGGCCGCAAGGTCGAAGACGCGGCGGATCCCGCTGGCGTCGATGGCACGGGCACGCTGGGCGATCATGCCGGCAGCATTGCACCGTCATCCCACCCGGCAACCCTCAGCTCCGGCCGAAGCCGAATTACTTCTTTTTCTTCTTGCCGGCGTCTTCTTCTTCCTTCTTCGCCGTGGTCTTCTTACCGACCGCGATCTTGCGGTTGCCGGTCTTGGGCATGCCCAGGACGCTGATCTCGTCCTTCTTACCACCTTCGGCGAGCAGACGCTGCAGCCGCTCGGACTTCGTCAGGACATTGCGGTGCCGCGCGAGGGAACTGGCGGCTTTAAGGCTGGCGTCGAGGCTCATCGGTCGTATCTCCTGCGGGTCGAAGCGGGCGGCCACTCTAGGCCCGACTCGCCGCGGAATCGACCGCCTTGCCACGCCAGATCAGGCTTTGCCGGTTCATCGGCTCGAGCACCGCCCGGCCGCCCCGCTCGATCCGCCGTGCCGCGTCGACCGCCTTCGCCAACGCGTCGTCCGGCACCTGCTTGTACGCCGGGCCCTTCTTGCGGTCGACGAAGTCGTACCAACAGCCGCCGAAGGCGTGGTCGAGGCAGACCCGCATGAAGCAGTGATCGAACCGAATCGGCCAGTCCCCCGCCGCCGCGGCCTGCGTCGGCAGTTGCTCCCGCGTCAGACGCAGCCAATCGGCCTCGAGCGTCGCCCGGTCCGGCATGCCGATACGCTACGCCGTCCGTGCCGCAGACGAAACGCGAGATCGAGGGCCTGCTCGCGGGCATCGGGCACCGGCCGCGGCATCGGTTTGGGCAGAACTTCATGGTCGAGCCGGACCTCGTCCGCCGCATCGCCGACGCGGGCGAGGTCGCAGCGGGCGAACGCGTGATCGAGGTCGGGCCGGGCACTGGGACACTGACGCAGGAACTGCTGGAGCGTGGGGCGGACGTGCTGGCGGTCGAGCTGGACCGCGACCTGGCGGCGGCGTTGCGGGCGAAGGCTTGGGAACGACTGGAGCTGGTGGAAGGCGACGCTTTGGCGAGCAAACACGCGTTGCACCCAACCGTCGAAGAGGCCGCGGCGTCCGGGGCGAAGCTGGTGGCGAACCTGCCGTACAACATCGCGTCGCCGCTGGTCGTCGAGCTGCTGCTGGCCGGCTGTCCGTTGCTGGCGTTCACGGTGCAGAAGGAGGTCGCGCAGCGGCTTCGCGCTACGACGGCGCTGGCGGGCGAATACGGACCGTTGAGCGTCATCGTGCAGACGCTGGCGGAGGTGGAGGTGCTGCGGACGATTCCGCCGTCGGCATTCTGGCCGAGGCCGTCGATCGACTCGTCGCTCGTCCGGCTTCGATGCCGACCGGAGTTAGCCGTGGAAGATCCGCAGGCGTTCTCCCGCTTCGTCGCCCTCGGCTTCGGGCAGCGGCGCAAGGTCCTGCGGACGCCGCTGGCCGCGGCCGTCGGCTCGGATCAGCTGGACACCGTCCTCGCCGCCGCCGGGCTCGACGGCAGCGAGCGGGCGGAGCAGGTCGATGTCGAGGCATGGCAGCAAATGTTCCGAATTGCTGTCGATCCGAGCTAATTGTGGTTGCCAATGTGTCGCAGGAACATCTGGTGGACGAGTAACTCATTCGCCGCCAACGACCTCCGCCTGCTGGAGGTCTTCTTGCACGAGGCAGTTTCGAACGTGTCGCCGAAGGTGAAAGCTGGTACATTCCTTCGAGAGCCTGCCATTGCTGCGGAGCGGTCTGCGGCAGGTGCACGAGGGGAGAGTCGCGGGCGATAACGAGGTCGCTCGCCACCTACATAATGGATTGAGCCGATGAACTCGATGACCCCGACCCGGAGCCTCACGACGCCTGCCTCTTCGCCGGATGATGCCGGCCCCCTGTCGCTACGCATGCACGCCGATTCGCCCGCTGTCGCCCGCACGCCGGCCCCGCGCCGTCCGCAGTCCGCCGAGGAAAGCGGTTTGATTCGTCGACTTGTCATCGCCTGCGACCATCGCGGACACGCAGCTAAGCAACAGCTCTTGCCGAAGTTGCAGACGCTGGTGGACGAGTTGGAGGATGGCGGTTGCAACGCCGAGCGGGCGTGCGACTACTCGGATTACGCCGTGCCCTGTGCCCGTCGCGTCGCACGCGGCGAAGCCGACGCGGCCATCCTGCTCGACGGCAGCGGCATCGGCATGGGCATCGCCGCCAACAAGGTCCGCGGCATCCGCGCCGCGACGTGCCACGACGAGATCACCGCCCGCGTCGCCCGCGAGCACAACCACTGCAACGTCCTCTGCGTCGGCACGGACCTCGTCGGCGAGCGGACGCTTCTTCGCATCGTCGAGACGTTCCTGCAAACCCGCTACAGCGGCGGCCGGCACGTGCGACGCGTGGCCAAGCTCGACCAGGTCGAAGCCGAAGAAGCCGCCGCGGCCGCCGCCGGCATGTCGGCGATGCGGGCCTCGAGCTGAACCTTGCCGGTTCTGCCTGGCGGTCGTGCGGCTTATGCTGCCGGCAACATGCTCAGCAAGATCTTCAAGGCCTACGACGTCCGCGCGGTGTACCCCGATCCCCTCGATGCCGAGGCCGCCTGGAAAGTCGGCCACGCGTCGGCCCTGTTCCTCAAGAACCACCCCAAAGCCGGCGACGTCGGCAACAAGAACCGCATCGTCGTCGGTCGTGACATGCGGCCGCACTCGGTCGAACTCGCCAACGCCCTCTGCGACGGCATCCGCGCGGCGGGCATGGACGTGCTCGACGTCGGCATGATCGACACGAGCTGCATCTACTTCGCCATCAACCACTACGACGCCGTCGGCGGCATTCAGACCACGGCAAGCCACAACCCCGTCGAGTACAACGGCTTTAAAATCAGCGGCCCCAAGGCCAAGCCGATCGGTAGCCAGACGGGCCTGAAGGACATCGAGGAGACGGCCCTGAGGCTCAGCCGCGGCGACGCGTCGGGCGCCGCCGGCGGGTACGAAGAGGTCGACGTCTGGCCGGCGTACCGCGAGCACGTCCTGCAGTTCCTCGACCTCAAGCGGCCCGTCCGCATCGTCTGCGACGCCAGCAACGGCATGGCGGGCGTCATGGTGCCCAAGGTCTTCGGCGGTATCGAAAATCTGACGATCGAGGAGATCAACTTCGAGACCGGTGTTGCGTTCGTCCACGAGCCCAACCCGCTCGTCGAGGAGAATCTGGCCCAGCTCAAGCACGCCGTCCGCCAGGCCAAGGGCCAGACGCCGGCGGTCGACGCGGGCGTCTGCTTCGACGGCGACGCCGATCGTTGCCTGTTCATCGACGAGAAGGCCAACACGATCGGCTGCGACATCCTCACGGCCGTGCTCGCCCGTGACTTTCTCAAAGATTCGGCCAATGCGGGCAGCAGCATCGTCTACGACCTGCGCAGCACGCACGCCCTGCCGGAAGAAGTCGAGAAAGCAGGCGGCAAGCCGGTCCGCGAGCGGGTCGGCCACGTCTTCATGAAGGCGGCGCTTGCGGAGACGCAAGGCGTCTTCGGCGGCGAACTGAGCGGGCATTTCTACTTCCGCGACAACTTCTACGCTGACAGCGGCGCGATCGCGTTCGCCAAGATGCTCACGATCCTCAGCGAGAGCAGCGAGACGCTCGGCGAGATGGTCGAGCCGATCGATCGCTACCACCAAAGCGGCGAACTCAACTTCGTCGTTGAGGACAAGGACGGCATGATCGCGACGCTCGGCGAACGCTATAAGCAGTACAAGGTCGACCACCTG
>CAYQCT010000165.1:0-6753 GCA_964416015.1 uncultured Tepidisphaerales bacterium
CGCGGCACGCTCGCCGGCACTGGCACGGGGCGTCTGGCCCGCCGGAAGTCGCTCCGCGACTGTCTCTCGCCACACGCCGGGCAAGGCCGCTGCGCCATCGCATCCAGCGCGACGTCCGTCAGGGCCGCGGCAAAGGGCGATCCTGCGAGGCAAGCCGCCGCCGGTCCGGCATCTTCCGCGGACGTCGTCCACAACCCGAAGCCCGCGTCGTCGGCCTCTGGCAGGACGTCCGCCACCGGCTTCACGTCACAAGCCACGCTGTCCGCCTCCAAAACGCACGCCGCCATCACCAGGACGCGTCGGTCCGGATGCGTCGCCAGCGGCGGATCGACCTGCGGCCCACGCAGCACCTGCAGCTTCACGCCGCCGACAGCCAGGCTCAGGCAGTGCGTGCCCGCCGTCAGCTCGTCCAGCAAAAGGCAGGCGACGTTCGCGGCCTCCAACCGAAGCCGGGCGATGTGCGCCTCGGCCGGGCTGTAAAAGCTCGCGAGCGTGACCCAGCGGATCGGCCGGCGGTCGTCGTGATCGTCACCGTCTCCGCGGAAAAAGTCGTCCTCGGGTGGCTCGATCGGCGGCCGACCGGGCGGGTCGAGCAGGCCGATGCCGCCGCCGTTGTGCTCGTCGTCCTGCCGCACCGGCTCATCCTAACGCCCTCTCGCATAACCGGCACCTGTTGATTTCGGGTGAAACCGCCCCGTCGCGGCTAGGCTCGCGGTCGTGAGCGACGCCGCGAGCGACTTGCAGGCGTTCCTCGCCACCCACGTCCCGCCGGCGGCGGCGCAGCAGATCCGGGTCGACCACGCCGACGAGGACCACGTGCGGCTTCTCGTCCCACTGACGCCCAATCGCAATCACGAACAGACGGCCTTCGGCGGCAGCCTGGCGAGCGCGGCCATGCTCGCCGGCTGGGGCCTGATCTGGCTCCGCGCCCGGCACCTCGCCCCGCCGCCGCGACTGGTCATCGCCCACGCCGAGATGCGATTCGTGCGGCCGGTCGATGCCGATTTCGAAGCAACCTGCAGTTGGCCGCGTCCGGACGCGTGGCAGCAGGCCGCGGCCGAGCTGGAGCGGCGCGACGCGGCCCGACTGAGCCTGCGGGCGCAAATCCGGGTGCCAGGCGCGAAACTCGCGGCGGTGCACGACGGCGTCTACGCGATGACCTCCTTATATAAAGTCCAGCAGGGAGCGATCCGGTGAACCAAGACGCGGGGCCGGTCGAGCAGCGGGTGCGCCGGACGCTCGTGGCAGAGCTGGCGCGGGCGACGGGAGAGGAACCGTCGACGCCGGCGGCCAAGTCGTTGCCGGAGAAACCCATCCAGTTCAATGCCGCCATGGCGCGGGCGTTGGCGGCGGGTCAGAAGACGCAGACGCGACGCCCGATGCGGCCGCTGCCGGTTGGTGCAGAAGAGGTTGGTGGACTGACGACGCCGGTGCAGGCGTCCGGCCAGCCGGTGCCTTGCCGGCTGGCAAAGGTCGGGCAGACGCTGTATGTCCGTGAGCCGTGGGCCTTTGCGGAAGACGGCCGCGGCCGGGTATACGAGGCGGACGTCGGTCCCGCCGTGGCCGCCAAGCGGCAGTGGCAGCCGGGCCGGACCTTGCCACGCGACGCCAGCCGGTTCCTGCTCGACGTCCGGCAGGTGCGCGCGGAGCAGATCCAGGCGATCAGCGAGTCGGACGCGAAGCGCGAGGGCATGCCGCCGGGCTTGTTCGACGAGATGCCGATCGTCTGGTTCCGTCGGCTGTGGGACGGCTTTTACGGGCGGAGCGAGTTCGCGTGGGAGCAGAATCCGTGGGTCTGGGTGATCGACTTTGCGGTCCGCACGCCCGGCCGGGGCGGCTGAAGGCGGCGTCCGTGGATTTCGTCGGCGAGCGTGCCTAAAAGACCCGTCCCGATTGTCCCGCCCGGAGAAGCCATGAAGGTTCGAGCCAGCGTCAAGCGTATCTGCGAAAACTGCAAAGTGATCCGCCGCAAAGGCGTGGTCCGTGTGATCTGCACGAACCCGAAGCACAAGCAACGGCAAGGATAAGCGGCAGAAATGCGGAAGTAGGAATGCTGAATGCGGAATGCATCAGAGTCCGACTTCCGGCCGTTCCTCATTCCGCATTCCTACTTCCTCGTTTCACCTCATCATGCCCCGTGTAGCCGGCGTCGACATTCCGAACAACAAGAAGGCGCACATCAGCCTGCGCTACATCTACGGCATCGGTCCGAAGGTCAGCCTTGACCTTTGCAAGAAGGCCGACGTCGATCCGGACAAGAAGGCCAGTGACCTCGACGAGGACGAACTGGCCCGGCTGGCGAACATCGTGGATAACGAATACCCGGTCGAAGGCGTGCTCCGCCGGCAGGTCAGCCAGAACATCAACCGCCTGCGGAGCATCCAGTGCTACCGCGGCGACCGCCACCGCCGCGGCCTGCCCGTCCGCGGCCAAGTCACCCAGAAGAACGCCCGCACCCGCAAGGGACCGAAGAAGACGGTCGCGGGCAAGAAGGGCGCGAAGTAATTTACGAAGTTTGAAGTTGGAATGCTGAAGTTGGCCGAGGATCGTACTCCGGCTCGTCTGCGTTCCGCATTCACACTTTCTACTTCCTCCCACGGCTAGGACGTCTTTCGTCCGTCGAACCGTCCCCGATCCCACCACCTCCATGGCAAAGACGCAACGTCCCTCCGGTAAGAAGAAAGCCAAGCGCGGCGTGACCCGCGGGCTTGCCTACATCAAGGCGAGCTTCAACAACACGATCGTCACCCTGACCGACCTCAACGGCGAGACCATCAGCTGGTCCTCCGCCGGTGCCGTCGGGTTCAAGGGCGCCCGCAAAAGCACCCCCTTCGCCGCCGGCCGCGCCGCGGAGAAGGCCGCGAGCGAGGCCCGTCGACAGGGTCTGCAGGAAGTCGACGTCCGCGTCCAAGGCCCCGGTGCCGGCCGCGAGCAGGCGGTCCTCAACCTTCAGAACGCCGGGCTGCGGGTGTTGACGATTGAAGACACGACCCCGATTCCGCACAACGGCTGCCGACCGCC
Organism: uncultured Tepidisphaerales bacterium; assembly: GCA_964416015.1. Classification (GTDB taxonomy): domain Bacteria; phylum Planctomycetota; class Phycisphaerae; order Tepidisphaerales; family Tepidisphaeraceae; genus JBCDKH01. The sequence continues at coordinate 3,022 of CAYQCT010000165.1, forward strand.
GAAGAAGAGGCGAGTCTAAGTCGGAAGTTTGAATGCGGAATGCGGAAGTAGCAGATGTCGGTCCGGGACGATCTCCATCGGCGAACGAAGCTCTTCGCGATCCGCGTCATCAAGCTCTGCGTGTTCGTCGGCAACGTTGGGCCGGCGGGAGTAATTGGTCGTCAGCTTGTCAGGAGTGGCACTTCGGTCGGAGCACAATATCGGGAGGCTCGACGGGGCCGATCGACAGCGGAGTTAATTAGCAAGCTGGAGGCGGCGACACAAGAGCTAGACGAAACAATCTACTGGCTGGAGCTATTAGCGGAGACCGACTTCATTCGGTCCGAGCAACTTGAGCCACTGAAGCAGGAAGCGAATGAACTAATGGCCATCCTGGTTACGTCGATCAAGACGGCCAAGTTGAAAAGCGAGTGACGGAGAATCCGGCCGCATTCCGCATTCCTACTTCACACTTACTTTCGCCTGTCGGCGAGGCGACCCACAGATGGCCCGCGACGGTGCGGGCGGCAAGGGGCCGCAATTCGACCGGCGACGTTGGAACCCCAAACCCCGTACGAGACCCCCCACATGAGCACACGAATGAAATGGCGCGGCCTGGAACTTCCCGGCCAAGTGAAGCTGGACGAAAAGGTCAGCACCGACACCTTCGGTCGGTTCGAGGCCGAGCCGTTTGAACGGGGCTTTGGCACGACCGTCGGCAACTCGCTGCGGCGGATTCTGCTCAGCAGCATCGAGGGCGCGGCCGTCACACGGATCAAGATCGCCGGGGCGGATCACGAGTTCAGCAGCCTGCCGGGCGTGCTGGAGGATGTGACGGACATCGTGCTGAACCTCAAGAACCTGATCGTCAGGAGCGACGCCGTCAGCGACGAGCCGCAGACCCTGCGGCTCGGTGCCTCGTCGGCCGGCGAGTTGACGGCGTCGCAGATCGAGTGCCCGGACGGCGTCGAAGTCCTCAACGGCGACCTCGTGATTGCGACGCTGACCGAAGACGTCGACTTCGACATGGAGATGACCGTCGCCGTCGGCCGCGGGTATCGCACCGACAAAGAGCACATCGGCATGGCCGAAGAAGGCGGCGAAGCCGAGGCCGGGTTCATCTACCTCGACTCCAATTTCAGCCCCGTCCGCCGCGTCCGCTACAGCACCGAGGCTGCCCGCGTCGGGCAGCGGACGGACTATGACCGGCTCATCCTCGAGCTCTGGACCGACGGCACCGTCAGCCCGGAGCTGGCCGTCGTGGAGGCCGCCAAGATCCTTCGCAAGCACCTCAACCCGTTCGTCCAGTACTTCGAGCTCGGCGAAGAGCTCGCCAGCAGCGAGGCCGTCACCGGCTTCCAGCAGGCGCAGGTCGCCCAGCCGACGACGGTCGATCCGGACCTCGAGTCGAAGCTGAACATGACCGTCCAGGAGCTGGACCTCAGCGTCCGCTCGAACAATTGCCTCGAGTCGGCTCGTATCAGCACGGTCCGCGAGCTGGTCACGCGGCCGGAGGCGGACCTGCTGAAAGTTCGCAGCTTCGGCAAGACGAGCCTGCGGGAAGTCAAGCGTCGCCTGGCCGACATGGGCCTGAGCTTGGGCATGGACCTCGACGCGATCCGCAACGGCCCGTCGGCCGGTGCTTCGACGGAGGCGGCGATGCCTGACGCCGCCGATGCGGATCAGCAGGCGTACACGATGCCCGACGACGACGCCGAGCCGGTCGCCGCCGAGGCAGACCCGGCCTAACCCACGATTGTGCCGGCCACGTGCCGGTCGGGCCGGCCTAGAGTGCCCGCCCGGCCGCGCCCGTGCCTCGGCCTGCCTTCTCGTCCCGCGACGACCTGCCCTTCCTCCTCTCACCCACCTGACCGATGCGCCACCGTCGACGCGGCCGTAGCCTTTCTCGCGACAGCGAACACCGCTTGGCCCTGCGCCGCAACATGGCCCAGAGCCTGTTCGAGCACGGCCGGATCAAGACGACGCTGCCCAAGGCGCTCGAGGTCCAGCCCTTCGCCGAGAAGCTCATCACGATGGCCAAGACCGGCTCGCTGCACGCGCGGCGGCAGGTCGTTGCCAAGCTCCGCGACCGCCGGCTGACCGATGAGAACCAGGAGTTCATCGCCAACGAGAGCGGCACCGACCGAACGGTCGTGCAGAAGCTCTTCGCGGACGTCGCGCCCAAGTACGCTGACCGGGCCGGCGGGTACACGCGGATCATCAAGCTTCCCAAGTACCGCATCGGTGACGGCGGCGACATCGTCGTCCTGCAGCTCGTCGGCGAGGATTCAATCGAGGCCGAGCCCGCCTCGGCCCCTCGCAAGGCGGCCGGGCACCGTGCCAAGCGGGCCGAGCGTCGCAAGGCATTTGCCGCCAAGTTCACGCAGACGAAGATCGAGTCCGCCGCCACGCCCGAGTCGACGGCAACGTCCGAGTCGGAGGCCGCGGCCGAATCTGAGACGCCGGCGTCTTGACCGGCGGTTTCGCTGGTGTAGGGTAGGTGTTGGCGACGCGGGTGGCGTCGCGGTGATGTCGGCTGCCGCGAGGGCATTGGCCGTTTCGCCCGAGCGACGTACGGCCGGCCCTGGAGCGACTTCCGCGTGAACGACCCGCATACCTACCCGACGCCGACGCCCTTCCTCGGCGACACGCCGCTGCACGCCAACGACCTCGGCCTCGTCGGTCTGCCCGAGACGCCCGGCTGGCTCGAAGCGATCCTGCTCCGCCTCGGCGAGGCCTACGCCTACCTCGACCGCGTCCTGCTCGACCCGTACGTCGAGCCGGTGATGCTCTGGGGCGTTCTGGGGCTGTACCTGACGGTTCTGCTCGTCGTCGCCGTCTACGGGCTGCACCGGTACAAGCTGGTCTACCTGTACCGCAAGTACCGCGATAACGTGCACGAGGCCGGCCCGCTGCCGACGGTGCTGCCGCGGGTCACGGTGCAGCTGCCGATGTACAACGAGGACTTGTGTGCCGAGCGCATCATCGACGCGGCCTGCAAGCTCGACTGGCCGCGGGATCGGCTGGACATTCAGGTGCTCGACGACTCGACTGACCACTCGGCCGAAATTGCGAAGGAAGCCGTTGATCGTTGGCGGGCCAAGGGCGTCGACATCACGTACATTCATCGCACCGACCGCACCGGCTACAAGGCCGGCGCCCTCGCGGCGGGTCTGAAGAGCGCCCGAGGCGAGTTCGTGGCGATTTTCGACGCGGACTTCGTCCCGCCGACCGACCTTCTTTACAACGTCGTCCCGCACTTCGGCGGCGACGACAAGGTTGGCATGGTGCAGGTCCGCTGGGACCATCTGAACCGCAACGCCAGCCTGCTCACCAAGGGCCAGGCAATCTTCCTCGACGGCCACTTCGTCATCGAACACACCGCCCGCAACCGCAGCGGCCGGTTCATGCACTTCAACGGCACGGCCGGCGTTTGGCGACGCGAAACCATCGCCGACGCCGGCGGCTGGCAGCACGACACGCTGACCGAAGACCTGGACCTGAGCTACCGCGCCCAGCTCAAGGGCTGGCAGTTCGTCTACCTGCCCCAGCACGCCGCCCCGGCCGAGCTGCCGCCGGAGATGATCGCCTTCAAGCAGCAGGCACATCGCTGGACGAAGGGCAGCTTCCAGACTGCCATCAAGCTGCTGCCACGCATCCTCAAGAGCAGGACGCTGCCGTGGCAGGTGAAAACGGAAGCCTTCTTCCACCTGACCAACGTCGCGGTCTACCCGCTGGTCGTGGTGATGACGC
>CAYQCT010000166.1:0-6717 GCA_964416015.1 uncultured Tepidisphaerales bacterium
CCCATGCCCAGGTCGATGATGTCGCGGCCGTCCTGCCGCATCGCGAGCTTCGCAGCGTTGATGCGGCCGAACAGGTACGGCGGCAGGCGACGCAGCCGCGGGGCAACATCGACGGTCGCCGGCTCGACCATCGCCGCCGGACCCGGCCCGACACGCGCAGGTTCGGCCTCGACGGGCGACGGCAACGGTTTGGCGGCGGAAGCGATCATCGGCTCGCCATCCTATCGGACATGCCACCGCGCCTACTGCGGTTCCTCCGAAAGTCGCCGCCGGGCCTCGTCGGCCGAGACCGGCTGCGGCTGCTGCGCCGCCAGTCGCTCGCGAAGTTGCCGACGCAACACCTCGTCCTCGATCCGCAGCCGATCGCTCGCCAGCAACCCGATGATCGCCCGGCGTTGCTGCTGCATCAACGCCTGCACCAGCTGCGGCCGAACCTGCTCGCGGAGCTCGTCGGCAACGTCCGCCAGCTCGACGTCCTCCGGCGGCAGACGTTCTTCCAGCTTCACGATCACAAACCCGCCGCCGTCGCTGATCGGGTCGCTGATCTCGCCGGGCTCCAGGGCAAAGGCGGCATCAAGAAACGCCTGCGAGTAGGGCGATTGCCGCGTGAAGACGTCGATCCGCCCGCCGCTGGCTCGCAGTTCCGGCTGCGCGTTGACCTCCCGCGCGACGTTCTCGAACGGCTCGTTGTCCTGCGTGATCCGCCGCCGCGCCTCGACCGCCTGCCGCAAATCCGGCACGGCAATGACCCGCGCCCGCGCCCGCTCGCCGTACCGCCTGGCAAACTCCCGCTCGAGCAGCGTCGGCTCGTCCGCGGCCCGTGTCGTCGGCACCGCCAACTGCTTCGTCGCCGCGTCCTCGGCGACGGCCCGCAGGTGCGCGTTCGTCTCCATCGTCAGGTCGAACTCCGCCCGCGTCAGGCTCTGCCGCGAGAGAAATTGCGAGAGAGCCGCATCGACATCGCCGTCGCCGATCTGGTTCGGAAAGGCCTCGTCGAGGAAGTTCCGCGCCTCGGCCTCGATCATCGCCGGCGTCACGTCGACGTCGCCCGCGCGGGCCAGCTCGACAGCGAGCTGGCGTTCCATGAGCTTGAGCAACGCGTCGAGGCCGCGGGTTTCACGAAGGAAGCCGTCGAACGTCTCCTGCGTCAGTTCGGCCGATCCATCGTCGAGCCGCAGCACGGCCGCGGCGTCGCCGGTCGGCTGCGTCGTCGGCGTCACCGGTTCCGTCGCCGTCGGCTCATTGGCACAGCCGGCGAGAAGAACGACCGTCAGCACGCCCACGCAGGTTCGCATGCCCGCACCGTATCCTGCGGCGTGCGCATCGTCGGCCATGGCATCGATCTGGTCGACGTCGATCGCGTCGCGGACCTGATCGAGCGTCACGCCGAACGCTTCGTCGGCCGCGTCTTCACGGAGGCCGAGGCCACGTACTGCCGGCGGAGTCGCAAGCGGGCGGCGGAGCATTTTGCGGCCCGTTTCGCGGCAAAAGAAGCCGTGTTGAAGGCCCTCGGCACCGGCCGCCGGCACGGCATCGCGTGGACCGACGTCGAGGTCGTCCGCCTACCGACGGGCGAGCCGACGGTCGCGCTGCACGGCGTCGCCGAACAACTCGCCGCCGAACGCGGCATCGTCGGCTGGAACCTGGCCCTGACCCACACCGCCGGCCTCGCCGCCGCCAGCGTCGTCGCCGTCGGCGAGTGATCGCGACCACGACCACTACCATGCGGTGTGGACGACCCGCAGGCCGACGATCGTTTCGCGCCGCTCTATGCCGGCGATCTTGCCGAGCAGGTCCGCGAGACGTACGACGAGCTCCGCTCCTTCGGCGGCACGCCCGTCGCCGCGACGCAGGAAACCGTTGCCCGCTTCGGCAGCCTGCTCAACGATGACCAGGACGGCCCGGTCGTGCTCGTCGTCCTGGCTGCTTTGCAGGTCCGCGACGGCGTCGTCTTTACAAGCATCCGCGACGCCGCGATAGCTTCTATAGATTCCGGCGCTGCCGCCCGCGTGGCATCAGCGGAGGCCGTGCCGTTGCTGGACGAGCTTCGCGACATACTCGACGAAATCGACGTCGCTGACGAGGATGAGGACGAAGACGAGGAGGACGAAGACGAGGAGGACGAAGATTGAAGTACTGGCTTCTCAAGACCGAGCCCGGCGACTATGCCATCGACGACCTCGAACGCGACGGCACGACCTGCTGGGACGGCATCGGCAACAACGCTGCATTGAAGAACCTTCGCGACATGCGGCCGGGCGACGAAGCATTCATCTACCACACCGGCAAAGACAAGTCCGCCGTCGGCATTGCCCGCGTCGTCAGTGATCCGTATCAAAAGGATGAAAAGGACGTCATCGACATCACCTTCGTCCGCCGCCTGCCGACGCCGGTGACGCTGCAACAGATCAAGGCCGAGCCGTCGTTGGCCGAGTGGGCGTTGGTCAAGCAGTCGCGGCTGAGCGTGGTGCCGGTGACGAAGTCGCAGTGGGAGTGGGTGCTGATGCAGGCCGACGCATGACGACTGGCGCGGCGTAGAAGAAAATCGTTGCGAGGGACAATGTCGTCGCGGGCCCGACGTTTCACGCGGCATGAGCCGTTCTCTTGTCGATGTTCTCGAATCTCGCCGCCTGTTGAGCACGAACTTCACCGACGCCGAGCTGCTGTCGGCGGCGCAGGCGTTTGCCGCCATGCCGCGTGACGCGGCTGACCTTGTGCCTTTCCTTGGCTCCGCGCCGACCTTCACCGCCGGCACGCCGTTCAACGACCTTGGCATCACGCTGCTCGACACCGACTACGTCGACGGCGAAAACGGCGGCGGCGACACCTTCATGCCCGTCGACCCATCCGACGCCCTGCCCGGCACCGGCGACGTAAAGTACATCCGAACGGTCCTCAACGTCGACCTCAGCGAGAACTACGGGGCGGCCTACGGGGACCGCATCATCCTCGGGACGGACGAAATCGACGTGCCGTTCTTCAGCATCGGGCCAGACGGCATCGACAACGACTACGTTGCCATCCATCACTTCGACTACCAGTTCGGCGGCATCCAACTTCGCGGTACGGCAGACGACTATGAGCTTCGGCAGTACGATGAAAGCGCCGACGGCGTCATGACGAGCGGCTGGTACCTGTTCTACACCGGCGACGATGCCATGCCGCAGCCAGACTTGATCGCGTTCGTCTTCAACTTCGACGACTTCGCCCCGACGATCAGCGGCGCACTGCCGAACAACACGAACGCGCTCGGCAACGGCACGGGCCTGCTCGACCTGAACAACCCGAACCAGTTCATTTACGCGGCGCCCGTCTCGACGACACCCGCCATCGTCGGGCAGGCGACGCAGGTCGGCACGAACGGCAAGGAGATCGTCGAGGCCGTCGCCGTCGATAATGATGGAAACACGTACCTCGCCGGGGCGACCGACGGCACGTTCATCAATTCGCCCGACGCCGATCATCGCCTGTTCGTCAGCCAGACGCTCGCCGACGGCTCGGCCGGCTGGGTGACGGAGCTGCCCGCTCGTGAGGGCGCGACGCTCAAGGCCGCCATTGCGGATGATGACTTCCTCTACGTCGCCGGCCGCACGCTCGGTGCGTTGCCCGGCTTCACGAACGAAGGTCGCTGGGACGGCATCATCTTGAAGCTTCGCCTCGACACCGGTGAGATCGTCGCGACCGACCAGTGGGGCAATGCCGGCATCGATGGCTACGGCAACCTCGAACTCGACGCCGCCGGCAACCTCTTCGTCAGCGGCCAAGGCTCGCCCGTCGGCAACGGCGGCACCGACGACCTCTACCTCGTCGCCAAGCACCGCACCAGCGACCTCGGCAACGTCTGGCGGCAGCTCGACCCGACGACGCAGCAAGGCTTTGCCGCCAGTGCGGAGGCCTGGGGCGGCCTGACGTTTGTCCAGGACGACGCGGCCGCGCCCGGCGAGGGCACGCTCATCGTCGCCGGCTGGGTCATCAGCTTCGGCGGCGCCAACGCCTTCGCCACGGTCTACAGCGACCTGAACGCCACGACGCCGGCGATCGACAACTCGATCATCCTGACCCCGCCCGGCCAAACAGCCGAGTGGTTCATGGACAGCGTCGTCGACTCGCAAGGCAACATCTACCTCGCGGGCTACACCACCGGCCCCCTCGGCGGCCAGCATCAGGGCGAGGGCGACGCCTTCCTCGCCAAGTATGACAGCAACCTGCAGAACCCGACGATCGTCCAACTCGGCACTGCCAAGTCGGACATGTTCCGCTACCTCGAGATCGACGAAAACGACACGATCTACGCGACCGGCTATACCTACGGCGACCTCGCCGGCACTAACGCCGACGCGACCGGCCGGACGGGCGACGTCGTCGTCTACCGCTTTGACACGAACCTGAACGTCCTCGACAGTACGCAGTTCGGCACGCCGCACGAAGACCGCGGCATCAGTGATTTGTTCAACGACACGCTCGTGATCGGCGGCATGACCGAGGCCGCCATGGCCGACGTCAGCCGCGGCTCGTTCGACGGCTTTGTCGTCCGACTCGACGCCGACACGCTCGACGTCGAACCCGACTTCCTCCCCGGCGACGCCAACGGCGACGGCCTCGTCAACCTCGCCGACTTCGGCATCCTCCGCGCAAACTTCGGCACCGGCAGCCTCTTCTCTCAAGGCGACTTCAACCGCGACGGCATCGTCAACCTCGCCGACTTCGGCATCCTGCGAGCGAACTTCGGACGCAGCGTCTTCGACGAATAAGCGAGTATGGCGGGATTCACGAACGTCCGCATGAAGCGGCGCGGGGCGGACCCCCACCGCGTCCGCCGCCGGTCGCTTGCGGCGGGTCTAGGCCCACCGTTACTTGCTGCCCCGGTGGCACGAGTCGCGTCGGCGAAACCCCGTGCCTAGCGATCACCCGACACGGGTCTGCCGCCTCCGATGGCGGCCGACCCGTGCCACCAGAACGGCTACACGGGCACCATCGCGTTCGGGCACAACCTATTGATCTTCTGTGTGGATGAACTCCACTGGATCCGTCGCGGCGACACCAGTCCAAGTTCCAGCCGGAAGTGGAAACGGATCTACGTAATCCGGCGGCACATCCTCTCCAACGCCAAGGTGCGACGGTCCCTCCTCTACTCGATACTCGAACCAATAGCGGTACTTGCCCGGCTTCAAGTCGAAGGATGGCCCGTCCCAACGTTGCATGTGCGCTGCGTCCGGCCCGAGCGTCACCGCGTAATCAGCAGGCCACACAGTCTCGTGCCAAAGACCGCTGACGCCGCATCGCGAGCCGAGCGGCACTTGCTGACCCTGTTCATCAACCATATGCACCTTGTAGTGCGGCCGATACCATCCCCACCATGAGCCATCCAGCGGCTTGAGGATTACGAATGGTTCGTCGCTCAAATTGGTAAAGCGGATGTGTAGACCCGTGCGGTCGTCTGTGACCAGTTCTACCTTCAGGGTTTCGGCCGGTCGAGTCGCAGGACGTGTTGTTGGTTCATCAGCTTGGATGGGTTCGGCGGCGAAGCCGACAGCGACGAGAGCGGCGAGAAGGAAAGCGACTTGCATCATGATGATCGTAGCAAGTGTCGATGCATTTACCTCTGACGCCTGCAACGAGCAGAGAGGTCAACTTTCTGCCGGCCTCGACGATCTTTCACCGTCGCGTCCTTTGCAGCGCAGGTGGCGGTAGGACCGGTAGAAATGGTCACGAAGCGATCCTCGCGGTAGAAGATTGGCAGGTCCGGCAACACGATCCCACGCGATAGAATGACGGCATGGTCGCGATCAAGGGACACTTCGACGGCAAGGTGATCGTCCCCGACGAGCCGGTGGATTTGCCGACGGGGCGGGCGTTGGTGGTGAACGTCGAGGTCGTCGGGACGGCGGCGGACGAGACGCCGAAGAAGCGGCAGCTCGGGATGCAGCCGGATGCGGTGATTTGGATGGCGGACGATGCCTTCGACCCGTTGCCGGATGACGAGTGGGACCACAACCGCGAGGACCACGAGGACGGGGTCGGATGAAGGTGCTGCTGGACACGCAGGCGTTCCTCTACCACATCCGCTCGCCCGAGAAGCTGACGCGGCGGGCGGTGGCGGTGCTGGAGGATCTGGATAACGAGGTCTTCGTCAGTCTCGCGTCGATCTGGGAGCTGCAGATCAAGGTCAGTCGCGGGAAGCTCGACTTGCGGAAGACGCCGCGGGAGCACGCGGAGGTGGAGGTACGCAGCGGGGCGATGACGTTCCTGCCGATCGAGCTGCGGCATGTGGACGTGCTTGCTGCGTTGCCGACGATCCACCGCGATCCGTTCGACCGGATACTGGTCGCCCAGGCGAAGGCGGACGAGATGACGCTCGTCACCGGCGACGCGACCGTGCGGCAGTATCCGGTGGCGACGCTGTGGCAATGAAGACGAGCTACGCCTCCGGATACGCCGGCAGGAGGTCGCCGACGGTGAGCTGCAGGTCCGGCAGGCAGAGCGGGGAGACGACTGCGTCGGCGGCGTGTTTCGTGCGGGTGCCGTAGCCGTCGGCGGTGGGGGTGGGGGTGGGGTCGCGGTGAATCCAGAGGCGGCGGCCTTCGGCGTCGGCGACCCAGCATTCGGGGACGCCCTCAACTCCGTAGCGGTCGGCTTTCTCGCCGAGGTCGTAGTCGAGCGTCGTGTCGGCGACCTCGATCACGAGGCGGGGCAGGGGGAAGTCGGAGCCGTCGCCGT
>CAYQCT010000167.1:0-6701 GCA_964416015.1 uncultured Tepidisphaerales bacterium
GAGCGAGGGATTCATAAGCCCTAGGTCACTGGTTCGAGTCCAGTTGGAGCCACTTCGTCCGCTGCAAGCAGCTCCTCAATTCGCGGGCCGATCTACCGGTTCTCGATCTGCTCCTCGTCCGCGGGCTCGCGGGCCCGGTCTTCGTCGAAGCTCGTCAGGCCGGTGTTGGGGCCGGCGACAAGTGGGTTGCTGACGCCGTTGGCGGGGCGGGTGCCGAGGTCGAAGGGGCCGAAGATCCCGAGCGAGAAGCCGAGCATCAGGCAGGCGGCGGCGAGCGAGGCGACACGCCACCAGTCCCAGCCGATCCGCGAGGCCACGACGGCGTCGGCGACCTTCTCGTCCCGCGCCGCCGCCTCGCAGCAGAGACGGTTGGCCTCCTTCGAAAGCTTGGCCGCGCATTCCTCGTCGTTGGCAGCGGCCGGGTGAAGCAATGCCCCCAACGCATCGCACCGACACCGCCGCTGCTGGTCGAGGCGGTCCAACGCCGCGGCGTAGGCCGACGCGAGCCGCGCTCGCACGTGGGCGGCCTCGGCCTCGTCAAGTTCGCCGTCGAGGTACGTCTCCAGTTCTTCGACGTAGAAGTCGAACAGGGCAGTCTCCTCCGCCTCCGGCGAGGCCGCAGGATCCGGCGGAAGATGAGCGGGCGAATCGGGCATGCGGTCGGGCAAAGGGTAGGTGGAAGGGGCGACGGAGGACGGGATCCGGCAGTTCGTCAGTCGGCACGCGGGTCGAAGGCTTCCAGCTTCGTTGCCAGCTTGCGACGGGCCCGGTGCAGCCAGGTCTTGACTTGCGGAACGCTGCAATCGAGCGACTCGCTGATCTGCTGGTAGCTCATGCCTTCGTACTCGCAAAGGACCAGCGCTGCCCGAAAATGATCGGGCAATTCGGCAATGGCATCCCGGACGGCCGAGACCTTCTCGGCCTGGTCGAGCGGGGCATCAGGCGCGGTCGTGCGGTCGAGATTGGTTCGTGCGTCGCTGCCGGAATGGTCGTCGGCGATCATGCCCGGCCGGATGCGGCGGAGCAGGCGGAGGGCTTCGTTGACCGTCGCCCGTCGCATCAGCGGGCCGGGCGACCGCCAGTCGTAGCGGGCGCGGTGCTTAAAGAGATTCGACAGGGCCTGCTGGACGACGTCTTCGGGGCTGAATCGCGTGCCGACGATGCCGCGCGCGATGGCGAGCAGGCGGCGGGCGTGATCCTCGACGGCCTGCTCGAAGTAGGTCGGGCCGCCCGGGCGGACGCGGTCATCGGCATCGGCGGGCGGAAGCTCGGGCCGGTACGGTGGGGCGGAAGCGTTGGCGGAAGGCTCGGGCACGGCAGGCGACGACGAAGAGACGGCAGGCGGCGTCGAGCGGTGGAGCGGGCGGCCGACACGCGTCAGCGGGCGGTACGGACGACGCGATTGGGCCACGCGACCACGCTGCGACGCCGCACGAGCATCCGTCGTCGCTGTCGTCCCGTCAACCGCCCGGACGGGCAAGCGTGAGGGAGCAGGGTTGGAAGTCTCCGCCATGCCCGAAATCACGCACGATGGCGGCCGAAGTTGCAGGCGAAGCGGGGGCTACGGGCCGAAGTGTGGAGCGAATTGCTCTTCCCACGCCGCCGCCGCGGTCCGCCGCGCGCGTGCCTGATGCGTCGGCAGCAGCACGCCGGTCGTCGGCTCGAAGCCGTCGGCGTCGGGCAGCGGGTCGAGTCGCCCGCCGCGGAGGACGAGCAGGCGCCCCTCGTCGCCCGGCAGCCGGTTCTGCACGAGCCGTTGCAGATCCCGGAAGCTGCGGATCGGCTCCATCGGCTGGCCTGGTGCGGCGAGGCCGAGGAGGACGTCGTTCACCCAGAGCACGCCAGATGCCGGAAAACCGGGCGGCAGGCCGGCGACGACGGGCGAGACGTTGGCAACGTTCGGCGTCGCCATCGCCCGCACGCCGAGATAGCCGCCGCCGCGGAAGGACGGATCGGCCTGGGCCCGCACCGCCGCCCGCAGATGGACGCGATACACGATCCGCCGCAACGCCTCCCGCATCGCCGGCGACGCTGCGTCTTCCAACGATGCCGCCAACGCCGGCAGGTCCGCCGGGGCGAGCGACTCGCCCAGGGCCTGCTCCGTCTCGGCCCGCACGCGTGCGTCGGGATGCACCAGATTCCGAGGAACGACTTCCGCCGCGGCGACATGGGCGAAGATCAAGACGAGCGCCGCCGCTTGCAAGTAGTGGCCGAGGTGCCGCAGCTCGCCGACGCTTCTCACGCCGCGACGGTAGCCGTCGCATTCGCCTTGGTTTCAGTCGGCGGCCGCGTCTTCCAGCGGCGGTGCAGCCAGAGGTACTGTCCCGGCTCGCCGCGGACGTTGTTCTCGATCGCCCGCGTGTAGCGCTGCGTGACGTAGCGGAGCGGGTCCTTCTGCTGCTTCCAGTCGGTCGGGCGAATGACGTCCTGGCAGTCGACCTTGAAGCGAAAGTCGTACCCGAGCCGCCTGCCGAAGCCGATGACGACCGGCACGTCGTACCGCAACGCCAGGAGCCCGATGCTCTTGTACGTACTCGCCGGCCGGCCGAAGAAGTCGACGAACATGCCCTTGGGCCCCGCGTCCTGATCCGCCGTGAAGCCGACGGCGCCTTTGTCTTCGAGGACCGACGGCAGGATGCTCATCGCGCCGGTCTTGTCGATGATGCGGTGCCCCTTGGCCTCGCGGACGCCGAGGACGAAGTCGTAGAGGTACGGATTGTCGAGCGGCCGGGCGACGGTGCTGGTTTCGAATCCCATCTCCGCCAGGACGTAGCCGAGCACTTCCCAGTTGCCGTAGTGCCCGCCGAGGAGGACGGCCCCGCGTTCCTGCTCGACGAGCAGGCGTAGGGCCTCGCCGAGCTTGTCGCCGAGGACGAAGTGCCGGGCCAGCCGGTTGAGGCGGACGTAGCGCGGCGTCACGAGGAACTCGACCGCGAGGAACGCCAGCAGCCGAAAGCTGTCGCGCGTCAGTCGGCGGTAGACAGCCTCCGGTTGGTTGGGAAAGCAGAGCCGCAGGTTCTCCATCGACCGCTTGCGATGCCGGCGGTCGACGAGGTAGAGCAGGTCGCCCGCGCCGGCGGCCAGGCCCATGCAGAGCTCCAGCGGCAGGCAGTGCAAGACGGTCGCGAAGCCGCGGACGCCGAGGTAGGTCAGGTACTGGACGACTTTGCTCGGCGGCTTCTTCTTGCGGCGAAGCTTCTTGCGGGGTTCGCCGGGCACGGGCGTTGACTGTAGCCCGTACGCACTTGTCAACTATGATCGTCCGGCACGCCGATGCCGCAGCCCATGAGGCCGTCGCCATGGGCGGCGAGCGTGCGGGCGACGCCTTCGAAGTTGCCGCGGCGGACCTCGTCGGACAGCAGAGCGGCACACGGCGTACCGAAACGCGGCTTCGCGAAGGGCAGGTGCGTGTCGCCGCGGGCCAGGATGTGGCTGGCGTTGGTCGCGCCGCCGATCGACTCGTCGCGCGGCATCGCGTCACCGGCCGAGTCGTGGCCCCACTGCGTGATGCTGCGTGCGTTGCAGTAGTGCCCGACGAACGCCCGGCGGTAGCGATCTTTCGTCGTGTTGGCCTTGCTGCGGTGCAGGATGTGTCCGTTGAACAGGACGACGTCGCCCTTCTTCACGCCCGCAAGCACGTGGTCGTACGCGTCGGCGACGGGCGTCAGGTGGTTCTGATCGTCCTGCGGATCGCTCGCGCCGCGGACGTGCGTCAGGTTCTCGACGAGGCGATCGCCGAAGCCGTAGGGCACGACGCCGTCGCTCGACTGCGGGCAGGGCGGGTAGATCGGCTCGCAGCCGCTCCCTTTGGCGAGCCAGAGGGCACCGTTGTGCTCGTCGGCGTCGTCGATGGCCATCCACGCGCCGAGCAGCGTGTCCGGGTGCGTCGGGATGTAGTAGCTGTCCTGGTGCCAGCCTTGGCCGACCTTGCCGGGCGGCTTGAGGAAGAGCATCGACTGCAACGCCAGCACGTCCGGCCCGGCGAGCGCTTCGACGACGTCGAGCACCCGTGGATGCAGCAGAAATCGCTCGTGCAGCTCCAGCTTGCGGTGCAGCATGTGAATCCGCAGGAAAAACGCCGCCTTCTCGTCCGGCGTGGCGTCCTCTGGCGGGCGGAACAGGTTCCGCGTCGTCTTGCCCTCTCCGCGAAGGTGCTCCTTGACGCGGCCGCGCGGGTCGTCGGGGTCGAACTCGGCCAGCGTCTGCTGCTCGGGCAGCTTGCCCTGCATCAGATCCCTGGTGTGCTGGTCCATTTCCGCGACGTCGTCGGCCGGGATCAGGCCGCGGAGGATCAGGTAGCCCCACTGGCGGAAGTGCCGATACTCGTCGGCGGTGACGCGGCGGCGGTCATAGGAGCGCTCACCGAGCGTGTGCAGGTAGGCCTCGGCCTGCTCCGCCGCGACCGCGGGCGGTTCCTGGAGGAGCGACGGGACGCCGGTGGTGTCGACCATCGCACCATCGTGCCAACCCGCGGCGGACGCGTCCAGCCGAAAGTGCGACGCCGGGTGCAACCTCATCTCGTCGCCGGCGTGCTGAAGGCGGCGCGACTTTCTGGCGTTGTCCGACGATGGAACAACGCCTTACGCTGCCGCTTCGTACGATCGGCCTCGGCCGGTCTGCGACGCGCTTCCCCCCCAAACTCATCACTTTGCACATGCACAACACTTCTGCTCCGGTCCGTCGCACGCGTCTCCTCGCCGCCGCCGTGGCCGGCCTCTCCGCCACGTTCGGCCTCGCGACCACGGCCGACGCCGACGTCGCCAGCGTGATCCCGGCCGACGCGCTCGTCGTGATTAAGACCGGCTCGCTCGAGAAAGTCGCCAGCGACTTCACGGCCCTCGCCACCGAGTGGGGCCTGACCGAGCTCGAGCCGGACCTGCGCGACCCGATCGCCAGCTTCAAGGAAGAGTCGGGCTTCGAAGAAGGCATCGACTTCGCCGGCGAGTTCGCTTTCTACCTGCCCGCCGGTGCCGACTTCGAGAATCAGGACGAGCCGCCGGTGGTCGCGCTCGTGCCGATCACGGACTTCCAGGCGTTCCTGACCAACTTCAACACGGCCGAGCAGGACGGCAACGTCTACATCGTTACGATCGAAGCCCCCGGCATGAACGGCGGCGGCGATCCGGAGCTGATGCTTGAAGAAGATGCGGGCGCCGAGTTCGGTGACGCGATGCAGGACGAGATGGGCGAGGACGTCGTCGAGCTCGAGATGGAGGGCGAGCTGATGATGGAGGGCAACGGCGAGCAGGTCTTCGTCGTCGACTATGGCGACTACGCCGCGATCAGTTCCGCCCGGCAATTCGTCGGCGAGAAGCCGGCCCAGACGCTGCAGCTCGCCGGCGCGACCGGCGAGCAGTTCGCCGAACAGGACGTCACGCTCTACGCGAACTTCCGCGAGCTCGGCCCGGCCCTCAACGGCCTGCTCGAAGAGAACGACGCCCGCGGCGAGATCGCCAAGGCGATTGACGAGGCCTTCGAGGACGAGGAGATGCCGGAGATGTTCCGCATGTTCCGTCCCGTCGCCGACGCCGCCGTCGAGCAGGGGCTCAAAGCGTTCGACACCTTCATGACCGAAGCCGACGCAGCGACCGTCGCCGTCGATCTCGACCCGGCCGCCGGCATCCGCAGCGCGATCGTGGCGCAGTTCAAGCCCGAAAGCTACCTCGCCACTACCTTCGACAAGCAGTTCGACGTCGAGGGCGACGCGCTGCTGAAGGGCCTGCCCGAAGGTCGCTACCTCGTCTACGGCGGCAGCAACACCAACCCGCAGGCGAACCTCGAGCTGTGGGACGACGTGGCCGGCCCGATCCTCGATGCCATCAAGCAGGTCGAGGGCGGCGACGAGCTCAAGGCGCTCCTGACCGACGGTGCCGAGCAGCTTCGCAAGACGCTGGGTGCGACCGAGTTCCAACGGTTCGGCCTGATGGCCCCGGCCGGTCGGCCCGGACAGTCGGCGCTCGTCCAGCAGGTCCAGCTCTCCGGCGGCGACGCCGAGCAGCTGCAGGCGTCCGCCCGTGAGATTGCCGAGCTGACCCCGCGTGCGATGCAGATGGTCCAGAACATGGCCGCCCAGGAGATGGGCGAGGAAGAGGCCGCCGAGATGGCCGAGATGCTGCCGGAGGTCGAGTTCGTAGAAGGTGAGAAGGACGTCGCCGGCGTGAGCTTCGACGCAATCCGCACCACGACGCCGGGCAACATGCAAGCCCAGTTCGTCAACAACATGATCTTTGGCCCCGGCGGGCAGGTTACCTACCTCGCCAATGTCGACGGCACCCTCGTCAGCGTCGCCGGCCTGACTGACGCGCAGATCGAGCAGGTTGTCGAGTCCGTCCGCGGCGGCGATGCGGCGCTTGCGGGCTCGGCCGGCGTCGAGATGGTCAACCAGTACCTGCCGGAGAACCGGACCAGCGTCTTCTACGTCGACCTCGGCCAGGCCGCCAAGACCGGCCTCGAGATCGCCGCCGGCTTCAACCTCCTGCCGCCCGTCGAGGTCCAGGACGGCCTGCCGCCCTTCGCGCTGGCCGTCGCGCCCGCTGAGAACGCGGTGCACATCGTCACGATCGTGCCCAAGGACCTGGTCAGCGCCATGATCGTCACCTCGCTCCAGGTCCAGCAGGCCGCCGGCGGCGGCGGCATGGAAATGCAGTAGGACGACAGTTGACAATGTAGTTTCGACCAGCGAGCCACGCCTTCCGGCGTGG
>CAYQCT010000168.1:0-5049 GCA_964416015.1 uncultured Tepidisphaerales bacterium
CGACCCGTTCGGTGCCTTGCTGCGGGCGCGGTTCGAGATGACGAGCCAGGGCGAGGCGGCCGAGCGCATTTGCGACCGCTATGGCTTCGACCGCGAGACGCTCGCCGGCCTGCGGGATGCACATGCTCAGCTGCTCCGCCAGACCTACGACGGGCTCGGCCCGTGGGAGACGGTGCAGGTCGCCCGTCACCCGCAGCGGCCGCTGTTTCTGGACTACGTCGGCTTTCTCTGTCGCGAGTTTCGCGAGATCCACGGCGACCGACGCTTCGGCGACGACCGTGCGATCCGCTGCGGCCTGACCCGCATCGGCGGGCAGAAGGTGATGCTCATCGGCCACCACAAGGGCCGCGACACGAAGGAGCGGATCGAGTGTCAGTTCGGCTGCGCGAACCCCGAAGGTTATCGCAAGGCGCTGCGGGCGATGAAGCTGGCGGAGAAGTTCGGGCTGCCGGTGGTGACGCTGGTCGACACGCCGGGCGCGTATCCCGGCATCGGTGCCGAGGAGCGTGGGCAGGCCGAGAGCATTGCGGTGAACCTGATGGAGATGGCCCGGCTGCGCACGCCGATCGTCAGCGTCGTCATCGGCGAAGGCGGCAGCGGCGGGGCGTTGGGTTTGGCCGTCGCCGACCGCGTCGCGATGAGCCAATACGCCTGGTACAGCGTCATCAGCCCTGAAGCGTGCAGCAGCATTCTCTTCAAGGACGCCAGCAAAGCCCCGAAGATGGCGGCCGCGTTGAAGCTGACCAGCCGCGACCTGATGCCGCTGGGCGTCATCGATGCCGTTGTCCCCGAGCCGGTCGGCGGAGCACATCGTGACCCGCTGCAGGCGGCGAAGATGATCGAGGACTTCCTCGCGCGCAGCCTTCGCGACTTGCAACGCAAAGCCTCTCGCGACGGGATGAACGCGCTTCTGGACGCCCGCTACGCCCGCTTCCGCCGCCTGGGCGAGTTCTCCGACCCGTCGTCCGAGGCGACGCAAGTCGTCCGCTCGGCGGGTTGAGCAACGCGGACGGCGATCAATCCCGATCGAAGCAGCTTTCGTTCCGCTTTCTGGGACTGGCTCGGGCGAGAGAGGGACCGCGGCTCGCAGAAGCTGCTGCGCGCGAAGCGGATGTGGTTGAAGCTACACCTTCATCAAATCGGCGACGGAACAGGCGAAGCCCGGCAGAACTTCGTCGCCGCGGAAGGTCGCGTCGATGCCAAGCACTTCGGGCTCCCCGTCGGTCCTGTACACGGTCAGCGTCGCCGCCTTTTGGTCGAGAACGACCACCATGGCGACGCCGAAGGCGAGATATTCTGCTGCCTTCGACGCAAGCTCGGCAGGGCGGTCGCTCTTGCTGGCGACTTCGACGACAAATTCCGGGACAGCCTCTATGAAGTCTTCGAAGTCTTGATCGACCGGCAGTGACGCATGTTGGATGAAGGAGATATCGGGTCCACGCACCAGATCAGAGTTGCGGGCGAGGATGAATCCAGTGCTCAGCATGACGTGGCCGAGAGCGTGCTTTCGATTCCAATCGCCAAGCCGCCCCCCGAAAATGGCATGAAGGGACCCGTGACCCAAGCCCACGCCCGGCATTTCGATGAGTCGGCCGTCGACCAGTTCCTGCCTGCCGAGCGCCTTTGGGACCTTCCATAGATCCTCTGCGGTCAAAGGTCGTCCGAAGTCGATCACTCGCGCTGCCCGCGGGATCGTCGCGCGAAGCAGCACCGGCGGCCGCGTGACGGCGGGCACCGGCGGTGCAGTTTCGAGCAGCGTCATGACATCGATTCTACTCGACAACATCACCGACGCCGCGGCTAATCTGACTCCAGGACGGCCAGGAACGCCTCCTGCGGGATGTCGACGCTGCCGACGCGTTTCATGCGGGCTTTGCCCTTCTTCTGCTTTTCAAGCAGCTTGCGTTTGCGGCTGACGTCGCCGCCGTAGCACTTGGCGGTGACGTTCTTGCCGACACTCTTGATCGTCTCTCGCGCGATGACCTTGCCGCCGATCGCCGCCTGCAGGGGAATCTCGAACAGGTGCCGGTCGATCTTGTCCTTGAGCCGCGTCAGGATCGTCCGACTGCGTTCCTCGGCGTTGCTGCGGTGCAGGATCATCGACAGGGCGTCGACTCGGCTGCCGTTCACCAGCACATCAACGCGGGCCAGGTTCGCAACTTCAAAGCCGCGGACTTCGTAGTCCATCGTGCCGTAGCCCTTGGTGCTACTCTTCAGCTTGTCGTAAAAATCATAGATAACTTCCGCCAGCGGAATGTCGTACGTAATGATGACACGCTGTGCCTCATCGCGGCCGATGTATTCCGTCTTCTTGTAAGTCCCGCGACGCTCTTCGCACAACGTCATGATCGCGCCGACGTGAGACTGCGGGACCATGACGTTCATCCGAATGATCGGCTCGCGGATCTCCTTCAGGTGCGACGGGTCCGGCAGCTGGCTCGGCGCGTCGATGCGCAGGACGCTGCCGTCGGACTTTTCGATCTCGTACGTGACGGTCGGCGCCGTCTGGATCACTTCGACGTCGAACTCGCGTTCGAGGCGTTCCTGCACGATCTCCATGTGCAGCAGGCCAAGAAAGCCGCAGCGAAAGCCGAAGCCGAGCGCGTCGCTGGATTCGGGGGCGAACGTGAACGAGCTGTCGTTCAGGCTGAGCCGATCGACGCTGTCGCGGAGGTCTTCGTACTGCGTATCGCCGCCGGGGTAGAAGTCGCAGAAGACCATCTGCTGCACCGGCTCGTAGCCCGGCAGGGCCTTGGGCGCGGGGTCGGCGGCGAGGCGGTCGACGCGGGTCTCTTTCGGCAGGAACTTGCCCAGCTCCGTCACCGGATAGTCGCGGCCGGTGCCCATGAGGCGGATCCTCTGCCCCTTGGCCAGGCAGCCGTCGACCATACGAACGTAGATAATGACGCCCCGATAGTCGTCGTAGTGCGAATCAAAGATCAGCCCGCGGCAGTGTCGGTCGCCGGTGCTCTTGGGACCGGGCAACGCATCGCAAAGCCGACTCAGCAGCTCGTCGATGCCGACGCCGCTCTTGGCGCTGACGAAGATCGCGTCCTCCGCCGGGAAGCCCAGGATCTGCTCGATCTCTTCCGCAACCAGCTCCGGCTGGCTGCTCGGCAGATCGATCTTGTTGACTACCGGGATGATCTCCAAGTCCTGCTCGAGTGCGGCATAGGCGTTGGCGACCGTCTGCGCCTGGACGCCCTGCGTGCTGTCGACGACGAGCAACGCACCTTCGCACGCCTGCAGGGCTTTGCGAACTTCGTAGTGAAAGTCGACGTGGCCGGGCGTGTCGATGAAGTTGAGCATGTACGGCTCGCCGTGGTGCTCGTAGGGCACGGTGACGGCCGAGGCTTTGATCGTGATGCCGCGTTCGCGTTCGAGGTCCATCGAGTCGAGCATCTGGCCGCGCATCTCACGCTCGGTGATGGCACCGGCGCGTTGGAGCAGTCGGTCGGACAAGGTGCTCTTGCCGTGGTCGATGTGGGCGATGATGGAGAAGTTGCGGATGTGCAAGGCGTCTCTGATGTGGAAGGCGTCGACCGGGTAGGGCGGCCATCGTAGAGCGGCCGAACACGGGCACGCGTTGCTTCGCGGTTGCTGAAAGGCATCGCGGCTGCGGAAACTGCCTGCTGGTTAGGCGTTGCGGCGGAAGCTGCACAAGGAGCGGGCGGATGACAAGCAATTGCCGCGACGCAAGTTGCACGGGCGTTATTGGTCGGCGAAGAAAGGCGTCGCGGGCGCTTTTTTGACTAGCACCCGGTTAAGCGTGCGACTACAACAACCGGCGACGGGCCCGCGTTGGCGTCCGTCCGGGCCGACGCGGCCCGCGTCCGATCCGGCCGTGGCACCCTGTTTGTGGAGCCGCCGCCACCTCTGACGGCCCCGCCGGCCCGTGTCGCCCGTTGGCGACGCCCCGAGCGAGGAGGCCGCCGTTCCGCCCCTTTTTCTGGAGCACTTTCGAATGAACCCCCTGTCTATCCGCAACCCCCTCGCCGCCGCCGCGGCCCTCGCCGTCCTCGGCATGGTCGCAACGCCGGCCCTCGCCCAGGTCCAGCCTGAGCGGCCGCAGGAAGAAATCGTCGATAACCTCGGCGAGCCCTTTGCTGAAACCGTCGCCGAACAGATCGAGCCCGACAACTACTCCGTCGACGCCGGCATCACCTTCGCCACCGCCTACTACTTCCGCGGGATCATCCAGGAAGACGACGGCCTGCTCAACGGCGGCCTCATCACGCAGCCGTACATCGAGCTCGGTCTGCCCCTGCTCGTCAGCGAAGACGAAAGCTTCCAGATCAGCGCAACCGTCGGCACCTGGAACAGCGTCCACAGCGAGAACGACGACGACGGCGTCGATGACGGCCTCGGCCCGCGCACGTGGTACGAGTCCGACGTCTACGGCGGCCTGACGCTCGGCACCGGCAACTTCGAGATCGGCGTCATCTACACCTTCTACCTCTCCCCGGCCGGCACCTTCACCGAAATTCAGGAAGTTGGCGGCACCATCGGCTACGAAGTAAGCCTCGGCGACAACCCGGATGTCGACGACGAGTTCACCCTCGACCTCGCCTTCGGCGCCGGCGTCTTCTTCGAGACCGACGACGTTTCCGGCGAAGACGCCTATCTCGAGCTGGGCGTCGAGCCGAGCTTCGAGCTGGAGATCGACGGCTTCGACGAGCCGGTTGGTCTGGCTTTTCCCGTGACCGTCGGACTGAGCCTCGATGACTACTACACCGACGCCGCCGGTGACGACGAGTTCCTCGGCTACGTCAGCGTTGCCGCCGCCGCCAGCTTCCCGCTCACGCCGGGCGGCAAGTACGGCGCCTGGAGCGTGACCCCGGCCGTCGAGGGCCTGTTCCTCTTCGCCGAAGGTCTCGAGATCGGCAACGACGGCGACGACGTGGAGCTGATCGGCAGCATCTCGCTCGACCTGTCGTTCTAGACAACGTCCCCCGGCGTCACGACCCGCACGATCGGCCCGCCAACCGGCGGCCGGTAAATTGCGAGCGGGACGCCGACTTGAACCGCCGGGGCGGTGCGGATACACCG
>CAYQCT010000168.1:5059-6658 GCA_964416015.1 uncultured Tepidisphaerales bacterium
TCCCTTTCTTCAGGAACGACCCTCCGCTCAACGACCCGCCGCCGACCGCCGGCACCGAAGCTCGCTCGCGACGTTCCACGATCGTCACCTAGTCGCTGCGTGCGATGACGTGACAGCGTGAAGCCCGCGTCGTCAGCTCGCCGCGGCCGACTTCGTCCGCTGCACCCGGCTGCTCCGGCATGCCCGCGTGCGACCGACGACGGCTGCTCGTACGCAGGACGATCGTTCCTCGCCTGCCCATTGGACGGATTCGCCCAGTCGAACTCCTTGTTTCGCCCTCGCACCCACAGGAAGAGATGTCAGCCATGATGGACCCTGACCGTTCGCCCCGCCGCCTGCGGCCGGGCCTGTACGCCCCGCTCGTCGCGCTCCTCGCCG
Source organism: uncultured Tepidisphaerales bacterium (assembly GCA_964416015.1). Taxonomy (GTDB): domain Bacteria; phylum Planctomycetota; class Phycisphaerae; order Tepidisphaerales; family Tepidisphaeraceae; genus JBCDKH01. Next base: position 5,438 of record CAYQCT010000168.1, read on the forward strand.
TCTTCGGCCTGGCCGCGCTCTCGCCGACGCCCGCCTATGCGCAGGACGACGACACGCCCGCTTCCACGCTGGAAGAAGGTGCGGAAGAGTTCGGCGACGAGCTCGAAGACGGCATCGACGCCGTCACGTCTGCGGCGGATGACGCGGCCGAGGAAGTCGAAGTCACCGCCGAAGAAGCCAATTCCGATGCCGCCTTCGAAGCGGCCGGCGTGACCCGCGGCCAGTTCCGCACGAACAACCTCTGGCTGCTGATCGCGGCCGGTCTGGTGTTCATCATGCACCTTGGCTTCGGCTGCGTGGAATCCGGCCTCAGCCGGTCGAAGAACGCGGTCAACATCCTGAGCAAGAACCTCTGGATCATCTGCAGCGGAGTGCTGCTCTACTGGGTGTGGGGCTTCTACGCCCACTACCCGGGAGGTATGGGTGCCGAAGGTTCCCGCTGGTTGTGGGAGGGCGTCTTCCCCTGGGGCAAGCCGCTCGACGCGGGCGGCGTCGTCTCGAACAGCCCGGGCTACAACCCCGGCTACACCGAGTACACCGATTTCATCTTCCAGGCGATGTTCGCGGCCACGGCGGCCACAATCGTCTCCGGTGCAGTGGCCGAGCGGATCAAGCTCGCACCGTTCATGGTCTTCACGCTCGTCTTCGTCGGCTTCGGCTACCCGTTCGTCGGCAGCTGGCACTGGGGCACGGGTTGGCTCTCGACGCTTGGTGCGGACGTCCTGCAGGACGACGGCTCACTGGCACCGATCGGTTTCTACGACTTTGCCGGTAGCTCCGTCGTTCACGCCTTCGGCGGCTGGGGCGCACTTGCCGGTGTCATCCTGCTTGGCCCGCGTCTGGGCAAGTACGGCCCGAACAAGGAAGTCCGCGGCATTCCCGGACACAATCTGCCTTTGGTCAACATCGGCGTCTTCCTGCTCTTCCTGGGCTGGTTCGGCTTCAACGGCGGTTCCGTGCTGTCCGCCGATGAGGGCAACGTCTCGCTCGTCTTCGTCACCACCGCCCTCGCCGGCTTCGCCGGTGGCTTAGTCGCCATGCTCACGAGCTGGGGTGCCAGCGGCAAGCCGGACCTGACGATGGGCCTCAACGGCCTGCTCGCCGGCCTCGTCGGCATAACTGCCGGTGCCGACAGCATCAGCCCCGGCTGGTCGATCGTCGTCGGCGGCATCGCGGGCGTCATCGTCGTCTTCAGCGTCTACGGCTTCGACAAGATCGGCA
>CAYQCT010000169.1:0-6652 GCA_964416015.1 uncultured Tepidisphaerales bacterium
GGCATCGCCGCGCGGCCGGACGTCGCGGCGGAGAAGCTGGCGGCGCTGCGTGGCCCGATGACCGACGGAGCCACGCGACCGCCGATGACGCCACACCTGGCCGGTCCGGCGGACGTCGAGGCTTACGGAGTCACGCCCGGCGAGGTCGGCGATAAGCTGCTCCGCAAGCTCTGGCCCGGGCCGGTGGCCGTGGTGTTCGAAGTCGACGAAGCCGCCCGCACCGCTGCCGCGGCGAAGCTGGGCGTGCCGGTGGAGCAACTCTACAGCAGTGACGGCCGCGTGACGCTGCGGTGCCCGAGCGAGCCGTACGCGAACCTCGTCCTGCAGGCGGCGGGGCAGCCGACGGTCGTGACGCGGCTTGGCCTGCCCAAAGACGCGACAGACTCGCCGCCGACGGACGCCGCGCTCGACGCGTGCGGCGTGAGCCTTGCACTCGATGCCGGCCCGACCCGCTACGGCCGGCCGAGCACCATGGTCCGCGTCGCCGCCGACGGGCAGTCGTACGAGGTCCTACGCGAAGGCATCTACGACCGGCGCATTCTCGAGCGGCTGCTGCGGACGACGCTGCTGTTCGTCTGCAGCGGCAACACCTGCCGCAGTCCGATGGCGATGGCCGTCGCCCGGCCGATTCTTGCAGAAAAGCTCGGACTCACGCCCGATGGGCTCGGCGACGCCGGCTATGACATCATCAGTGCTGGCACGTCCGCCATGCCCGGCATGCGTGCGACGCCCGCCGCCGCCGATGCCGTGCTCGACCTCGGCGGCGACCTCGGGACCCACCGCAGTCAGCCGCTCGACGTAGCTCTCATCCATCGGGCCGATCGCATCCTGGCCATGGGCGAGGCGCATCGGCAGACGATCCTGTCGCTCGTTCCGTCTGCGGCCGACAAGACGTTCCTGCTCGATCCCGCCGGTGACATCGAAGACCCGATCGGCCTCGACGCTGCAACTTATCGCGAGATGGCCGGGAGGTTGCAGTCGCTCGTCCGCGACCGCGTGGCCGACTTTCCACCGGCTTGAGTCGCGTCACCGGCTTGAGTCGCGTCAGAAGCTGAATCGCAGCTCCGCCTCGCCGCGGTGGATGTCGAAGCCGTCGGCGAAGTCGCCGCGGTAGCCGATGCGTAAGACGTTGTCGCCGCCGATGTTCAGGCCGACGGCGAGGAGCGGGCTGATGTAGTTGTCGACCGCGGCCTCGTCGAGGAAGTCGGTGTAGCTGACGCCGCCTTGCAGGTAGACGGGCGACGCATCGTCGGCCAGCGTGGCGACGAGGCTGACGCGGGCGAGGGTTTGCTCGACGTCGGTCTCAAATCGGAAGTCGCCCGCCTCGATCGGCGTGCCGCCGTAGCCTACAACTTGCTGCGAGCTGTGGACGAAGACGGGGCCGAGCTGGACGCCGACCATGTTGACGACACCGCCGCCGAGGATGAGGCCGCCGGCGAGCTGGTCCTGGCTGCCGCCGCCGGCCGCGAGGGCGTAGGGCGTGACCTGCCAGAGGAGCGGCTGCGACTCGCTGACGTCCGGCGTGATCTGGATTGGCAGGCCGAGCTGGGCCCCGAGGTAGAACGTCTGGCTGCCTTCGATCTCGCGAAAGCCGCCCGGCACGCTAAGCGTCAAGCCGACGCGGTCGGTAAAGCGGACGCCACTCGCCAGCGCGCCTTCGTAGAGCGTGCCGTCGCCGGCGTCAGTGCGGATGGCCCCGGCCTGGAAGTAGAGTCGCGACGCGTCTCCGCCCTGCACGTAAGCCGCGAACGGATTGCGAAAGCCGCCGAAGTTGCGGAAGGCGTCATCGGCAAGCAGGGCCGTCAACGCTGCCGGATTGCCGTCGGTGACGCCGACGAGCGTCTGTTCATTTACCACGCGAATGAAGCTCGCGACGGTATCGGCGCCTTCATTTCTTAGAAACTCTTCGGCCTCGTCCTCGTCGGTGAAGACTCGGTCGAAGCCGATGCTGGGAATCTGCACGCGGACCGATTCTGCATTTGCGTCACCTTCTATCACGATCGCGCCTGTCAAATTTGCATAGTCGAGCGTTGCAGTGAATTCTTCGCCTTCAAAGCGTGCAAAGTCATTCTGCTGTTGAATGACGTCTTCCGCAAGATCAAAGATGGACGAGGCTGTGACGCTGATGTCGTCCGCCGTCGGCGAAGTGACGGTGATGCCGAACAGGTCGTCTGCTGCAACTTGTGCGGCCAGGCCGAGCAAGGCAGCGACACCGACGGCAGCGGGGCGGGGAAGCAAGTGCATCGCCCTCTGGATCGACCGACTTGATCCCGCAGCGAAAATAGATGACCCCGCGACGCGTTATCGGGCGGCGGCGACGCCCGCTTGGAAAAAGCGAAGGCCGGCCGGTTCTGCGTCATCGCTCGACGTCAGCCGACGTCTTGCCGCCGCCGGATGTTGCAACGGCTCGACGTACCGCTCCGGGTGCGGCATCAGCCCGACGATCCGGCCCGTCGCATCGCACAAGCCCGCGATGCCGTCGGTTGATTCGTTCGGAATGGCGGGCAGATCCGTAGGCGCACCCGGCGTCTCGACGTAGCGGGCGACGACACGCTCCGCCGCGGCTTGGCGAGCATCTTCGTCACGGAACAGGACGCGACCTTCGGCGTGCGCGACGGGAAGTTCAACCGCCTCGTCGGCCGCCCACTGCTGCGTCCAGGCCGCGTCGGCGACCTTGTTGAGCGTGACCCAACGGCAGACGAAGCCGGTGCCGGTCGGGCCGTTGGCGGTAAGCGCGGCGTCGCGTCGGCCGGGCGTGGCGTCGAGCAGGCCGACGTTGAGCAGGACCTGAAAGCCGTTGCAGATCCCCGCGATCGGCCGACCGGAGCCAGCGAAGCTGCGGAGGCGATCGCCGAGCGTGCGGTGCAGGCGGTCGCCGAGAATCCTGCCCGCGGCCACATCGTCGCCGTAGCTGAAGCCGCCCGGCAGAACGAGCAGGTCAAACCGGTCGAGCTCCGCCGGCTGCTCGACGAGGCGATTGACGTGGACGAACTCGGGCGAGGCCCCGGCGAGCTCGAGGGCGCGGGCGGTTTCGCGGTCGCAGTTGACGCCGGCAGCTTGAAGAACGAGGGCAGAAGGCAAGGCGAAGGTGCGAGAGGTCGCCGGCACGGTAGCGGCTGGCGGCCGGGCGTGGCGACGGCCGATAACGGAGACGGACGCCGGCCCCGTGTCGCCGTCCGCCCGCACCGGCTTTTGCACCTCTTCTCCGCAGTTTCGCCCTATGGATTTCGGAACGATCATCGGTTACGGCGTCGCCTGGGGCGCTCTCGGCTTCGGCATGTGGCACGTGACGCACGGCGCGATCGGGCCGTACATCAAGCCGACCGAAGTCATCCTCGTCGGCGGCGCTGCCGTTGGCGCCGCCCTCGCCGGCACGCCGTTGAGCGCCGTCATGGTGAGCATGAAGGGCTTGATGAAAATGCTCTTCGGAGCGCACCACAACATCGAGCACACAATCAAAGAGCTCGTCGAGTATGCCGAGCAAGCACGCCGGGACGGAGTTCTCGCGTTGGAATCGGCAAGTAAGGAACACGCCGATCCGTTCATGCGACGCGGCCTGCAACTGACGATCGACGGGACGGACCCGGAGATGGTCGAGCGGATCCTGCGGGTCGAGATTGACGCCATGGTCGAGCGGCACAAGCACGGCAAACACTTCTGGGCGAGCATCGCCAAGTTCGGCCCAGGTTGCGGACTTCTTGCCTGTCTGATCGCCCAGATCGCCCTGTTCAAGAACCTCGACGGCGACCCCGCCGCCATCGGTGGCGCGTTGGCCGTCGCCCTCACCGGAACGCTCTACGGGGCCATGGTCCAGAACGTCATCGCCGGCCCGATCGCGGAGAAGCTTGGCTTCCTCTCCAAGGAAGAAGCCTTCTCCAAAGAGATCATGATGCAAGGCTTGCTCAGCATCCAAGCCGGCAACAATCCCCGTATCGTCGAGATGCAGCTTCTGAGCTTCGTCACTACTGCCAAGCAGCAGTCAATGGCCCGGGAGGACTGAGGTGAAGAAGGGAGGAGCTAGAAGCTAGGAGCTAGTCGGAGGCAGAGGAATGACGCACCGGTACGAGTCGTTGCAGGTTTGGCAGCGGGCCCATCAGTGGGTTCTCGAGGTGTACCGAGTGACACGGACATACCCGCGAGAGGAAGCGTTTGGGTTGACGTCTCAGCTCCGTCGCTCGGCAGCATCCGTCCCGATGAACATTGTCGAAGGCTTCGGACGACGAGGAACTATCGACAAGCTCCGCTTCTATAACATTGCAGAAGCCTCTATGAACGAGGCTCACTACCAGCTACGCCTCAGCCACGACCTCGGTTACGCAGACACAACAAATCTTCGCGACGAAGCTACGCAGATATCACGAATGCTGGTCGCCTACGCGTCGAAGGTCCGAACCTCCTCCGCTCTCTAACTAGCTCCTAGCTTCTAGCTCCTCTCTTCTATCTCCCCATGTCCTGCGATCCCGAAGAACTTTGTGAAGAGTGTCCCGAGTGGATCTTCACGCTCGCGGACCTTCTCATGTGCATGATGGGCCTGTTCGTGATCCTGTGGGTCTTGAAGCCGGACGTGGCGGACTCGCAGGAGCAGGCGACGCAGAATGAGATTCAGACGGAGGAAGTCATCCTCAACATTAATGCGGCGTTCGGTGCGTCGCCAGAAGACCAGGAAGCACGTCGGCTGCGGATCGAGCAATTGTATCGACTGCTCGACAAGATGAAGGACGGTGCCGCCGACGCGGATGGGGAGAAGGGGCGGGCGAATCGACGAGCGCAGGGGGCCGAGGGGCTGGATCCGGAGGTCACGTCGATTCGCGACGGCGATCTGGCGGGCAAGGGCGGGTTGGCGTTGTTCGCCGAGGGTGACGAGGCTTTGTCAGACGCGGCGGCAGATCAGATCGAGCAGGTCGCTACAAAGATTCGCGGCTTCCGCAACGTCGTGCTCGTGCGGGGACACGCCGCACCGGACGATCTGCCGGAAAATATCGCGGCCGGCGAGGATGCGCGGCGGTTCCTGTTCGACCTCAGCCACCGCCGTGCCGTTGCGGTCGCGGAGCAATTGATCGAATCTGGGGTCAGTCCCGAGATCCTGCGTGTTGTCGCCTGCGGCGGCTTCGAGCCGGTCCGCCGACGCGCGTACGGCATCGACGCGCGGCAAGAAAACCGCCGCGTCGAGGTGCAAGCGACGGATCAACTCGCCAGCGAACGGGCCGAAGGTCGAGCCAAAGTCACACGCTAAGACGCCACCCGCGGCGGCCTCGGCGTGCGGGCAGCCTGCGTGCTGAAGCTCTTAAGGTAGGCGACCCACATCTGACTCAGGCCGTGCTCGAAGGCACCTTCGACCAGCAAATCCAGATAGTTCTGCGTCGGCGGAATGTGGTAGGCCTCGGGCACCACACCTTGAAAGGTGAACGCCTTCATCGGCTTGCCCAGGCCCAGCGGACGGACCTCGACGCCGACCTGCTTGTACGACCCGACGTCCCGGCCGGCCGAGTCCTGTTGCAGCCGGACCTTCGCGTTCAACGCTTCCACGTCCGCAGGCGTGACGTCGAAGACGGCGCCGCCGACATTTTTGCCCGGGTCGTAGACGATGTCCGCCGTGCCGCCGCCCCAGTATTCGCTGAAGACGGGGAAGGCGAGGCGGTGGTTCTCCAACACCGCCGGCCGGCCGTTACGCAGAATGGGCGCACGCCGACCGTGGTGCCGGGCCCATTCGGCGACGCTGCGCGGGTTGAGGTTCGACCCGTAGGCGAAGTAGAGCAAGACGTGAATTGCGAGGAGCAGGCGGCAATCCGGGTGGTAAGGCCGGCTGCTGTATCTTTGCATGCCTGCTGCCGCAGGGCAAAGCGGCGGGCGAACCTGAACGCGATCTTCACCTCCGCCTGTTCCTGCCAGACATCTTTCGCCGCGGCGTGAGTCGTCGCCGCGTTTGTCGCCCACGTAGTCAACACTTACGCTTTGGGCGATGCCCGACCAACCGAACGAGCCGGCGGAACAGGACGGGCAACCTTCGTCGCCTCCCGCAGACGAGGCCCAAGAATCCCGCGACTTTCTCGTCCCGCCGACCCGCATGGCCGCCGGTCACGACGCCGATTCCGCCGCCGCCCGCGGCGACACAGGGCCCGTCAGTCACATCCCGGCCAGCCTGCAACACGTCGATTGGAAGGAGGCGTTCCCGTTCACGCACCTCTTCCACGGCTTTCGCCTCGCGATCCATCCGAGCAAACTCCTGCTCGCACTCGCGGCCGTCCTGCTGATCTACGCCGGGTCCCGCGCACTCGACGGCCTCTGGTCGCTTCTCCCGGATCGGCATCAGCCGGTCGTCGGCGAGGTCGAGCTGTACGACGCGACACGGCCGGTGCCGCAGACGTTTGCCGAGCAACGCGGGCAACTGCGTGAGACCACCGATCGTGAACGGCAGCGGCTGGCCCGCACGTTCGGCGGCGCAGAAGACGCGTCCGGCGAGGCCGTCGTGGAAGGCGTGATCGTCGAACGTCAGCGAACGCTCGCCCGACTTGACGGCTTCGCCGAGGATGATCCGCTTGCCCGCCGCGCCGCCTACGACCAGGCCGCCCGCACCGTCGCCGGCTACGAAGGCCTCGACGCCGACGGCCCCGGCATCGCGTTCTACCAGTACAGCACCCGCCAGCTCGACCAA
>CAYQCT010000170.1:0-6257 GCA_964416015.1 uncultured Tepidisphaerales bacterium
GCTGACGATGACGCACACGCAGCGGTGGCACGCGAGCCGGCGGAGCGCCGGCAGCGGGCCGCTGTACCAAGGGCGATTCAAGAGCTTTCCTGTCGATCCCCACGCGGAGGACGGGCACCTGCCGACAGTCGTGCGGTACGTCGAGCAGAACCCGCGGCGGGCGGCGTTAGTAGAGAAAGCGGGAGAGTGGCCGTGGTCGAGCCTGTCGCGCCGGGAGGCTGACCCTTACGAGGAGAAGGGGCCGCGGTTGTTGCCGATCGAGCGGTGGCCGGGTGGGCACGCGTTCGACCTGGCGCAGTGGCAGGCGTTCGTGGACCAGGAGACGGACGCCGAGGCGGAGCGGGAGCTGGCGGTGAGCCTGACGCGCGGGCGGCCGTTCGGGCGGGCGGCGTGGGTGGAGCGTGTAGCGGGGCGGCTGCAGCTCGGTAGCACGCTGCGGCCGCGGGGCAGGCCGCGGGTTCGGCCAAATGCGGCGTCGGCGGCAGCGAGGAGTTAGTGCCGTTGTAGTTGACCCGTCGCGTCTGTAAGCCGCGACACAAGCTGCCGCGGCTGCGACTAGAGTTCTCATAAAGCAGGTTGGAAACAGATGGTGGGCTGAAGCCCACTCTACGACGATCTTGGCAGTTCTTCGTCGGTTGCTGACGGCGGCGGCAGGAGGTCGGCGAGGGGAACGTCGACGGTCGTTTCGGTCGCGGTGGGCAGGCGGAGGATGTCGTCTTCGGTCAACTCGCGGCTCGTTCGGTAGCCTTCGCCGGAGGGGTCGGTGAAGACGACGGCGGAGCGTTCGCGGACGCGGATAACGACGTACATCCGTTCGCCGGCGGCGGCGTAGCGGGCCAGCTTCTCGCCGAGGTCGAAGCCGAGGGACGAGTCGGCGACTTCGATGATGCACAAGGTGTGCTCCGGCGTCGGATGACCGGAGAGGTAGTCGGCGGGATGACCCACCACTACTGCGCCGTCGGGAATGGGCGCAGAGTCGTCGTCCAGCAGAACGTCCGTCTGCACATCGAGGTGACAGCCGAGGCCGTCGAATCGAAGAACGTGGCGTGAGAGCATGCCGCAGACGTACTTGTGGAAAGGTCCCATTTCTGTCGGTTGTTGATCAGGCCCACTCCGGTCAATCAGGCGGATGTAGCCGTCGATGAGTTCCCATTGCGACTGGCCGCCGAGGCCGATCTGGGCCATCAGGTCGTAGTACTGCGGGACGGTCAGCCGCGGGACGAGCGTCGTCGGGCCGCCGGGGATGTCGGCGATGGTGAACCGCGGACCGGCGACGGTGGACCGCTGGTGCGACGGGTGCGTACGGGTCGTCATGGCGGAGATTCTACGAGATTCGCCGCCCGAACGTCCGGTGTTCCGCGGCTAGGGTCGCCGCATGAGTGAGCCGGTGTTGCGAACGTTGCGGCTGGCCGAGGACGCGGCGGAGGTCGAGGCGGTGGTCGATCGGCTGCGGCTGGACCCGCGGACGCTCTTTCGCGACGACGTGCAGACGCGGGCCGTGCGGGAGGTGCTGGAGGACGTTGCGACGCGGGGCGATGCGGCGTTGATTGACGCGATCCGCACGTACGACGACGCCGATTTTCGCGAGGAACAACTGTTCGCAGAGACTGACGAACTGGCGGCGGCGGCGGGGCGGGTCGAGCCGGAGCTGCTAGTGCATCTGCGGACGGCAATCAAAAACGTTCGGCAGTACCAGGAACACATCCTGCCGGCGGACGTGGCCCACCTCAACCGCGACGGCGTGCGGCTCGGCCTGCGGTATACGCCGCTGGAGTCGGCCGGCTGCTATGTGCCGGGCGGCAAGGCGAGTTATCCGTCGAGCCTGGTCCACCTTGCCGTGCCTGCGCAGGTCGCGGGCGTGCAGCGGGTCGTCGCGACGACGCCAGCGAGTGCGTTCGGCTCGAGCGACCTCGTCCTCGCGGCGGCACACGAGTTAAAGCTGCCGTTCCTCGTCCGCTGCGGTGGTCCGGCGGCGATCGCGGCGTTGGCGTTCGGCACGGAGCGCGTGCCGGCGGTCGACAAGATCGTCGGGCCGGGCAATACGTACGTGCAGATCGCCAAACGCCTCGTCGCCGGCGGCGTCGCAGTTGATGGCTATCTCGGGCCGAGCGAGGTGCTGGTTTATGCCGACGAGACCGCCGACCCGCGGCTGGTGGCGTCCGACCTGCTTGCCCAGGCGGAGCACGATCCGGGCAGTTGTTTCCTCCTGACGACGGACGAATCGTTGCCGCCGCGAGTGCTGGCGGAGGTCGAGACGCAGCTGGCGAAGCTGTCACGTCGGGCGGCGTGCGAGCGGGCGTTGCGGGAGGAATCGGCGATGGTCGTGGGCGACGAGGCCAGCCTGCTCGCGTTAGCGAATCGGCTGGCGCCCGAACATCTGTCGATCCAGACGGCGGATCCGCGGCGGACGCTTGCGCAGATCCCGCACGCCGGCTGCGCCTTCCTGGGCCCGTGGTCGCCCGTCGCCGCCGGCGATTATGTGGCCGGGCCGAGCCACTGCCTGCCGACGAACACGACGGCCCGCTTCGGCGGCGGCATCAGCGTCTTCGAGTTCCTCAAACGCGGCGGCATCGTCGAGTACGACCGAGCGTCGATCACCCTCGACGCGTCCCCCGCGGCAACACTTGCCGACGCCGAAGGCCTCGATGCCCACGCGACGAGTATCCGGCATCGCCTCGACTAATCAAGTCCGTTCTTTGACCAAGGCCGCGACCTCGCGCGTCCGCGGACCCGGCTTGCCGTCCGCGACTTCTTTGGCCTCGAGCCGCGTCACCGGCATCACGCCCATGACGCTGTTCGTCAGAAAAACCTCGTCGGCCGCCAGCAGGCGGTTGACGTCGCAAGAGGCGATGGCGCCGTCGGCTTCGCGGAGCACGAGGTTCCGCACCGTCCCCGGCAGCACCGCCGACCGCGGGTACGGGACGGCCGCCCGCACGCGTTCGTCGGCAAGCTCCTGATTGGTCGGCGGCGTTAGAACACGGCCCGCTTCGACCCAGAACACGTTGCAGACGCAGCCGCTGCAAAGCTGATTGTGCACGTCGAACCAAAGCGATTCGCCCGCACCACGCCGCGCCGCCTCACGCAGTGCGGCGAAGCGACTGAAGTAGTCGAGCGTCTTGTGCCCTGCCTGGAGGTCGTACGGGTTGGCCTTCTGCTCCGTGTTCAGCAGGACCGTCATGCCGCGCTCGTAGAACTCGGGCGGATACGGCGTCAGCGGGGCGGCGGTCGCGAGAAGCGTCGGGCGGTGCACCTCGCCGTGCAGCGGGTCCTGCGTTGAGACGCCGCGTGTCGCCGTTAGGCGGATGCGGGCGTCACGGAGGTTGTTGCGCTCCAGCAACTCATCCAACGCATCACGGATCGTGTCGTCGCTGAACTTCATCGGGACGTAGAGCACGTCGCACGACGTCCGCAGGCGTTTGAGGTGCGCGTCGACCATGACGGGCCGGCCGTCGCGGCTGAGGAGCGTCGTGAAGACGCCGACGCCGTGCAGAAAGCCGCCGTCGCGCGGGTCGATCCGTGCGGCGTCTTCCTGAACAAAGCTGCCGTTCAGCCAGACCTCGGCCATCGACTACTCGCTCTCCGTTGGTCGCGTCGCCGGTTGGGCGGGGACGAACCGCAGCGCGACGCCGTTGATGCAGTGTCGCTCGCCGGTCGGCTGTGGGCCGTCGTTGCCGTGGCTGCGGTCGGCGACGCGGCGGACGTGCTGCGTGTCATACGCACGCCAAAAGCTGGGCCAGCCGGTGCCGCTGTCGTACTTCGAGCCCGACACGTACAGCGGCAGCCGGCAGACGGCACACTGGAACATGCCGTCACGTTTCTCGTCATTCAACGGGCTTGTAAATGACCGCTCGGTGCCGTCTTCGCGGGTGACGTAGAAGCCGACTTCATCGAGTTGCTCCCGGGCCAGTGCGTCGCCACGCTCGTCGCTGTACGGCGTCAGGTCGTGGCCGCTACGCGAGATCGTGCCGGCTTCGGGCACCGATTCGGTCGGCGGAGCGAAGCCGACGACGAAGAGCAGGCCCACGCCGAGGACGAACATCAGCACCGGCAGGCCCAGTAGCACCGGCAGTAACCGCTTGTCGCTCATGTGCAATCGTACGGGCGGCGGCCGGCAAAGTTGCGGCTCAATCGCGACCGTCGGCGGGCGGGATGTCGCCGCTGGTCCGCGGGCCGATGCCGAAGAAGTAGTAGTCGGTGCGGATCGTCCTGCCGACGAACGGCCCGCTGCTGGCGACGAGCTCGCCCGAGTCGCGGAAGTAGGCCGTAATGCTGACGGAGGCGAAGCCGCGCTGCTCGATGTTCTTGACAATCGCCAGTTCCGGCAGGATCAACGGCACTTCGTTTCCATCGACGTCGACGTTGCCGACGGCGACGTCCGTGCCGGGGATGCCGAGCAGGAAGTCGCTGCGGTTGACGCCAATCCCGCCGCTGCGAACTTCGAGAATGACCTCCGCCGCGTCCGGCACTGCCGCCAATTGGACGCCTTCAATGAGCATGCGATTGCGGATCTCGCCGATCAGGTAAAGCCGCTCGTACTCCGGGACCGCGCGGACGCTGCCGAGACGTTGATCGCCGACGCCGAGGGCGCTCTCGTCGAGGAGGTACTCCGTGTTGATGTAGACCGACCGGTTTCGCAGGGCGGCGAACGAGAGCTGCTGGATGGCCTCGCGGATCGCCTGGCTCTGCAGGAACTGCTCGTCGGCCGTCCGCGCGGGGTCGGTCACGCGGATCGTCGCACAGCCGACGAGGGGCAGGACGACCGGCAAGAGGAGCAGCAGACGCATCGTGGACAAGGCGGACATCCTAGCGATGGCAATTCCGATGCACCACGATCGGCTTGACGCGTTGCCGCCGGCCGGTACGCTCAGGCCGACAGGTCGGCATGGATGCCGGCGTGCTCCACCTTCTCTTGCCGCGAGGACCTGCAGGATGCGGTTACGCGAGCTCATTGCAAGCCTGGCCCTGTCGCCGACGCCGGACCTGCCGGACGTCGAAGTCGTTGGCGTGCAGGACGATTCCCGCCGCGTCGGCACCGGCGACGTCTTCGTCGCCCGCGCCGGCCTCGCCAGCGACGGCAAACGCTTCGTCGACGACGCCCACCGCCGCGGTGCTGTCGCGGTCGTCGCCGATGCGCCAATCGATGACGCGCCGCTGCCGGTCGTCGTCGTGCCGCACGCGGGCGAGGCGGCAAGTGTGCTGGCGCACGCCGTGCTCGGCGAGCCGTCACGCCACATGAAGCTGCTCGGCGTCACCGGCACCAACGGCAAGACGACCGTCGCTCACCTCGTCCGCCACCTCGTCAAAGCGGCCGGCTCGCGGTGCGGCCTCATCGGTACCTGCGGCATCCACGACGGCCATCGGGACCGCCAAGCGACGATGACCACGCCCGGCCCGGTCGAGCTCGCCGAGACACTGGCGGCGATGCGGCGCGAAAGCTGCGAGGCGGTCGCAATGGAAGTCTCGAGCCACGCTCTGGCCCAGGGCCGCGTCGCCGGCATTCGCTACGCCGCGGCGGGCTTCACAAACCTGACGGGCGACCACCTCGACTTCCACGGCACGATGGAGGCGTACGCCGATGCGAAGGCCCAACTCTTCGACGAGCTTGACGAAGAAGCCGTCGCCGTCATCAACGTCGGCGACCCGGCGAGCGACCGGATGCGTCGCGACTGCCGGGCGAAGATCGTGACGCTCCGCATCGGCGGCGGTGAGGCGGACTATGCCGCGACCGACTTGACCACGTCGGCCGTCGGCACGCGGTTCCGACTGACGACGCCCAACGGAGCGGTCGACGTGCGGATGGGCCTGGTTGGTCGACACAACGTCGAGAACGCCGTCGTCGCCGCGGCCATGGCGTGCGAGACGGTCGGCCTGACGCCGCAGCAGGTCGCGGAAGCTCTCGCGTCGGCGGCCGGTGCGCCGGGTCGATTGCAACGCGTCGAGGCGGGCCAATCGTTTGGCGTTTTCGTCGACTACGCACACACGGACGACGCGCTGGCGAACGTGCTGACGGCGCTGCGCCCGATCTGCCGCGGGCGGCTGCGGGTCGTTTTCGGCTGCGGCGGCGACCGCGACCGGACGAAGCGGCCGCGGATGGCCGGCGTCGCCGAGCGGCTGGCAGACGTGCTGTATCCGACGAGCGACAACCCGCGGACCGAGGATCCGCAACAGATCCTGGCCGACGTCGTCGCCGGATTGGATCGGCCGCAGGCGGCGCGGATCGAGGTCGATCGGCGGCTCGCGATCGAGCTGGCGTTGCG
>CAYQCT010000170.1:6300-6628 GCA_964416015.1 uncultured Tepidisphaerales bacterium
AAGGGGCACGAGGACTACCAAATCGTTGGAACGCAGCGGTTGCCCTTCGACGACGCCGGCGAGGCCCGGCGGGTGCTGGCGACGCTCGTTCGACCCGCCGCCGTCGCGGCCTGATCAGGAGGCACGCGATGACCCCGATGACGTTGCACCACATCGCCGCCGTCCTCGGCTGCTCTTCTAGCGACGTGCCGGAGCGGACGGTCCATCGCGTCTGCACCGACACGCGTCAGCTTCGGCCGGGCGACCTCTTCGTCGCGTTGCGTGGTAACACCTTCGACGCCAACGACTTCCTCGATCGAGCCGTCGACGCGGCCGCCGCGATCGTGGA
>CAYQCT010000171.1:0-817 GCA_964416015.1 uncultured Tepidisphaerales bacterium
TCGACGTGACAAGCGTCTCGCTGACGGCGTCGGGCCTGACGCTCACGAACGGCTCGGCCGACAACGGCGGTGCAGTGCGGATCATGTCCAGCGGCTCCGGCTCGTTCGACGGCATCGTGATCCGTGACAGCTTCGCCAAGTCCCAAGGCGGTGGTATCTGGGTCCAGGGCGACCTGACGATGGTCGACAGTGAGATCACCGGCAACACCATCGGCGACGCAACGACGTCAAGCGTCAGCGGCGGTGGCATCTACCAGTCGGGAGGGTTCTTGACGCTCAGCCGGACCACAGTTGCGGAGAATCGTGCCATTCCGAGTGATACGGCCGGACCCTTCGGTCCCGAGCCAACGACGTCCCGCGGGGTCGGCCTCTACGCCTTTAGTAATGAAGCGATGACGCTAACGAACGTCACCATCGCCGACAACACCGCAGGGCCGGACGTCTGGTCGACGGAGACGGCGCTACTGATCAGCGCCGATACGGCGACGCTGACGAACGTGACCATCACCGGGAACAAGCTCGAAGCGGGCGGCACCGGTCGGAACCGATTCGAGCCGGTTTTCATCCAACTCAATAACACTAATACGGTCACACTGACCAACGTGCTGGTTGCCGACAACGGCGTCGATTCGGGCGGGGAGGAGGTCGAGCTTCGCAATCGAACCGGAGTGTTCGACGTCACGCACTCCGTTGTCGGTGCGGGAATTGCGACGTACAACATCGCCTCGAATACCCCCGGAACGATTACCGGCGGGACGGGAAACCAGATCGGCACGCCGGCAAGTCCCGTGGACGCGAGGCTCGGCACCCTCGGCGA
>CAYQCT010000171.1:827-2102 GCA_964416015.1 uncultured Tepidisphaerales bacterium
CCGGTGCGAACGGTCGGACTCGCCAGCGACAGCCCGGCCGTCGATGCCGGCGACGACGGAGCCGCCCCCTCGACCGATGCTCGGGGCGTCGCCCGCGTCGGCACGTCGGACATCGGGGCCTTCGAGCGGCCGACCGGTGCCCTCGTCTTCACGACGGCGAGCCTGCCGCCCGCGACCGCGTTGGAGGCTTATTCCTCGACCGTCACGACCGACGGCCCGGTCGGTGGCCCGCGTGTCATCACCGCGACGAGCCTGCCGTCGTGGCTGACCCTTACCAACAACGGCGACGGCACCGCGACCCTCACCGGCACGCCGACCTACGCCGACGCTGGCGGCAGTGTCGAACTAAGCGTGGCCGACAACCTGAACAGCGCCGTCGTAACGCTGCCGCTGGCCCTTGAGTTCCCCAACCGTTCGCCGAGCCTTGAAGCGATGGACGACGCGGCGCTGGCCGAGTCCGTGCCCGTCGGCACCGTCGTCGGCACGGCGGTCGCCACCGACCCGGACGCGGGCGACACGCTCACCTACTCCCTCGTCAACGGCGATCTGCCCTTCGCCATTGATAGCGCGACGGGCCAGATCACGACGACGGCGACGCTCGACTACGAGACGACGGCGGTCTACCCGCTGATCGTGCGGGTCGCCGACGCCGAGGGCGCGTTCGACATGGCCGCGATGATCGTGAACGTGACCGACGTGCAGGCGGTCACCACGACGCCCGGCGACAAGGCGGGCCGCACCGTCGCGACGGTCGTCAACCCGAACCCGGCGGGCAACGTGATCAACATCGGGCGCAGCGACGACGGCCTGGCGATGATCACGATCAACGGCGAGACGTCGACCTTGCCGGCGACGACGGAGGCAATCTACCTCGACCTGGGCGACGGCGACGACGTGGTGGAGATCGCCGCGGGCGGGCCGGCCGTCATCCTCAACGCCGGCGGCGGCAACGACGTCATCAACGTCGTCGGCACCGGCGGCGACGCCAAAAGCTTCCTCGTCATCGACGGCGGCGCGGGCAATGACCTGATCAACGGCACGGCCGGCCCCGATTACCTGGTCGGCGGCGACGGCAACGACACGATCCTCGGCAACGGCGGCGACGACCTGCTCGAGGGCGGCATTGGCGTCGACTCCCTTGCCGGCGGCGACGGCGACGACACCCTCGACGGCGGGCTCGGCGACGACACGCTCGACGGCGGCGCGGGCGACGACACGATCCTCGGCGGGGCGGGCGACGACCGCCTCCTCGGGGGGCTCGGCGCCGACTTCGTG
>CAYQCT010000171.1:2112-2936 GCA_964416015.1 uncultured Tepidisphaerales bacterium
GGGCGTCGACACGATCAACTTCGAGGACCGCAACGTGAACGTGGCCGTCGACTTCGCCGCGAACCGCGCGGGCGAGGACGGCGAAGTCGACGTGCTCGTCGCGATCGAGCAGGCGATCGGCGGATCGGGCGACGACGCGATGACCGGCGATGATGCGGGCAACTACTTCATCGGCAACGCCGGGAACGACACCCTCGTCGGCAACGGCGGCGACGACCGACTCGAAGGCGGCCTGGGCAACGACCGCCTCGACGGCGGCGACGGGGCCGACCTCTTCAACCCCGGCGGCGCGCCCGTGGGCGACACCGTCCTCGGCGGCGGCGGGTTCGACTCGCTTTTCGCCGACAGCGACCTTCGCCTGACGGTCGAAAACGTCGAGGACGAGTTCTTCGCCTCAGCCGCCTGAGCGGAGCTAAGCAAGCTGACCCTGAGGCCGCCCCGCTACTTGCCGTGACCTGTAGCGTCTCCCTCTCCATCCAACCCCGCACCCCTTGGACGGTCAGCTTGCTGCCCGCCCTTAGTCGGAACTGGCTGCGGCTTGCTCGGCCATTGTGCCGAGGATCAGGTCGAAGGCAGGGCTGAAGCAGCCGTCGGCGGTGGCGTGGATGGCGGCTTCGCCCGGGGTGTGGGGGGCGTGGGGGGCGTGGAAGTGCCGGAAGACGCCCAAAGCCGGCGGTGCGAGCCGGGCGGCGGCTTCGTCGGTGCGGGTGTAGATCGTCTGCCCGTCCTTGATCGTTTCGAGCACGAGCAGGTTTTCGATCTCAGCCTCTGCCACGGCACGCGGGTCGGCAGAGAGGATCACGAGGTCGGCGATCTTGCCGACT
>CAYQCT010000171.1:2958-6601 GCA_964416015.1 uncultured Tepidisphaerales bacterium
CGCCGGCCAAATCGTCATCGCCTTGAGGGCGGTGGTGACGTCGACGCGGTGGTCGGGGCCGAGGATGTCGCCGGTGCGGGAGCGGCGTGTGACGGTCGCCGACAGCACGCGGGTCGAGTTGGGCAACGCGACGGGTGCGTCGTGGTGGCTGCCGAACTTCATGCCGCGGGCCAGGACCCAACCGGTGGGCGAGATGTTCTCCGCACGCTCGGGGCCGAGGACCGACTCGCGGTGGTAGTCGCCCCAGTAGAAGGTGTGCATCGGGTAGAGCGACGGGAAGATGCCGAGGCGATCAAGGTCAGCGACCTGGTCGTGGCGGATCGTCTGGCCGTGGATGAGGACGGGACGGTTGTCGACGTCGGGGTGGGCGGCCTGGGCCATCTCGATGCCGGCGATGAGCGTGTCGATCGCGGCGTCGCCGTTGGCGTGCGTCATGATCTGCCAGCCGTTGGCGAAGGCTTTCTCAATGGCGTCGTGGGCGACTTCGGGCTCGATGGCGGAGTAGCCGGCGTAGTCGGCGGGCTGGCCTTCGGGCACCTCGTAGTACGGGCGGCTGAGCCACGCGGTCTTTCCCTGCGGCGAGCCGTCGATCGTCACCTTGTACCCGCCGATGCGGAAGCGGTCGGCGTACTCGCTCGTCGGCGTCTCGTCGTCAATGAGGAGGATGTCGGGGTAGGCGACAATGTCGATGTCAAGATCGCCCTCGCTGGCGACGCGGCGGAAGGCAGCGAGCCCGCCGCGGTCGGCGCGGCCTTCCTGCCCGGTGGTATAGCCAAACGACGCGAGCATCGCCGTGCCGCGGCGGATGAACTCGTCGCTGACCTGCTCGTCGAAGTTGGCGGCCATCGCACCCAAAATGGTGAAGAAAGCCGTCTCTTCGGCGTGGCCGTTGGGCTCTTGCGAGTCGGCACGCCGGGTGTACTTGCCGCCGGCGGGATCGGGCGTGTCGGCGGAGATCTTGAGCATCTCCAGCGCCTTCGTGTTCACCGAGCCGAGGTGCCCCGACTGGTGGATGATCAGGACCGGCACGTCGGTCGAGACGCGGTCGAGGTCGTCGCGTGTCGGGTGACGCAGCTCCGCGAGCTGGGCGTTGTCGTAGCCGAAGCCGATGATCCAGCCGATGCGTTCGATGCCGTCTTCGTTCTGATCGGCCCAGGTGGTAAGGGTTTCGACGAGTGCATCGATGTCGTTGACCTTGCCGTCGGGAGCGGGCAGAAGGTTGGCGACGCTGGCCTGCAGGCCGATCATGTAGGCGTGGCCGTGGGAATCGAAGAAGCCGGGCAACAGGGCGCGGCCGTCGAGGTCGACCATGTTCGTCGCGTCGCCCTGGTGGGCCATGACGTCGGCCGCGTCACCGACGGCGAGGATCTTGCCATCAAGAACCGCAACGGCTTCGGCGTCGGGGTGGGCATCGTCGATCGTGATGATCGGGCCGTTGTGGTAGATGGCGTCGGCGTCTTGGGCGGTCGCTATCGAGGCGAAGAGACTACACGAAAGAGCAGCGGACAGCAGGCGCTTGGGAGGCATGAATGCAACGTAACGCGGGGCAGGAAGCGCATCAACTTCGGCACGGCGTCAGAATTTCGCTTGCGTGCTTCTGCTTGTTAGTGTGGCGGCGCGAGTTCCTCAAAGCAGAGCAAAAATGAAAACCTATGTCACACGCCACGCTTCCTCCTCCATCGGGCTTCTCGGCGTCGCCTTGGCGACGCTGCTGATGAGTTCCGCGACTGCTTTGGCACAGTTGGACGCGGAAGAGACAGAGGTACCGGAGGTGCCGGCGGTCGCCGCGTCAGCCGATGATGCCGACGCGCTGGCCCAGAAACTGGCCAACCCGATCGCGAGCCTCATCAGCGTTCCGCTGCAAAGCAACTTCGACTTCGACGCCGGCAGCGACGACGATGGCTTCCGCTACACGCTCAACGCCCAGCCGGTCATCCCCGTAAGCCTGACGGAGGACTGGAACCTGATCACGCGCGTCATCGTCCCGTTCATCGGGCAAAACAACGAGTTCAGCGCGCTGACGAGCGACAACGAGTTCGGCATCGGCGACATCGTGGCGTCGGGCTTCTTCTCGCCGAAGGAGCCGATCGCGTTGAGCGAGACGGCGAACCTGACATGGGGCGTCGGACCGGTCCTTTACCTGCCGACGGCGACGGAAGATGTCTTCGGTGCCGACCAGTTCGGCCTCGGCCCGACCGGCGTAGCGCTCGTCATCGACGGCCCGTGGACGTATGGCGCCCTCGTCAACCACATCTGGTCCGTCGGCGAAACGGACGACTTCGACTCTTTCCTCGTCGAACGGCCACAGATCAACGCGACGTTCCTTCAGCCGTTCGTCACGTACGCACCCGGCGGCGGGTGGTCGTTTACCGCGAATCTCGAGGCGACGTACGACTGGGAAGGCGAAGAGTGGTTCGTCCCCGCCTCGGTGTCTGCGGCGAAGATCATCAACGTCGGCGGGCAGACGTTGAGCATCAGCGCCGGCCCACGCGTCTTCGCCATCGCCCCCGACGCTGCGCCCGAGTGGGGCTTCCGAACATCCGTCACGTTCATCTTCCCGCAGTGAGGGAACTTCCGTCGGCTCAGCCCTGCGGATTCGATGTCACCGCGCCGCCACTCGCCGGGCCAACGAGGCTGGCGTACTTGGCGATGGCGCCGGTGTCGTAACCCGTCACACGTGGCGTCCAGGTGGCGCGGCGGCGGACGAGTTCGTCCTCGTCGACCTCCAAGTGGATCGTGCCTTCGGCGGCGTCGATGGAGATGGTGTCGCCGTCGCGGACGTGGGCGATGGGGCCGCCGACTTGGGCTTCGGGGCCGACGTGGCCGATCATGAGGCCGCGGGTGGCTCCGGAGAATCGGCCGTCGGTGATCATGCAGACGTCGTAGCCGAGCCCCTGGCCGACGATGGCGGCGGTGACGCCGAGCATCTCGCGCATGCCCGGGCCGCCCTTCGGTCCCTCGTAGCGGATGACGACGACGTCGCCGGCGACGATCTTGTTCGCCTGCACGGCGGCCATGGCGTCTTCCTCGCAGTCGAAGCACTTGGCCGGGCCGCGGTGTTGGAGGCGTTTGACGCCGGCGGTCTTGATGACGCTGCCGTCGGGGGCGAGCGAGCCGCGGAGGATGTGCAGGCCGCCGTGGGGTTCGTAGGCCTTGCTGACGGGGACGATGACGTCCTGATCTTCCTTGAGAACGACGTCTTTCAGGTTCTCGGCCATGGTGCGGCCGGTGACGGTGAGCGTGTCGCCGTGGAGGAGGTCGGCGTCGAGGAGGACCTTGAGGATCGCCGGGATGCCGCCGGCCTGGTGGACCTCGTAGGCGGTGTAGCGGCCGAAGGGTTTGAGGTCGGCGATGATCGGCGTGCGGCGGCTGATGCGGTCGATGTCGTCGAGTGTCAACTCGATACCACACTCGCTCGCCAACGCTGGAAGGTGCAAGGCGACGTTTGTAGAACCGCCCGTGGCCGCGGCGACGGCGACGGCGTTCTCGAATGCGGGTTTCGTCATGATGTCGCGCGGTTTGATGTCGTTCAACAACAGTTGAAGGACGGCATCGCCGCATTGCTTTGCATACTCGTCACGCGACTCATCGACGGCCGGCGGACTGCCGCTGCCGGGCAGGGCCATGCCGATGGCTTCGGCGA
>CAYQCT010000172.1:0-2741 GCA_964416015.1 uncultured Tepidisphaerales bacterium
TCCCGCAGCCGCCGTTGCACGCTCGCCGCCATCGGGCGGACGTCGACGCCCACCTCGCCGCCAACCAGCGCCTCCACCGCCGCCGCGGCTCGACGGCTCCTCCACAGCGACTCCTGCGCCGGCTGCAACACCGCGTCCTGCGCACGCCCGGCCACGTCGCCGATTCGCCGCGTCAGGCCGGCGGCTTCGGGCTCGCGAACCTCGCGTAGCGCCGCCCGCAGATCGCTCAAACGCCGCCCGTCCGGCAGGGCCACCGCGGCGTCGTCGCGCGGCTCGACATACACGGTCTTCGCCGCCCGCTGCTGCCAATCGTCGGCGGCCAGCAGATCGTCGGCCTTGTTCAGCACGAGCCACGTCGGCAACCCGTACCGCTCCGCCAGCCGCGCGTACGTCTCGATCTCCGGTAGCTGGTACTTCTCCGGCGTCGCCACGAGCACGACCGCCCGTGCCCAGCGGAAGACGCGGTCGGCCCGCTGCGGATGTTCCGGCACGTCGCCGTCGAGGTCGGGCGTGTCGACGATGGTCGCGGGTGGATCGGCCTCGACGACGAGTACCGCCTCGCCGTTGCCGCGGGCCGGCAGGTCGTCGGGTTCGACCACGCGGTGCGGCAGGCCGAGCCAGTTCGCCGGCAGGTCGTCGGGCTTCGTCACGATCGCCACCGGGCCGGCCGTGTGGGTGCGGCGGAAGCTGGTGGCGACGAGCTCGCGGTCGCCGACGAGGCGGTTGGCCAGCGTGCTCTTGCCCGTGCCCGTGCCGCCGAGCAGGACGACCGGCGGCCGATCCATCTCGCCCGCCTCGGCATGAAATGCCGCGGCTGCTACATCGTCAGCGACGCGGTCGCCCGTGCCGGTGGCGCGGACTGCCTTCGCCAGGCGGCGTAGCGCGTCAGCGTCGGATGTGCGGCGTCGTCCGAGCTTCATGCGCGGTCGCTCCGTACGGACGAGGCGACGACGACGCACGTTGCGAGCCGCAAGCGTGAGTGCGGGGTCCGCGTCACGACGGACCCCGCGCTCACGCTTAGGGCTCGCAGCGAACGATCGCGAGGTGCAGGCGTCGTCGAAAACACGCGTGGCGAGTCTACCGCGACCGGCCGTCGCATTGCCTGCCGCTGTCGCAGCCGGTACCGTCACGCGACGCGCCTGCGGGCGTGGAGGAGCCGCCGACGATGAAGTATCTTTTCGCCTTGCTCGCCGTTGTCCTGGCCGTGCTCAGCCTCGGCATCAACGCGTCAATGCCCGACGCCGCCAGCGACCGGCGGGCGATCGTCTACTGGACGACCGACCCGAACCCGGCCCGCATCCAGCAGGTCCGCCAGTTCGACCTCTGGCAGATCGATCGCGGCCTCTACGAGGTGGTCGAGAACGAGGAAGAAGGCGACATCGTCGTCGATGGCGAGATCCGCCGGCCCTTCGTGGAGCTGCGTCTGGATACCGGCAACAACGACCCGACGAAGAAGATCGTGCAATCCGTCTCCGGCGTCGCGGCGGACACGATGGACCTGCACAGCGGGAATAAGGACATGCACTTCTTCGAGCGGATGGGCGTGCTCGAAGATGTCACCGAGGAAGGACAAGCGCTCGGGTTCAACCCCGAGACGAGCTACCCGGCGATGCTGAACGACCTGAGCCTCGTCGGCTTCGACGGGGAGCGTCGGCAGTTCATGTACCCGTGCAACGTCGCGTTGACGATGCTCATGGTGAACAAGCAGGTCTTCCGCGACGCTGGCATGGAGCCGCCGAGCGGGCGTTGGACGATCGAAGAGTTCGAGCGGGTCGGCAAAGCGTTCGTCGCCAACGCGAACGAGCCTGGCCAGCGGTTCGGACGAAAGTTCTTCGTCGACGGCATGAGCGAGTTGACGCTCTACCGGTCGATGGGCGTCGACACGTACAACGAGACGCTGACGGACGTGAACCTGGAAGACCCGCGGGTCGCAGAGACGATGCGGCTGATTCGCAAGTGGACTTACGACGACCGCCTGATCCCGACCGGCGCCGACCGGCAGAACGCGGCCAGCGCGGGCGGGTACGGCGGGAGCGGCTCGGAACTCTTCGAGCGCGGCATCTACGCGATGTTCAACGGCGGACGCTGGAATCTGATCCGGTTCCGCGACACGAACAAGGCCCGCTACGAGCGAGGCGAGCCGCCCCTGGAGATTGGCACGTGCGAGCCGCCGCACGGTGGGGTGCCGAACATCGTCATCAACACGCGTGCGGCCGCGACGTATATCGACGGCGGCGAGATGGAGGAGAGCATCGACCTGACGATGCCCGACGGCCGCGTCGTCACGCTGCCGAGCGGAACGAAGTGGGCGGTGCTGTTCAAGGCGTTCCTGGCGAGCAAGGACTACAACGACCTGATCATCGCCGACGCCGACGGCCTGCCGCCGAACCCGGAGTACACGAAGAGCGAGGCCTACCTGCGGCCGGCCGAGAACCCGACGCTGGGCATCTTCGGCCCGACCGAGCACGAAATTCACGGCCCGCACCTCGAGGCAGCGAACACGATCGCCATTCCGCAGACGAACAGCCCGTTCGTCCTGTTCAAAGACGTGCAGCGGGAGGAAGCAAGCAACCGCAGCAAGTACATGAGCAACCCGCAGATCAGCGGCTTCGAAGACCCGGCCGTCGCGATGCGACGCGCTGCCGAGGCCGTGCGGATTCAGATCCGCGAGAACCTGGCCCAAAGCGAGGAGCTGCAGGCCGAGTACGAACGCCGGCTGGTAGATCAGGCCGAGATCGACC
>CAYQCT010000172.1:2751-6599 GCA_964416015.1 uncultured Tepidisphaerales bacterium
GCCTCAAAGAAGCCGGCGAGCCGATCCCGGCGGAGCTGATCCGCAACCCGTACTACCTCTATCTGTACGAGCAGAAAGGCCGGCTCGCCGGCTCGTCGACCGACGGCGGCCCCCGCATCGTCGACGCGCCGCCGCTGGACCCGGAGGTTCGTGGCGAAGGCGAGGTTGACGTTGTCGAGCCGGAGGACGACCCGGCGCGTGCGATGGCCGAGCGTGAGCTGTCGCCCTCGGACGTGCCGACGCCGGAGCCGGAGATGGCAGACGATACCGCGGAAGGTCCCGCAACCGTGACACCGGTCGCGCCGACCACCGAACCCGCAAGGGGTCAGGAACCCGCAAGGGGTCAGGAGTTGCCGACGACGGCACCTGGTCAAGCCGAACCCGCCCCCGCGGCGACTCCTGACCCCGTTCAATCGGCGCCGCCCACGACTCGCCCGAGCCTACTGGACCAGGCCCGCCAGCTGGTGCAGTAGGGTGGGCCCCGGCCCACCTCCGGATCGGGAATCGCCCGTCTCGCTTGAATCACCGATTGTGGGCCTGGGCCCACCCTACCCCGAATTTCCGACGCTTCGATGCACGACGAACGCCGCCACGATCAGCCGCCGACGGAGCCGGAGCCGACTGCGGGCGACGGCACCGCCACGTTCTTCGGCGCCGAGGCCGAGCCCGTCGAGGACGAGCCGCGGTTCACCGGCCGCCAACGCGTCTCCGGCGGCCGGAAGCTCGCGACGGGCCTGGCGTTCCTCGCGCCCAACATCCTGGGCTTCCTGACGTTCACGGCGGTCCCGCTCGTCATCAGCCTCGTCTTCGCCTTCACGAACTGGGACCTCACCGCCCACAACCCGTACAGCGACGACCCGATCCGCTTCGTCGGCTTCGACAACTTCCAGAAACTCATCTTCGGCACCACCGAAGCCTCCGCGGCCGTCGGTGGCGAGTCCCGTGGGTGGTTCGGCTCGGACTTCTGGGGCTACTTCGGCAACACGCTCTTCTTCATGATGTCGATCCCGTTCGGCATCGCGCTCAGCCTGCTGGCGGCGCTCCTGCTGAGCCAGGACCTCCGCCGCGGACGCACCGGCGAACGGGCGGGCGGCGGCATGATGCTCGGCATCGCCTTCGCCCTCGTCGGCGTCGCCGTCGCGCTCAGCATCGTCGCCTGGACCCACGGCGGCGGCAGCTGGCAGATGGGGGCGCTCTTCGTCGCCGTCACCGCGCTGATCCTCTTCGGCGGCGTGCTCGGCGGGCAAAGCGTCTACCGCACGCTCTTCTACCTGCCGCACTTCACCAGCGGCGTCGCGACGTACATCCTCTGGAAAAAGCTTTTCAACACCCAGCAGGGCCCCCTGACGCTCGCGCTCGAGCCGGTCCTGGCAGGTGTCGAAGGCGCGACCGACTGGCTGCCGCCGGGCGTGACGCGCGGGCTGGCCGTGTTGCTCATCGCCGCGGCGGCAGGCGTGTTGTGGTTCGGGCTCAAGCGACTTCGCGTGCAGTTTCGCGACGGCGACCTGGGCAGCGTGGCGACGTTCGCACCATTCGTCCTGCTCCTGCTGCCGCCGACACTTGCGTTCTTTTGGTTCGGCACCAGCGCCCGCCTCGGCGAGGCCGCTAGCGCGCCCGGCGTCCTGCTGACGACGCTCGGCGGGTTCCTGCTCGTCGCCGCCCTCGTCGCGGCCCTCTGGACGATCCTCAACTTCTTCCGCGGTCAGGACATCCGCAGCCGGCCGATGGAGGGCTTCGGCAGCGCGCTGGTCCTTTCGGCTGCGTTGATGGTGGCGCAGTTCATCCTCATCGGCCTCGCCGCCGTCGCGGCCGGGCTGCCGGAGGCGGCGGCGTCGACGACCGGTCTCGCTCCGCCGAACTGGCTGAACGACCCGCGGTGGGTCAAGCCGAGCCTGATGCTCGTCGGCCTGTGGGGCGCGATCGGCAGCAACACGATGCTGCTCTACCTCGCCGCCCTGACCAACGTGCCCGGCGAGCTCTACGAAGCGGCCGACATCGACGGGGCGACGCGGTTCCAGCGGTTCTGGAACGTGACCTGGCCGCAGCTGGCGCCGACGACGTTCTTCGTCGTCGTCATGGCCGTCATCGGCGGACTGCAGGGCGGCTTCGAGATGGTCCGCACCATGACCGACCCGCCCGGCGGCCCCGGCGGCGCGAGCACGACGCTGGCCTTCAACGTCTACCAGGAAGGCTTCGAGGTCGGCCGCATCGGCTACGCCAGCGCCGTCGCCTGGGCGATGTTCCTGTTCATCCTGACGGTGACGTTGTTCAACTGGACGTTCGGGAACAAGTACGTGAATGACTAGGGAACTTGTGAACTGGGTACTGGTACCTTGGAACTAGGAACCGGACCCGACAAGACAAGGCAAACCAGCACACGAACGACCCCCAAGTCCCAAGTCCCAAGCCGCAAGTACCTCCTTCCCATGACCCTCGGCACCAATCAAACCCGCGTAGGCCAGGCGACGCAGCCTGACGGGCTGTACCCGGACGCGGCGTTGACGCAACAGGTCGACTACCACGACGGCACCGGCACGCGCGAGGCACGCCAGTCCCGCAACCGCGAGCGTGGGCTACGACCCGCGGCTGGCCACCGCGAGCGTGGCCGCCGGCTCTGGCTGCACGCGGTGCTGACGGTCATGGCCGTCCTGCTCAGCCTGCCGTTCGTCTACATGCTCATGACGAGCCTGAAGCCGTTCGAGGAGATCGCCGACCCGAACTGGATCCCGCAAAACCCGCAGGCCCGCGTCATCGAACAGACGCCAGCCATTCCGCTGCCGTTCACCGACGACACGCTCGGGCCGTACGACCTGCCGGACTGGGCGACGCAGGAACGCGACGTCGTCATCGACGGCGAAGCGACGACGCTGAACGAAGCCGGCGTGCCGATCCCGGCCAACTACTACAACGTCTTCGACACCGACAACCCCGACATCAACAACCGCGGCGTGCCGCTATTGACGTACTTCCGCAACAGTCTCTTCGTTGCTGCGTGGGTCACGTTCCTGCAAGTTCTTACGAGCAGCCTCGCCGCCTTCAGCTTCGCCCGGCTGCAATGGCCGGGACGCGACAAGGTCTTCCTGCTCTACTTGAGCACGATGATGCTGCCGGGTCTGGTGATGATGATTCCGAACTATCAGATCATGATTCAGCTCGGGCTCGTCGACACGCTGCCGGGCCTGATCATTCCCGCGGCCTTCAGCGCGTTCGGCACGTTCCTGCTGCGTCAGTTCATGCTGACGATCCCCAGCAGCTTGGACGAAGCCGCCGAGATCGACGGGGCCGGTAAGCTGCGGCTGTTCTGGGACGTGATCCTCCCGCTCGCCCGGCCGGGGCTGGTGACGCTGACGATCTTCACGTTCATGGGCAACTACAACAGTTTCTTCTGGCCGCTGGTCATGTTGCGGACGGAAGAACGCTACACCCTGCCCGTCGGCCTGCTCTTCTTCGACTCGAGTCGCGGCCAACAGACGCACCTCATGCTGGCGGCCGTCACACTCTCAATCATTCCGATGGTCGTGCTCTTCGTGCTTTTGCAGAAGCAACTGGTGAAGGGGATTCAGTTGGGAGCGGTCAAGGGATGAACGTGTCGCGTCGGTACGAGCCGGCGCGGTGCTTCGACTGCGACTACGACCTGCGCCAACCGACGGCCGAGGGCTTGTGTCCGGAGTGCGGCCTGCCGAAGGCGACCTCCGCGCGCCGCCTGCGTCGGCTGGCGACGGTGGGAAATCCGGCGGTGCTGTACGAGGTCTGCAACGCCTTCACGATCCCGATCGCCTGCATGTTCGGCCTTGGTTTCCTGACTGTGATCTACGTGAGCGTGGCGGACCGGATGGACTGGAGCGAAC
>CAYQCT010000173.1:0-6570 GCA_964416015.1 uncultured Tepidisphaerales bacterium
CTCAGCACCACATGTTGTGTACGCTAGGCCGTTCGTCGCACCGGTTGCGGCACCACGGTTGCGACCCTGTTCCCGCCGCCCGCTGCCTGCTCCGCCCCCTCCCACCCGCTCCCGTCAGCCTCATGTCGATCCTCTGTGACAGCCAGATTCGCGAGCTCGTCGGCATCGAGCCGTTCGAGGAGAACATCCGCCGCCAGGGCCGCGTCAGCTACGGCGTCAGCTCCTACGGCTACGACGTCCGCGTCGGCAGCCTCTTCAAGGTC
The DNA here is from genome assembly GCA_964416015.1 of uncultured Tepidisphaerales bacterium. Taxonomy (GTDB): domain Bacteria; phylum Planctomycetota; class Phycisphaerae; order Tepidisphaerales; family Tepidisphaeraceae; genus JBCDKH01. The sequence continues at coordinate 264 of CAYQCT010000173.1, forward strand.
TTCACGCCGACCCACCCGCAGGGCGGCCAGACCATCGTCGACCCCAAGAGCTTCAGCGACGACATGTTCGTCACCGTCGACACCAAGAACACCGGCCGCGACCACGTCATCATCCCGCCCAACAGCTTCGCCCTCGCCGAGACGGTCGAGGAGATGAAGATTCCGCGGGACGTCCTTGCCATCTGCGTCGGCAAAAGCACCTACGCCCGTTGCGGGCTGATCGTGAACGTCACGCCGCTCGAACCCGAGTGGCGTGGCAAGGTCACGCTCGAAATCAGCAACACGACGCCCCTGCCCGCCAAGGTCTACGCGAACGAAGGCATTGCCCAGATGCTTTTCCTGCAGGCCGAGCGGACCTGTGCCGTCAGCTACGCCGACAAGGGCGGCAAGTACCAGGACCAGCGCGGCCTGACGCTGCCGATGGTCGACTAGCCGTTTATAGAGATATCACAAGTTGCACGCCCGCCGCCGTTCGGGTTACGTTTGGATCAAAGAGCCCGTTGTAGAAGTCCTGCCGCCCGGCGGGAGAAAGCCGTTACTGCCATGAAGATTGACCGCCGTTTCACCGCCCATCTCGCCCCCGACGCCGACGTGTTCGACAGCGTCGAATGGACGACCCGCACCAGCCGCATCACGAACCCAGACGGCAGCGTCGTCTTCGAAATGCCCGACGCCCGCGTGCCCAAGGCGTGGAGCCAGCTTGCGACCGACATCATGGTCAGCAAGTACTTCCGCAAGGCCGGCGTGCCCCAAACGGACGAGAACGGCAACACGCTCCGCCACGAAGACGGCACTGTCGTCAAGGGCCCGGAGAAATCCTCCCAGCAGACGATCAGCCGCCTCGCGGACTGCTGGACGCATTGGGGCAAAACGCACGGCTACTTCGACAGTGAGGATGACGCCTCTGCGTTCCGCGACGAGCTCTGCCACATGCTCGTCCATCAGATGGCCGCGCCAAACTCGCCGCAGTGGTTTAACACCGGGCTTCATCACTCGTACGGCATTACGGGTCCGGCTCAAGGGCACTACTTCGTCGATCCCGCCGATGGCGAGGTGAAGAAGGCGACCAGCGCCTACGAGCGTCCGCAGCCGCACGCATGTTTCATCCAAAGCGTGAGTGATGATCTTGTCAACGAAGGCGGGATCATGGACCTATGGACGCGGGAAGCGCGGCTTTTCAAGTACGGCAGCGGCACGGGCTCGAACTTCACGAACGTCCGCGGCGAAAACGAGCCGCTGTCCGGCGGCGGCAAGAGCAGCGGATTGATGAGTTTCCTGAAGATCGGCGACCGCGCGGCCGGCGCGATCAAGTCCGGCGGCACGACGAGACGGGCGGCGAAGATGGTCTGCCTCGACCTCGACCACCCGGACATCGAAGACTTCGTCAACTGGAAGGTACGCGAAGAACTCAAGGTCGCCGCGCTCGCCGAGGGCATGAAGCATTTGAGTGAGGAACACAAGGACCTTGCCGGCAAGCTCGGCCTGAAGCTCGACTATGACTTCAACGGTGAAGCGTACGCCACCGTCAGCGGCCAGAACAGCAACAACAGCGTCCGGATTCCAAACGCATTCTTCGAAGCTTTGGAAAACGACGCCGACTGGACGCTGCGGCATCGCACGAGCGACACGACCCAAACCATCAAAGCACGCGATCTCTGGGATCAGATCGCCTTCGCGGCATGGCGTTGTGCGGATCCGGGCGTGCAATACGATACGACGATCAATCAGTGGCACACCTGCCCCGAGGCGGGCCGGATCAACGCGAGCAACCCGTGCGTCACCGGCGACACGCGCGTCCTGACGCCGGGCGGCATTTGGCGTCGGATCGACGAGATGATCCACCTGCCGAGTCGTGTCGTCACGAACCTGAATGACCAGGAAGTGCACGTCGTTGACGGTGCGTTCCCCACCGGCGAGCAACCGGTTTTCGAACTCAAGACAGCCGGCGGGTACGGCGTGAAGCTGACGGCGGAGCACAAGGTCTGGACGCGCAACCGCGGCTGGGTCGAGGCCCAGCACCTGACGCTCGATGACGAGGTCCGCCTCGTCAGCAAGCCCGCCGCCGTGCACGCGGTCGGCGAGCCGGCGGATCCGACGCTCTTCCACCTCGCCGGCTTCCTCCTGAGCGACGCCAACGGCACCGGCGGGCGGCTCGACCTGACGACGCTCGGCCTCGACGAATCGGCCGTCGGCGACTATGCAATCTACGTCGACGAGCACTGGGGCGAATCCGCCGCCGGCCGCTTCGAAGGCGGCCGCCAGCTCGCGACGTTGCCCTCGCCTGTCTGCGACAACCGCCGCATGCTCGGCCGGCTCGGTGCCTTCGCCACGACGCCCGTCGTCGGCGGCCGCCGCCTGAGCAACGACGCATTTACCGCCGGCCTTGCCGCACAAAAGCACCTGCTTCGCGGCCTCTTCACCGCCGACGGCATCGTCACCGGCGAGACCGTCGGCCTCCGTTCGCCGCGACTGGGCCTGCTGAGCGACGTGCAGACGATCCTGCTCGGCTTCGGCGTGCGGTGCGTCGTCATGGGCGACGACATCGACGCCGTCCTGCGCATCGACCCGCGTTGCCTGCGGGCCTTCGCCAGGCACGTTGGCTTCTTACCTGGCGACAAGGCCGACGCGCTGGCCGAGCTCGCCGACGCTCGCCCGACGAGCGAGACGCCCGACAATTGGGACCGCGTCGCCGGCCTCGAGCCGCTGGGCATCCGGCAGGTCTTCGACCTCACTGAACCCGCCACGAGCAGCTTCGTCGCCAACGGCCTGACGGTGCACAATTGCAGCGAGTACATGTTCCTCGACGACACCGCCTGCAACCTGGCGTCGCTGAACGTGCTCACGTTTTACGATGTGACAACCGGCCGATTCGACCTCGACGGCTACAAACATGCTGCGCGGCTTTGGACGGTCGTCCTCGAGATCAGCGTTTTGATGGCGAGCTTCCCGAGTGAAAAGATCGCGGAACTGTCGTACAAGTATCGAACGCTCGGCCTCGGCTACGCGAACCTCGGTGCCATGCTCATGCAGGCGGGCATCGCGTACGACAGTGATGCGGGCCGGGCGATCTGTGGTGCGTTGACGGCGATCCTGACTGGAGAAAGCTACGCCACGAGTGCCGAGATGGCCGGCGAGCACGGGCCGTTCGCGGGCTTCAAGGCGAACCGCGAGCACATGCTCCGCGTGATCCGCAACCACCGGCGGGCGGCATACGCGGACGACGCGTACGAGACGCTCGACGTCGCACCCGTCGCCATTGACGCCGGTGCCTTCGACGGCAGCACGCCGCTGCTCGGCCGCGACGTCCTGCAGGCCGCACGTGGCGCGTGGGACCGCGCGCTCGACCTTGGCCAGACCCACGGTTATCGCAACGCCCAGGCAACTGTCATCGCGCCGACCGGCACGATCGGGCTGCTCATGGACTGCGACACGACCGGCGTCGAGCCGGACTTCGCCCTCGTCAAGTTCAAGAAACTCGCCGGCGGCGGCTATTTCAAGATCGCGAACCAGTCGCTCGTCCCCGCCCTGCGCAGCCTCGGCTACGACCACGAGCAGGCTGACGACGTCCTCAAGTTCGTGCTCGGCACGCTCACGCTCAACAACGCCCCGCACGTCAACCGCGTCAGCCTCAAGGAAGCCGGCTTCACCGACGACGAGCTCGACGCAGTCGAGGAAGGCCTGCCCGCGGCGTTCGAGTTGCCGTTCGCGTTCAGCCCGTGGTCGCTAACGGAAGACGCCCTGAAGCGATTCGCCGTGACGGAGGAGATGAAGAGCGACCCATCGTTCAACCTCCTGCGTCACCTCGGCTTCACCGCCAAGCAGATCGACGAAGCCGGCCTGCACATCTGCGGCCGCGGAACCGTCGAAGGCGCGCCGCACCTTAAAGAAGAACATTACGACGTCTTCGACTGTGCCAACAAGTGCGGCAAGCTCGGAACACGCTACATCGCCGCCGGCGGGCACATCAAGATGATGGCGGCCGCTCAGCCGTTCATCAGTGGTGCGATCAGCAAGACGATCAATCTTCCGCACGAGGCGAGCATCGATGAAGTGAAGGCGGCGTACCAGGAATCGTGGCAGCTCGGCCTGAAGGCGAACGCGTTGTACCGCGATGGTTCGAAGCTCAGTCAGCCGCTGAACACCAAGAGTGATGCGGAGGACGAGCCGGACGACGAGGAGAACGTGGAGGCTGCCCGGGCGGAGGTGTCGGACGAGGTGGCCAGCTTCGCGGCGAACGTGGAGGCGGTCGAGCCGAAGGTCTTCGAGACGATCGTCGAGCGGGTCGTGCATCGACCGCTGCGTCGCAAGCTGCCGGACACGCGGCGGGCGGTCACGCACAAGTTCGACATCGCCGGCCACGAGGGTTACATCACCGTCGGCCTCTACGAGGACGGCACGCCGGGCGAGATCTTTATTACTATGAATAAGGAAGGCTCCACGGTCGGCGGCCTGATGGACACGATCGCGACGCTTGCCAGCCTCGCCCTGCAGTACGGCGTGAAGGTGAACGACCTCGTTCGCAAGTTCGAGCACGTCCGCTTCGAGCCCAGCGGCATGACGCGGAACCGCGACATCCCGATGGCCAAGAGCCTGGTCGACTACATCTTCCGCTGGCTCGGCATGGAGTTCGTCGACGGCTACCGGTCGGCCAATGCGCCGAGTCGCCCAAAGGTCGAGACAAAGCCGGAGCCGATTAGACGCTCGAGCAACGGCAACGGGAACGGCCACACGAAGGCGAAGCCGGACGCCCGGACGATCGAGGAGCCGGTCACGCCCACGAGTGTCGCCAGCGCCGCCGCCACCGCCGTCGCCCCGCCCGAGGTCGCCAGCGACCCCATCGCCGGCCGCCTCCGCGCCGTCAGCGCCGCCGCCGACCCCCTGACCCTCGCCGGCACCGCCGCCCAAAGCGACGCCCCCGCCTGCGACGTCTGCGGCAGTATCACGGTGCGGAGCGGCACGTGCTACAAGTGCCTGAACTGCGGCAACTCGATGGGCTGCAGCTGATTCTTCCCCTCAACCCGCCCGCGGCCGACGGACACGTCGGCCGGGGGCTTCCCGCGTGAGCCTGCTCTTCACCGACTATCTCAGGAACGTCGTTCGAGCCAACCGCCCGTACCTCCGCGACGACTGGCTCATTGCTGCCATCGACAATCCGCTGCGACGTGAGGTGCAAGATGATGGCCGGATTCGGTTATAGTGGCATGTCGAGAGCGAAGGCCGCTACCTCCGCGTCGTGCTGCTCGCCGACGGCCGCACGGTCCACAATGCCTTCTACGACCGCGGCTACCGCTAAACGCCCACCTCCTTGCCATGACGTTCACCTACGACGAGGAGACGGATTCTCTCTACATCCGCCTAGCCGACCGCCCATCCGCCGAGTCGGCCGAGATCGCGCCGGACGTCATAGCCGACTATGACGACACCGGCCGGCTCGTGGCCCTCGACATCCAGCACGCCCGCGAAAACACCAACCCTACCAAGCTCCACCTGAACGCCTTGCCTTTCCCGACCTCCGTTACCACCGACGCGGCGGCATAAAAGGCTCGCGACCCCTTTTATCTGCCCCCCCTTTATCTGCCCCCCCTTTATCTGCCCCCTTTATCTGCCCCCTTTATCTGCCCCCGTCGCGACCCCTTTATCTGCCCCCGTGGCCGAGCGGGGGTGGTAAAATTGTCGACGATTCCGCTCTACCTGATTATCCCCTTCCAGGCGAAGATGCGATTCTCTGACGTCCTCGACCGTATGCGAACGCGGTTAAAAACATCCGTGGGGGTCGCACTAGTGCTGCTTTTCGTAGCCTTGTGGTTTGATAGGCAGCAGTCCTACAAACAGTATCGCGAATACATGAACTTTCTAGTTGACGCTCAGCGCGCGATCTCGGAGCAGGTAACTGCTGATGCGGAAGGAAAGCCAGGATCTTCGTTACTCACTGCAGAGATTGCTCGTGAGGCTCTATCCCATGCAGGCGACGATTCTAGATTATCAAACTTCCTGAAGTCGCATGCTGTGCTGATTCACACCGGTTCAAGCAATCATAAAGATTGGGTTGTTGAAGTTGTAGATCAACCCTATCGCCAAGGCAGGTATTGGTCGTTCGCGATCAATGCTGCTAATGGAATCGCGATCAAATCGCATGAAGCCACACGCCAGCAGAGCGTTCACCTACCGCCAGGGCTTCATATTGGGGGGAAAGTACTCCGTCCGGACCCCGCTGATGTTCGGGGGAGACAAAAGGGGTCGCGGGGGAGACAAAAGGGGTCGCGAGTGCTCTGTCCGGACCCCGCTGATGTTCGGCGCGTGGACGGGT
>CAYQCT010000174.1:0-6508 GCA_964416015.1 uncultured Tepidisphaerales bacterium
GATCTGCGAGAAGCCGACGGCGTTGAACCTCGCCGAAGCGGAGCAGATGCACGCGGCCGCGCGCGATGCCGGTCTCTACTTCGCCACGGCCTTCGACCAGCAACACCACGCGGCCCACCACAAGCTTCGGGAGCTCGTCGCGATGGACCGAAGCGGCTTCGGCGAGCCGACGACGGTTCGAATCCGCTACGCCTGCTGGACCGGCAACGACTGGCGGCCGCCGGGCGACGTGAGCGACGACAACTGGCGTGTCGATCCGTCCCGTGCCGGCGGCGGTGCGATGATCGACTTGGCCCCGCACGGGCTCGACCTCGTCCAGTACATCCTCGATGAGCCGATCGAGGAGGTCCGTGCGATGTTGCAGCGTAAGGTGCACCGCGACGTGCCGGTTGATGACGGCGCGGTCATCGTCGGCCGCACCCGGAGCGGCGTGCTCGTCGACCTGAACGTCAGCTACAACTGCCCCGAGGTCTTCCCGCGCCGCACATTGGAAGTCGTCGGAACCAAGGCGATGTTGATCGCGACCGACACCATGGGCCAGACGCCCGGCGGCAAGCTGCAACGCATCGACGGCGTCACGGGCCGACGCGAGCCGATCAGTTACAGAGATCGCGAAGTCAGCCCGTTCGCCACGCTTTTCGAGATGCACCAGCATCTCATCCACAGTCGCGTCGACTGGTACCAGAGCACGGATCGAGAACTCACCACCATGCGACTTCTCGATGCGTGCGTAGCAGATTGGAGCTTCGCGTGATGAATAGTTCCGCTTTACCCGCGACTCGTACAACCGCGGCTTCGGGTTTCTCCAGTTCCGACAGGTCTACGCGATGACGTCCTACTGTTGTACCAACTGCGGCTTCTGGCAGAAGCGATTCGAAACGCCTGCGACGTGCCCCGTCTGTGAAGACTTCCGCCACCCGCTGCCGCCGGACGGCTATTCATTCCTTACCAACGACACCGTCGGCGACCGGCACGAGACACAACTCACCGAGGTGCTACCGGACGTCTGGCAGATTGCTACGAAGCCCGCAATCGGGGTGGGTTCCTGCGGCCTGCTGATCATGACCGACGACGGCAATCTTCACTTCGAAGGTGCCGGCTGGTACGACGACCGGACACTCGATGCCATTGACCGTCTCGGCGGCGTCCGGTGGCAGTCGTTCAGCCACAGCCACGTCCTCGGCTGCGCGTGGCGGGTCAACGAGCGGTTCAAGCCGACGACGATCGTGCAGGAGGCGGAGCTTGCCTTCAGTCAGGCGTTGCGGGTCTCCTTTCCGTTCGACAGCGGCTGGCGTCTCAGCGACGACTTGGAGCTGATCCACACGGGCGGCCACACGCCGGGCCACTGCGTCCTCTACTGGAAGAGCCGCCGGGCGATCTTCTGTGGCGACGCCTTGAAGTTCGAGCTGACCAGCTACCCCGTCGGACCCGCGAAGACGATCAGCACGCACAAGGCGTTCGACGCCCACATCCCGCTCACGCACGGCGATGTTCGACGCTACCGCGCACTCTTTGCTCCCATTGACTTCGACATCGTCGTCACTCCCTGGGAGGTCGTGCCTGCCGGCGGAAAGTCTGCCGCAATGAAGCTTTTCGAAGCCCAACTTGCCGGAGAACCGTTTGCTGACCCGATGCCCCTGACCCTTCATGATGCTTGAGCGGACGTTGCACCATCTAAAGGCCTGTTCCCCCGGCCGGCACGCCGTCGAGTTCGCGATCACGCCGCTCGACGTCACCGATGTTCCCGTCTGGAGCGTCACGAACTGGCAGGCGGACGGCGAGATGATCAACGGCATCGGCTACGGCTCCACCGACATCCGGGCGCGGGTCGGGGCGTGGGCAGAACTGCTCGAACAGGTCGGCAGTCACACCGGAGCGAAGAACTTCGAAAAGCGGACCGCCACGTTCAACACGCTCGACGGCAAGAAGATCGACCCGCGCAGCCTCCGCCTGCCTGCCGGGACGAGCTACGCCCACAACACGCCGCTCACTTGGGTCAAGGTCCGCCGGTTCGAGCCCGGGACGCCGCTCGACCAGCAGCCGCTTGTGTGGGCACCCATCGAGGCCGCCGCGACGCACAACTACGACCTTGGACCCGATGCCGCTCCTCTCTACCAGTGCGTTTCGAATGGCAACGGCGCTGGCGACACGATGGAGCGGGCCCTCTGCCACGGGCTGCTCGAGCTCGTACAACGCGACGGCAACTCTGCCGGCTACCGCGCGGTCGACCGCGGCATCCGCATCGAACTCGACGACGTCCGCGACCCGGAGACTCACGCCCTGCTCGACCGGCTGGACAACGCCGGTATCGAGGTCATCCCGAAACTCGCGGACACCAACCTCGGTATGACGAACCTCTACGTCGTCGGCCACGAGCGGGAGCCCGCGAAGGCCCCGCACCCGATCGTCCTGAGCGGCTGCGGCGAGGCGGCCCACCCGAACCGCGAGGAAGCACTCAAGAAGGCACTGCTCGAGTTCTGCGCCAGCCGGGTCCGCAAGCTCTTCACCCACGGGCCGATCGAGATCATGGAGCACCTCCTGCCAGACGGATACCTGGAGCGGTTCGGGCAGAACCCCGCGACCGTCGAGGAGTCGCGAAGCTTCGAAGAGGTCCGTCGCCTGTCGCACATGTCGGCGAGCGACGTGATGGACCTGCTGGCGGGCAACGTCTTCCGCATCGACGAGACCGTGAAGTTCAGCGACCTGCCGACGTGTGACGCAGGTGGGGTCGATACGATCCCGAAGCTGCTCGACGTCGTCGCCGACCGTTTGGAAGCGGAGGGTCTGCCGATCTACTGGGCCGAGTATCTGAAGACTGATACCTGCGCCGCCTGCAAGGCGATCGTGCCGGCGATGGAGGTCGAAACGATGACCTACCACCGCGTCGGCCGACGCAACATCGATCGCCTGATCGGCCGCGGCTTCGACTGCGTCGGGTACGGCGTCCCGCCCGACGGGGCCGAGCCGGTGCTGCTCGATGACGACACACCGGCCTGGATGAATACGCGCGATATCGATCGAATCGTCGGCGACCTCTACTGCCTCTACCGCGAGCCGGAGATCCATGCGATCGCCCTCGCCAAGGACTGAACCATGCGCATCTGTTTCCTCTCGCGAAGGTACTTCCCGACAATCAGCGGGATGAGCGTCTACGCCGACAACATGGTCCGGCAGATGGTCGCGCTCGGGCACGACGTGACGATGCTCAGCCAGTACTACGGCGGCGCGACGGCCGGCGTCTACGGCGGCGGGCCACCGCCCGGCATCGAAGGCGCGACCGTCGTCGGTTTCGAGAGCGTCGGCGAGCAATCATGCGGCGACTTCGAGCGGGACGTCGAAGAACTCGCCGATGAAGTCGAGCGGCGACACAGGATCAACTCCTTCGATGTCGTCCACGCGCAATACGGGTACCCGACCGGCTACGCCGCCCTCGTCGCGGCCCGCCGGCTCGACCTGCCGTGCGTCGTCAGCATCCAGGGCGGCGACGGGCACTGGGTCGGCGAGTGCTGCCGGACCCACCGCGACGCGATGCGCAAGGTCTGCCTGCACGCCGATGCCCTCATCATCGGCAGCGAGTCATTCGCGGACGAGGTGGCTGATCGACTCGACGTCGACCGCAGCCGCTTCACGATCATTCCCGGAGCGGTGGACACCGGTCGCTTCCGGCCACGAGAAGATCACGCGATCGGCCGGCTGTCATCGCCGCCTCGGCTTCTCTACCACGGCCGTATCGACCGGCGGAAAGGGGTCTTCGAATTGCTTGAAGCATATGAGCGACTTCGCGCAGATGGTCGCGACGTCAGGCTGCAGGTCAGCGGCATCGGCCCCGACTTCGAGGAGGTCAAAGCCCGCGGCCGCCGAGTCGATGGCGTCGATGTCACCGGCCACGCCGATTACTTTGCTGCCCCTGAAATTTACCGAAATGCAGACATATTCGTGAGCCCGACACATGCCGAAGGTTTCAGCAACACCATCCTGGAAGCCATGGCGTGCGCGCTCCCGATCGTGTCGTGCGAAGCGGTCGGCGTCATCGACTGCCTTGCCGACGAGCGTGACGCCCTACTCGTGGGGGTGGGCGATGTGGCCAAGCTTGCCCGCGCGATAGGACGGATGCTGGATGACGAACCACTCCGAACCGGTGTGGCGACGCGTGCACTTGACGAGGTTCGGCGGTTCTACGCGTGGAAGGCGATTGCGACCCGGATCGATTCGGTTTACTCGCGTGTGGTCGCCCGGCCGCGGGAGGACTGCTTCGAGCCGCTCGTGGGCACGCCGGACGCCTGCCGATTCCGCAGCCAACCGCACTTGCTCTGACTTCGATGAGGCACGTCTTCCTGTCGCCGCATCTTGATGACGCCGTCTTCAGTGCCGGCGGGACGATCGCGAAGCTCGCCGCTGCGGGCGAGACGGTGATCGTCGCCACCGTCTTCACCCGCAGCGTGGCGAACCCGACCGGCTTTGCGCTCCGCTGCCAGACCGATAAAGGCCTCGCGCCCGATGTCGACTACATGGCGATCCGCCGCGCTGAAGATCGCGCGGCGATGCAGATCCTCGGGCTCGGCGCGTCGCACGTCCTTCACCTCGACCTGCCCGAAGCACCGCACCGCGGCTACGAAAGCGCGGCCGACCTCTTCGCGGGTATCAAGCCGAATGGCTCACGGTTCACGGAGGATGTCGGAAAACAAATCGCGAGCCTGATCGACGCCGGCGATTACCTCTACCTGCCGGCGGGCTACGGCAATCACGTCGACCACCTGCACGTTATCCACGCCGCCGCGCGGCGGTCCCCGAAGCGGACGTGGTATTGGCGTGACACGCCCTACGTCTTCCGCGAAACGGAACAAGCGGCCCCGGACATGACTGTCGACGTCGCCTCCGTCGTCGGCCACAAGCTCGACGCGTGCGCCGCCTACGCGACGCAACTTGATTTTCAGTTCGGCGGCGAATTTGAGATGCGGCGCGAGCTGGGTCGGTTCATCGCCGAGCCGTTCGACCTGCGACCGCACAGCGAAGCGAATGTCGTGCGGGCCGCCCGGACCGGGAGTTGATGTGCTCTACATCCTTTACGAAACCCAGAAAGGGGTCTGGAGTCGCGGCTGCCACGCGCTTCGAGTTGGTATGCCGCCTCGACGGCGAGTCATGACCCCGTCCCGCTATCCGGTCGCCATGCGGAGACGTCCGGGCATCTCGTACGCGCACCTGGGCATCTCGTACGGACACCCGGGCGCTATGTACGGGCGACCGGGCGCTATGCAGGGATGTCCGGCAGTTTTGTACGGATACCCGGCCGTTTTGTATGGATGCCCGGGCGTTATGCGTGGACGTCGACCCGTTATGCAAGGGCAGCCGGGCGTTATGCGGACGGGCCTACGTGGCACGTCCAGGTTGTGAGACAGACGGAGCGTGCCGAATCACCCGGTATGTCGAATCCCGCCGAGCCTGATCCGGTAGCGCCCGTGAGCGTTTCGTTCGCTTTCCGTCCGATGACGAACACCGAGCGGCAGCGGCGGTTCCGCGAGCGCAACCCGGGGTACTACGGCCGACTTCATTGCAAGCGCAACGCCGCGATCAAGGCCTCCCTCGCGGCCAAAGCCGAGGCCACGGCGCTCGCGACGGCCGCCGCCGTCAAGCCGATGCTCGCCCTGCCCGCCCCGGACCCCGAGGCGCACCGCCTGCTCGACGATCTGAAGGCCCTGCAAGCCAAACGCGAGCGTGCCGCCATCATGATCGAACGATGAGATCAGCACCCCGTAGGGTGGGCCCCGGCCCACCCTACTTCCCTTCGAGGTCGTGCATCGTCTACTGGTCAGGCGTCGGCGGCCGCGTCGCGGGCGAGCAGGAAGCGGGCGAAGTCCAACACCTCCTCCCGCCGCCGCGGCGACAGGCGCTCGCACAACTCGATCACATCGTGTGTCTCGGTGCTCATGTTGAAAGTTTACCGGCAGTGTCATCCAATGGACTTCGCTTAATTGGATCGGGCGAAGTTTTCGCAGGTCAAGCCATGAGCAAAGAAGCTGCTACGACAACAACGAAGATTGAGCGCCTTCGAATCGGGTTAGCCAGTGAAGACTGGCTGACACGTTATGACGCAATGGAGAGCTACGCGAAGGGCAAACCCTCGCTCGATGCCCTTCCGCTGCTCAAAACGGCGTTGAACGACCCGTACAAGGGCGTCGTGCGGATGGCAGCACATGCGATCAAGAAGATCGGGTCGCCAGCATATTCTGTGATTCCCGACCTCATAGACGCGGCGAAGCACGCGGAAGAGCGGAACCCGGTGCCGCAAGCGTTCGCACACTGTCTGGCCGCAATCGTTGCAATTGACCCGGAAAGTCCAGAGATCATTCCGCTGATCGATGGCAGCGGCCGCCACTCGAATTGGTACCTTATCCGCAGTTCACTTGAAGCGCTTGCGGCTATCGAGACGTCAGAGGCGGCAGCGCTTTTTGCGTCGATTGACGAGCAGTTCAGCTACTTGTTCAGCAAACAGCAGAGAACCATAGTAGAC
>CAYQCT010000175.1:0-4302 GCA_964416015.1 uncultured Tepidisphaerales bacterium
CCTGACGACGGAGGCCATCATCTCCGAGATCAAGGAAGACAAGCCCGAACCCGCCGGCATGGGCGGCGGCGGCATGGGTGGTGGTATGGGAGGCATGGGCGGAATGGGTGGCATGGGCGGCATGATGTAGCCCTCGATTTCGCGTCGTGACGCAGCAAGGGGTCGGCAGCCGCTCTGGCTCCCGACCCCTTTTTTGCGCCCCAACCCCTTGTTTGCGCCCCCTTGTCTTATTTCGACCACTTCTTGTCGCCGCGGCGCCTTGTTAGGATCCTGTCAATTGCCCAACTTCACAATCCAGTGACGAGAAAAAAGCGGCTTGCAAGCGTGTTAATCCCGTGGTATCTTTTGCATGAACCGCCGCTACGTGTGCGAGACCTTGGTGTCCTTGCTGCTGACAGCCAATGGCCGCGTGGCGTTCCACGACTTGTCTGACGCTTCCGATGCCTCGTTCGTCCAGCCATTTTCCGCTCGCTCGAACGGCTCCGGCACTGCCAGCCGCTGTGGATCGATTACGCCGTCTACGAAGCGGCACCTTTCCGCGAACCCGCATTGGGCCGTGGGGCCACGGGACGCATTCTTCTTCCTGAACGACCTGAGGAGGTCTTTGATGCACTATCTTGCTACCTACACCACCGCCGTTGCCGCTGCTGCGGCCTTTGCCCTGCCTGCGTCTGCAGCGGTCATGGTCGACAACTCCGGCCAGACCGCCGGTGAGTTCGAAGCCACGGCTGCCTCGGTGACTGGGACGCTGAGCGGGTTCACCGTCGGCAACTTCGACGATCGCCTGCTGGTGGTCGGCGTCGTCGGCGAGGGCCTCGACAACGTCGACATCACCGACGTCACCTACGGCGGCGTCTCCGGCACGCAGGCGGTCATCGGCCACACGGCCAGCGATGAATTCAACGACACGGCAGCCATCTGGTACTGGTTGAATCCGACCGTCGGTACTGCTGACATCGAGGCGACGGTGCCGTTCAGCGCGGATAGCAGCAGTGGTTTCCGCGGCGGCTTCTACCTCCAGGCGGCGAGCTTCTACAACGTCGATCAGACCGGTCCGTTTGACACGGGGCTCGATGCTACCAACTCCAACACCAGCACCGCCTCGCTCGACATCAATGTGAACGCCGGCGGCGTCATCTTTGAGGTCATCGACACCAACAACGACCAGACCCCGCTTGCCCCGACCGCGGGCCAAACGGAGTGGGCCGGAGCCAACCAGATCGCTCCGGGCAATGACTACACCGTCTCGGGCGCGTACGAGCTCGCCACATTGAGCGGCACGCAGACGCAGACGTGGTCGCTGACCGACAGCGAAGAGCAGGCGTTCGCCGCCGTCTCGTTCAACACGGTCATCCCCGAGCCGGCCTCGGCCGGTCTCTTGGCCGCGGCCGGGCTCTGCATGCTGCGTCGCCGTCGCTAAGGTTTCTCAAAAGTCGTGTTCCTCCTCCGGCTCGACCGCTAACGCGGCCGAGCCGGTTTTCTTCTCCTGCCGGCCGGTGAGAATGGGGCCGCAGTCAATAAAGGGTCGGGCAGTCAATAAAGGCAGTCAATAAAAGGTCGCAGGCTTTAGATGCACCTGAACGCGCTATGACATGTGGCGTCGCTTGTTGAAGGATCCGCTTGTGGGCGATGAGTTTGAGCGGTGCTTTGAGACGGTCCTCGGCGCGTAGGTACGTCTTGTTCAATGTACTGCAAGGCAGTCAATAAAGGGTCGCAGGCTTTAGATGCATCTGGACGCGCTATGACATGTGGGGTCGCTTGTTGAAGGATCCGCTTGTGGGCGATGAGTTTGTGCGGTGCTTCGAGACGGTCCTCGGCGCGTAGGTACGTCTTGTTCAATGTACTGCACGTCTCTGCCAGCCTTGGTGGGGAAGCAAGGGCCTAGTCGACTCAAACTCACCGCGGCCGCAGGTAGCGCCAGGCGTACTTCAGCAGCGACCCCTCAATCTGCCCGCGGTAGCGGCTTAGGTTGCGGACGCCCCAGGCGGGCCAGGTGGCGGCGTAGCGGGCGGCTGTTGCGGGCGAGCCATCTTCGCGGCATTCGAAGCCGAGCTGCGGGATCAAGCTGCCGGCGAGACGGTTGATCCACCAGATCTCGCCGGTATCGAGCTCGGCAACGCCGCCGCCGGCGGTGCTGCTGTTGTCGGGGGCGACCTTGCCAGCCATGTCGATCGGGTCGAGGCCGAAGTGTCGTTGGACGCCGTCGAGCACGCCGGCCTCGTCCTCGCGGAGGTCGTCGAGCGTCACGCGAAGCACGCGGCCGGGTCGTTGGCTTTGCAGAAGCAGTGCCTGCCGCGCGTAGCCACGCCAGAGTAAGGCGACGGTGATCGGGTGGTACGCGTTCTTGAAGTCGCTCTGCCCGCCTTCGCCGAATTGCCGACCCTGGTTTTTGTAGGAACGGGCGAACTTGTACGGATCACGGATCATCAGAACGTACTTCGCCTCCGGGAAGTAGCGGTCGATCCGTGCGGCCGAGCCGAGGTGGTGCGGCGTCTTTTCGACTACGATCGGCCGACCTGTCGCCTCGGTCATGCACCGGCAGAGGAAGCCGAAAACGTCGCCGGGTGTGACGCCGTCCCGCGGCAGGTCGGCCTCGGCGGCGAGCCGGTCCACGTGCTCGACCCATCTGTCTTGATACAGCCCAACCCAGTCGGGCAGGGTGCCGACGTTGCCGCCGTGCGACGGGCCCCAACGGCAGTGGCGGAAGTTGTCGAGGCAGTCGGCGACCTGCTGGCGCGTGTAGGTGCCGTCGGCGCGGGGCTCGCGCCAGAGTCGTCCGAAGAAGGCGGATTCGCCGAAGCTGGTGACCTGCGGGTGCAGGTTCATGACCTTGTTCATGAAGGTCGTGCCGCCGCGGCTGGTGCCGACGATGAAGCCGGCGACGGGCGGAGCTTGCGGTACGTCCGGCGCGGTCACGCCGCAGCATACTGCACGGCTTCGTCGGCGGCACTTGCAAGCGACGTCCGCGAATACGACGTCATCGACTGGCACCTGCCGAACGTTGCGGGGAGGGATCGCCTTTCGCCCAAGGAGCCCCGTGGACCGCGTCAGCCTTTCGCCGATTGTTCAGAGTCATTTCGACCGTCCGCTGCTCTCGTGGTGGGAGCGTGTCGTCGGCCTCGTGCCGCCATTGCGACGCGGACCGGCGGCGGCGTGGTGGGGCATGAAGCAGGCGGCGGCCGGGTCGTGGCGCGGCGTGCTTCTGACGGGCCGGCTGTTGCGGCGGGACTTGCGGAGCGAAGACAAGGCGATGCTGCCGGCCGGGCGGACGGCGGCGCGGGCAACTGGGCAGCTGCTCTGGCTTGCGCCGGCGTTGGCGACGGCGGCGGTGGTGTTGGCAGTGCTCGATGCGCGGCCGGGGCCGGTCGTGGTCGGCGACGTGCCGAATTTGCTCCCGGCGCACGCGCGGCAAGTGCAATTCGCTGCCGCCGACGGGGCAACGACGCAGGCGACGTGGATCAACGCGATGGACCCTGCGGCCGCCGCCCGCGGTGGCGTTGAGGCGCTACGGCAACGGCGGCCGCTGGCCGTGTTGCTACACGACCGCGGGTACGACGCACAGCAGATGGTGCCGCACGTTGCTCGCTTGCGGGCGGCGGGCCTGCACGTTCTGGTGCTGGACGTCCGCAACCCGCGGCGCGGCGGGGCGGCCGACGTTGATGCAGCGTTGGCGTGGGCGAGCGCGAGGCGTGACGTCGATGCGGCGGCCGTCGTCGCGTGGGGCGTTGGCGGTGGCGCTTCGTCGGTTCGTGACGCGACACGCGCGGGAGAGCTGGCGCTGCTTGTGGCGGAGCGAGAGCAGGGCGAGGCGCGGTTCGTGCCGGACGGGCCGTTGGCGTGGGTCCGACCCCTCGGCCGGTGGGCGTCGTCGCTGTTGTACGAGTCGGATCCGCCGATCACCCATGCGATGCCGCGGCGGGTTGTCGAGGTCGAACGAGCCGCCATGGCGGGGGACGCGATCATCGAACACTTTGCGACCGAGATGGCCGCACGTTGAGCTCAATCTTCGCCGGCGGCTTCGTCGAGGAGCTTGCGGAGGTAGGTGTTCTCGCGTTTGGTCGCCTCGACGTCGAAGGCCATGTACTTCACGCCGAGGCGGAGAAAGTCGAGAGTTTCCTGGAGCTTGTCGAGGCTTTGGCAGAGCTTGGCATGCCGGCGGGCTGCATCGTCGGCGGCGGCTTGCACGCGGTCGCGGCTCGCGGTGGGCAGCGTCTCGATCTCTTCCAGCAGTCGATCCAGCGACTTGGCGTAGCCGGCGTCGCGGAGCTGGTGGGGTTCGAGTGCTTCGCCCTGGGGCAGGCG
>CAYQCT010000175.1:4312-6499 GCA_964416015.1 uncultured Tepidisphaerales bacterium
ATGCTCGCCGGCGGGACGATCACGGTGCGACGCGGGCGGATGCTCTTCACGGGACATGCCGATGCCACTCCAACGGGCGTGCCAGCGGCGAGATCCGGGCTTTCGCGTTGCAATCCGCGTCGGCCGTGCCGGATGATGCCGATCGGCAACGTCAACGGCGCGAGCGCGGCAACGCGTCGCCTGTTGTCCGCGTCCGCCTGTCGCTCCGTCTCGGCAGGATGCCGATACGATGGGCGCGAGCGATGTTCGACGAGCAAGACGAATCCGCACCGTCCCGCCGCCGCACGCGACCGGGCGCGTCGACCCGCGGTGCCCGGCCTTCGGCGCCAACCTCGGGCCGTCGGCGGCCCGGCGGCAAACGCAAGAACAACGCCGGCCTCGGGCCGGTGATGTTCACGATTCCCGTCTGCCTCGTCATGGGAACGCTCCTGTTGTTGCTCGGCCTCGTCTGGTTCGCGTCGCCGGAGGGTTCGCCGTATCGCATCGGCGCGGAGCGGGTCGGCCTCCAGACGGCCGGCGTGCTCGTCTACGGCACGCTCGCCGCGCTCGGCGTGTGGCGGGACCGCCTGACGCTGCTCGGGGGCGGGGCGGCATTGCTGGTCGTTGCTGCGTTCCTGATGATGAGCGTCAGCCGCAAGGTCGCAAGCCGCTGAGGCGTCGCCGTCGGACTGCCGATTCTCCATTGTTGGACGTCGCCCTTTGCTCGCTTCGCTTCCCAACCTCGACGGCTTCCTGACCGCACTGGGCGGCGTGTCACCGTGGCAGTTTCTGCTCGAGATCGTGCTGATCGGCGTGCCGATCTACTTCGTGATCCGCTTCCTGCAAGGCACACGCGGCGCCCGGGTGCTCAAGGGCATCGTCGTCGTCCTGATCACGCTCTACCTTGCCGTCCGCATCCTCGGCGGTCTTGCCGGGCTCGAGCGGCTCGACGTCCTGTTCAGTGCGTTCCTCTTTTACGCGAGCTTCGCGATTCTCATCGTCTTCCAGCCGGAGCTGCGACGTGCCTTGATGCGGCTCGGCGAGACGCGACTACTCCGCGGCGGCGGACCCGCGTTTGACGAAGTCGAACAGCTCTGCCGCGCCTGCGGCACGCTGGGGCGGCGGAAGGTCGGGGCGCTCATCGCACTCGCGCGTGACGACGGACTCAACGACTACACGAAGGAAGCGACGCCGATCGACGCGACGGTCACCAGCGCGTTGCTGACGACGATCTTCCACCCGAACACGGCCCTGCACGACCTGGGCGTGGTGATCCGCGAGGGCCGCATCGCGTTTGCCGGCGTGCAGTTTCCGCTGGCCGAGTCCGGCGATTTGCCCGGCGAGCTCGGCAGTCGGCACCGGGCGGCGGTCGGGCTGAGCGAGGAGACCGACGCGGTGGTCGTCGTCGTCAGCGAAGAAACCGGCGACATCAGCATCGCCGTCGGCGGCACGCTGCAGCGGAAGCTGAGCGTCGAGGCGCTGCAGGAGACCATCGAGGCGATGATGAACCTCGGCGGCAACGCGGCGACGATGACGAAGCCGTCGTCGACTGTGAAGAAGACGAAAAAGGAGCCTGAGGCCGAGCCGGATCGGGAAAAGCGTGACCCGAGCCTTGGCGGTGATCGGCCGACGAGGTCGTTGCGGGTCGACGCGTACCAGCCGAGCAAGCGGCGACGCGAGGGCAAGCCGGTCGCCGAGACAAAGCCGGTGAAGCCGACGGAAGCCCCCGGCCCGATCCACGAGAGCAAGCCGGTCGGCGGAACGACCGTGCGCCTGCCCCCGACGGCGAAGCCGGACGAAGCCAAAGGAGACGTCGCCTGATCATGGTCGAGCCCCGCACGAGTTCCGCCGCGCCCGCCTTCGATCGCAACGGCACCGCCGACACGACCTCGCGTCTGCGTCGCCTTGGCATCACGCCGCGTCGCACCGGCGGCACGCGACGCTTCCTGTCGCACCGACGGTTCGATCGCCGCTGGTTCCTCGAGGTCTTGCAGACGATCGCCTGGACTTTACCGCTGGCGTTGCTGCTTTGGGTCTGGGCGCAGGATCAGCAGATTGAGGAGCGGACGGTGCCCGGCGTGCGGCTGGTGCTGGCCCCGGTCGACCCGGATCTCGTGGCGACGCGGGCGGACGACGACGCGCAGGACGAGGTGATCGCGACGATCGAACTGAGTGGGCCTCGGGCAGCGTTGGAGCGGGTCGCGCGGG
>CAYQCT010000176.1:0-3981 GCA_964416015.1 uncultured Tepidisphaerales bacterium
CGCCAATGCCCGGCGTGGGACGTTCACGACCGCCTCGCCGATGAGGTCTTCCAGGCGTTGCAGCGCGTCGGCGGCGCTGTTAGCGTGGATCGTCCCGAGGCCGCCGGGGTGGCCGGTGTTCCACGCCTTGACGAGATCGAGTGCTTCGGGCCCACGCACCTCGCCGACGACGATGCGGTCGGGGCGGAGGCGGAGCGTCGCCTTGACGAGCGTCGTCATCGACACGGCCGGCTCGCGGTTCTTCGTCAGGAGGAACACGGCAGCGTCGTCTTGCCGCTGCCCGTCCCGCCGGCGACGAGCACGTTCGCCCGCCCCGCCACGGCCTCACGTAGTACGTCCGCCCACGCCGCCGGCAGCACGTTCTGGCGAACGTAGGTGTCGAGCGTGTAGACGACCGGAGCCGGCTTGCGGATGGTCAGGATCGGGCTGGCAACGACCGGCGGCAGGAGGCCCTGGAACCGCTCGCCGCCAGGGAGCGTGCCCGACAGGATCGGCCGGTCATCGTGCGCCTCGTCACCCATATAGCTGGCGACCAGCCGCACCGCCTGCTCGGCTTCTGCGTCGCTGATCGTGCCGACGACGTAGCGGCCGATGCCGTGCTGCTCGACCCAAACCCGTGAGTCGGCGTTGCGGTACACCTCGACAGTCAGCGGGTCGGCGAGGGCGCGGGCGACATCGGGGCCGAGGGCGCGGCTGAGGCTGACGTGCAGGCGGTCGTGGGCGGGAGAACGCATCGGACGGCGGCCTTCTCTGGCGGCCTTTCGACGTCCCGATCCGGCTCACAGCGAGCGGCCTACGGGCGTCGGTTCAGCGACAAATAAAGCATCTTCTTCAGCCGGTTCAAGGGGTCTGGGAGGCGAAAGTTCCGCCGGAAACCGCGCATTCTTGACCCGTACTCGGCAGGTGTGATCTACGCGAAAACCTTCGAGAAACCGCAGCGTTTTCGCCACACTTTTGACCGCGGAAGTCACACCTGCGCGCCTGTCATACCTGCGCCGGCATCGACGGGTGAAAGATTTTCTTCGGGAACATTCCCGTCGCCGACCGCGGTCGGGTCAGGCATTTGCGACAGCGTCGTCTGGCCGCTCTCGACACGCTTACCTATCGCGTCGATCAGCTTCTCGAACTGCTGGTTTGCGTGCGCGATGCGGGCCTGCCGCTCGTCCTCGGCTGGCGTCGGGAGGAGCGCAAACTGCGTGCGGGCGACGCCGGCGAGCAGCTCGAAGGCAAGCACGTCCCGCTCGGCCGACTCGCGCTCGATGCGGCTCAGCGACAGGCGCATCTCGTCGAGGATTTGGAGCAGGTCGACCTCCTCCGGCTGCTCTTTATGCCGCGCCTCCTTCGCGATGGCGTGCTCGATGAAAGCTGGGACACTCGGCAGGCCGCGGCGGTGCATCTCGTTCATTGCGAGGCGGTCGCTCTCGTGCGTGATGCTGATTGTCCGCTTTCGCATCGGGTGAATGCCCTTGGGTCGGCGGTCCGGGCAGCGTGGCTTTGGGCTGCCGTTCCTGTTGCCGTTGTTGTTGCCGCCGTTGCGGGTGTAGGGCGTGGCGGAGAGCTTCTGGTCCTTGTGGTGTGGGTCGGGGAAGAGGTCGTGGTCGGACATCGGGTACATCTCGATGAAGGGGTGTCGGGTGAGTGGGTGGGGCAGAGTTAGCTGAACAGCTCCTCTAAAAAGGTGTCGTCGCCGTTCGTATTCGACGGCGTCGACGTTGCCGCCGCGACGGTCGCGGCGGCGGAAACGGATTCGAGTCTGCGGGCCGACGCGGGTTCAGTCGGTGCGTGATCGTGGGGCAGCGAGCCGTTGGGGCAGAGGCGCAGCAGGTGGAGTTTCTGCGAATCGGACAGCTCCGCCTCGCCTTCGATCAGTTCGCCGGTGTCGGTGTCGACCCACTGCTCGTGCGGTGCAGTCTCATCCCCCTGATGCTCATTAGAGGAAGCGGCTGACTGCACGCCGGCCCAGCCGTTCGGCGGGCGGTTCGGCAGGTCGATCTTGCCGACGGTCTGCACGGGCGGCGGCAGCAGGCGGCTCTTGAACAGGCGGTCCCGGTAGTGCCGGACCTTGCGGCAGCGGAGCGGCGGGTGGCCGGTGACGAACACGAGCTGCGTGTCGTAGGGAAGCTCTCGGACGTCGCCCGGCATGAGCAACGGCCGCGTGCTCTCGCTGTACGTCACGCTCTTCGTCGCGTCGAGAAAGTGGCTACGCCCGTAGCTGCGGCGAAGCTCCGTGGCGCTGCCGGTCATCTGGCTGATCCGCTGGGCGGTGCCCACGTCGGCGGCGGCGAAGCAGACGAGGACGTGGCAGTTGTCGACGATCGTCTGCTTGGCCCCATAGTGCTCCTCAATATCTTGAAAGCTCTGCGCGACGATGAGCGTCTTGATGCCGTAGCCGGCCATCTGGCGCAGGCCTTCGCTCACGAACTCCATCTTGCGGAGCGTCGGGAACTCGTCGAGCAGGAGCAGCAGTCGATGCTTCTTCGGCCGCCCGGTGCCGTCCCTATCGAGGTGCTCCATGAGCGCCCGCGTCATCTGGTGGAACATCAAACGGGTGAGCGGACGAACGCGAGCGGCATCCGCCGGCGGCGGCTGGACGTAGAGCGACATCGGCGCATCTAGGCACATCAGATCGCCGCTGGCGAAGTCGCTGGTACTCGTCACTTGGCGGACGATTGGGTCGGCCCAGAGCACGAGGCGTGCGCTGGCGGTGCCGCGGACGGAGTCGCGGAACTTTGGGGCCTGCGACTTCATGTGCGTCGCCACGGCCTGCACTTCTGAATGACAGATGGCCTCCCCGTCGTCCCCCTGAACGTGCGTCGTCGCGAGCATTCGGTCGAGCGACTTATCGAGGTCGAGGATCAGGTCGCGCACGCGGCCGAGGTGTTTTTCGGTGTCTGGTTCCGCGTACAGGACGTGCAGGATCGTCGCCGTCAGGAGCTGCGCCGTCTCGCTGTCCCACGGCTCGGAGCGCGGCCGGCCGCTGCCGTCGTCGACGAGCATTTCGGCGATGTTCTGCGCGTCGCGCACCTCGCAGTCGCCCCGCCGCACTTCCAGGAGCGGGTTGTATCTGGCGCTCGTCGGGTCCGTCGGATTGAACCGGACGCAGTGGCTGAAGCGGCTTCTCCAGCCCGAGGTCGCCTGCCACAGCTCGCCCTTCACGTCATAGACGAGCGCCGAACGGTGCCAGGAAAGCAGCGTCGGCACGACGTGCCCGACGCCCTTGCCGCTGCGAGATGCACCCGTGACGATCTGGTGTTCGGGCCCGTCGAACGTCAGCAGGCGACGCCACCGGCCGCGGCCGAACTGCCCCAGGACGACGCCCCGCCCCGCCGTCAGCCCGGCCTTCTCTGCCTGGTTCGGCGTCATCCACTTCTCCCGCCCGACCTCGCGCGGCTTCGGCTGCGAGTACATCTTGGTCAGTAGCACGACGCCGAGACCGACGGCCGGGCCGGCGAACGTGAGGGCAAAACCCGCGGCGGCAAGGCCGGGCGAGCGGCCCAGCCGCGGGCCGAATTGTTCAACGCTCGTAACGAAGTAGAACGGAAAGCTGAAGAAGGAGAACTCAGGCGGCGCGACGGTCACGGCGGGGTTCGTGTCGCCGGCAAGCGCGTGCGCGAGCCAGGTCGGGCCACCGATGAGGCTGGCGAAGCTGAGCGCGAGAATCGCGAGGATGAGGGCGAGCTTCTTCACGAGAATGGGACCGGAACCGAGGTCACATCAACGCGGGATGATGTTGATGATCCTGATTAGTAGGCGAGTTCTCGGTCGTCGTCTCGTGCCCGTTCACTGACCTGTTTGGGCGCGGGAACCGAACGGACGGCAGGCTGGTCCGTCGCCGGAAGCGCCGGCCGTTCGGCAGCCCGCCGATGCGTTTCCGCGTGTCGATCTGCGGCCGATTCTGTTGGCAACGGCACCGCTTCGGCAGCAGTTCCGGTGGTCAGATCACGCTCCGCCAGCGCGTCCAGTTGCGTGATGAATTCGCCG
>CAYQCT010000176.1:4081-6476 GCA_964416015.1 uncultured Tepidisphaerales bacterium
GCCGCCGCGACTCGGCCAGCCGCGTCAGGTACTGATCCGCCTCCTCGATCGACCGCTCGCCCAGTTGCCGCGTCGCCAGCTTCTCGGCCCACTCCCGCAGCCGCTCGCTCACGACCTCGCGCGGGATGGTCAGCTCTCGGCCATCGCCCCGCCGTCCGCGGACGAGCAGGTGTGCGTGCGGGCTGTCCGTGTTGTGGTGCGTGACGGCCACCCACTCCAGCGGCGTGTCCAATTCGCGTTCCAGCCGCTCGACGTAGTCGCGGACGTGCTGTCGTAGATCGAGTTGGTGACCCTCCTCCGGCGAGAGGATCATCCGCCAGTGCAATCGGTCCCGCGCCCACAGCGTCGGCACGGCGGCACCATCGACCACCTCACTACTCGCGTCGAAAAACGCCTCGTGCCGCTCCAACCCGGTTGCGTTCGGCCGCGAGAGGTAGCGAACGTGCGCCGCTAGAACGCGCTGCCGGCCGCCACGGCGGACCGCCGAATGCCGACGATACCGCGCCTTCACCACGACCTGTCGGCCGCGGCCAAGGGCGTAGGTTCCGCCGCCGGACGTGCTGGTCGTCAGCGCCGTTCCGCGTGCGGCACCGGCCGTGCTCGCTGCGGTTGAAATGCATGGCCTCTCCCCACCTCCACTGCCGGATGTGCCCGACGGCGGTGTGGCAGAGCGATGTAAGTCGCCACCAGTGGGATCGCTCAACGCGCCGATTCCGCTACGTCTTGCGACGGCTGATTTACCGCCCGAGGCGCCGACCTTCGGCGTCTTCCCTGGCTTCTGCGGCCCCATGTCCGGGCGCAGCTCCGACGCCTCCTCGCCGACCTTGTGCGCCTTGAACGGCTCGCGAAACGCGCTGAGCTTCCACTTCATCGCCGCCCCCCGTAGTTCACACCTGCGGCCGATCGGTAGCTCACACCTCGATATGAGCTATCAAGGCAGGTATGACCTGTAAGCCGTGCTCTGACAACCCGCTGCGCGGTCGGGTGTGAACTACCTTTATCTTGTATTGCGTTCTTCATCTCTACCTCACACCTGCCTGCTCCCTATCTGCCGGAGTCACTGCTCGCTCGGCCGGTCGACATAGCTGCCGAACCATCGCCACGAGCCACCTTCAACGCCCCATCGCACGAGCGGTCGGCGGACGTGCTCTACATCCTTCTCCCTGATGGGGCCGAAGTACCGTCCGTCGAGGCTGCCGGGCGTGCGGCGGCTGACGACCAGCCACTCCCCCTGACGCAGCACCCGACGCTCGCGCCATCGCGGTAGTGCTCGTCCGACACCGTCGTGCGTGTAGACCGGGCCGAGGTCGACGCCGTTGACCAACACCCGATCGCCAGTCGTGTCCACGAGGTCGCCTGGTCCTGCCGCGACCGGCTTGACGAGATACCAGTCATCGGCATCCTCCAGCGGTCGCGCCGCCCTGCCGGCAAAGTATGGCCGCGTTCCTTCGGGTACGCGGAAGCTGACCAAGCGCCCGACCCTCAACTCCGCACCCCACCACCCCGGCACCGCGAGGTACAGGCCTGGCTCCACACTGGCGGTCGGGTTCATCACGACCATCCGCCGGCCAAGCGTGGCGAGCAGCGCGAAAAAGAGGAACAACCCGATGACCACCAGCGGCCACCGTCGGCAAACCTTAAGTCTTGGGAGACGAGACGGCACCACGCCGACCTCTTGCGGGCCTTCCATCGAAAGATCGGACTGACCTGCCGGCGACGAGGCCGGCGAAGATGCGGGATTGATCGACAACTTTAGACACGGGCGAGCTTCTTCTTCAAGAGGCTGCGCGTGAGAAAGCCCGCCGTCGAGGATCGACGGCGGGCTTGTCGGAGATGGGATGAGCGGGCGGCTACTCCGACTCGTCCTGCGGCTGGTATGCCGGCGTGCCGAGGATCAGGTCGGCCGCCTTCTGGGCCTGACCTGCCGCGGCGATCACGAGTCGCTTGTCGCCCTTCAGCCGCTCGACCCAGCCGGCAAGGTAGCTGGCGGAGTTCTCGATCGTGCTCGGGCTGATCCCGCAGTGCCCGCAGAGGAAGGCGGCGGTCATCTCGGCGACGAGCTCCTCGCGGCTGTAGCTGTCGCTGCGGAAGCTGGTCGCCGGGCCTGCGTCGCCCCAGCGGTCGAGGCGCTGCTTGTGGCCGGTGCTGTGACCCAGCTCGTGGAAGCAGTCGCAGTAGAAGCTCGGCATGTCGGCGTAACGGTGGGTGAACGGCATCCGCACCTCGTCGGCCGCGGGGGCGTAGCTGGCGGCGGGGAACTCGCCGTGGCGGACGGCGGGACCGCGTGGCGCGGCGAAGCCAGCGAGCACCGCGTCGGCGGCGTCGATCGGGTCGTGCTGCACCGGCTCGGGCCGGCTGCCCGCGTCGGGCGGCATTAGGCCGTCGCACTGGCTGG
>CAYQCT010000177.1:0-1743 GCA_964416015.1 uncultured Tepidisphaerales bacterium
ACGTGTACTTGCCGTTGCCGTCGGTGGTCGCGGTCAGCTTCTTGGGCGCCATCATGCCGACCTCATAGGCGGGCGAGACGGGCTCGAGCACGATGCGGACGCTCTTGGCGGGCTCGCCTTTCTTGTCCTTGACGATGCCGGTGACGCTGCCGGGCTGGTTCTTGTCCTGCGAGACGGTCGCGGCGTCACTGGCCGAGGCGGGCGTGCCGGTCGTGCCGATCAGGCCGAACGCGAGGGCGAGAAGGGCGACGAGGGAGTAGCGAAGGATCTTCATGGGCTGGGTCTCCGGGGAGAGGAACGTGCTGCGGA
Source organism: uncultured Tepidisphaerales bacterium (assembly GCA_964416015.1). Taxonomy (GTDB): domain Bacteria; phylum Planctomycetota; class Phycisphaerae; order Tepidisphaerales; family Tepidisphaeraceae; genus JBCDKH01. Next base: position 310 of record CAYQCT010000177.1, read on the forward strand.
AAGGGTAGCAGGCGAGCCGCTAGGGCGGAACGGACGCGTCGCGGCGGTGCCTGGCATGCTTTAGACGTGCCCGAGGCGGTCGGGTTCCGCGTGCGGACGAACTTGCGCGGGCGGATAAGAAAATGTGGATCTCGTGAACCCGCCGCCGATCGGGAGCGAATACGTCGCAGTAGTCCTCGCCCGCCGTCGAGGAGCCGGCCCGCGGTTGCGTCCGCCGCGGGATCCGGATCGGCGGGTCCCTGTTGCCCGTGCGGCGCGTTGTCCCCGCAGTTTCTCCTTTATTTCAATGACTTCGACACCCGCCCGCACCGTCCGTCGCGGCTTCACCCTGGTGGAGCTGCTGGTCGTCATCGGCATCATCGCGCTGTTGATCAGCATCCTCCTGCCCACGCTCAGCCGCGCCCGCGACAGCGGCCGGGCTGCGGCCTGCGGTGCGAACAACCGCTCGATCGTGCAGGCGATGTTCCTCTACCAGGCCGAGAACCAGCTCTCGCTGCCGTGGGGTCGCGTCTACACCCGCGACGACGGCGGCCGGCAGATCTGGAACCCGGATGGTGCCGGCGAGCAGTCGTTCACGATCGCGCCGACGTCGCTGACGGCGATGACGGAAGACACGGAGTACGGTGCGTCGCTCTACTTCTCGGCCCCGGCGGGCGTGCCGAACTTCCCGCGTGACGCGATCGGCGAGATGTTCCGCTGTGCTCAGGTCGGCTCCGGCGCCGAGAACGGCGTGACGCACTACGGCCTGAACCCGATCGCGATGCCCGACGCGAACGCGGAAGTTCGCGGCTTCCCGAGCCAGAACTTCGGCACCGGCGGCACGAACGACACCTCGGTCGTCAAGGGCCGCAACCCGATTACCGGCGGCTCGTTCCCGCGCCCGGCCAAGGCGGGGCAGCTCTTTCCGGACAATGCCCTCGTTTGGGACGCCCCGGTCTACTTCGAGATGGACGACCCGTACCTGTTCTACTACTCGTACTGGATGAGTTTCGTCGACGCCCCCGGCATCTCGGGCAACTACCCGAGCTACGGCACGAGCTACGGCCAGATCAGCCGCTACCGCGGCAGCGAGGACCTGCTACAGGACAACGCGCTCGAGGGTGACAGCTACAGCGTCTTCTACCTTGCTCCGGGTGAAGTCACCACGCTCGCCGGCTACGACGTTGCCGACCTGCACAACACGGACATCATCAGCGTCAACGGCCGCTCGCTCGTCTTCCTCTGGGGCAACCTCCGCTTCCGCCACCAGCAGGAGTCGCAGACGATGGTCGGCTTCGCCGACGGCAGCGTGCAGGGACTTCGCGTCTCGCCGGACGTCCCGCTCGGCAACGACCCGGGCAACGTCCGCTACTGCGAGACCGAGTTCAAGCGGGTGCAAGATAAGATGAAGCAATTCGTAGCTTCGGGGCAGCTTGGCGTCTTCGGCAGCGGCTA
>CAYQCT010000177.1:1753-3108 GCA_964416015.1 uncultured Tepidisphaerales bacterium
TCAAGCGGGCCTTCTACCGCATCAAGGCTCCGTCCAAGGTCGACTGGGCCCAGGGCGCCTGAGTTTGTAGATCAACGCAAACATCGCCGGCACGCTTCTTCGGAAGCGTGCCGGTTTCTCGTTGCGTGTCCTGCGTCGTCTATCGTCCGTGGTGCCTCGACCGGCTCCTAGTTCCTCGTTTGACGCCGAGGCCGTGCTTCGGCGCTTCGCCGAACTTGTTGGCGAGCGGAAGGACCGTCTCGTCACGCTGCTGTCGAGCGAGGTCGGCAAGGTGACGCCGGACGCACGGCTCGAAGTCGGCGCCCTCGCCGGCAAGGTGCAGGCGACGCTCGACGCTGCCGCGGGTCGGGTCGTCGAGCCGATCAAAGCCGACGGCACGATTGCCCGCGAGACCCGCGAGCCGCTCGGCACCGTCGCCGTGATCGGGCCGTTCAACTTCCCGCTGCACCTGCCCAATGGCTGGATCGCCCCGGCGTTGCTGGCGGGCAACCGCGTCGTCTTCAAGCCGAGCGAGCACGCCGAGCAGTGCGGGCAGGCGCTGGTCGACCTCTACCGCGAGGCCGGCGTGCCGGAGGACGTGCTGTCGATCCAGACCGGCGGCCGGGAGGTCGTCGAGGAGTTGGCCGATGACCCGAGGATCGACGGCGTCCTGTTCACCGGCGGCCTCGTCGCGGGGCGGGCGCTTCACGAACGGATGCCGTTCCACAAGATGCTCGCCCTCGAGCTCGGCGGCAACAACGCGGTCATCGTCGACGCCACGACCGACGTCGCGGCGGCGGTGAAGCTGGTGACGGACTCTGCCTACGTCTTAGCCGGTCAACGCTGCACGTGCGCCCGCCGGTTGATCGTGACGGATGCCGCGCCGGCGACGTTTCTTGAGCAACTCACCGAGGCCGTGCGGGCGTTGCGGGTCGATCGTCCCGCCGCCGACCCGCCGCCGGACCTGGCCCACGTCATCACGCCGGCCGCCGCCGAAGCCGTGCTTGCGGCGCAGGATTCGTGGCAGCGTCAGGGCGGCCGCGTCATCGTTCCCGTGCGAAGGCTGCCGCTGGGCGATCGGTATGTCTCGCCGGGCCTGGTCGACACGACCGGCGTCGACGTGCCGGACGAGGAAGTCTTCGGGCCGCTGTTGCAGGTCGTCCGCGTGCCGGACCTCGATGCTGCCATCGCGGAAGCCAACCGCACGCGGTTCGGCCTCGCTGCGTCGCTCGTGGCGGACGATCGCGTGGCGTGGCAGCAGTTCCGCCGCGAGGTCCGCTGCGGCTGCGTCAACTGGAACCGGCCGACGGTCGGCGCCAGCGGCCGCGTCGCCTTCGGCGGCTGTGAGCACGCCGGAGAGGGTGCCGAGGATTTGG
>CAYQCT010000177.1:3118-6416 GCA_964416015.1 uncultured Tepidisphaerales bacterium
ACCACCGCCCGGCCGGCGCGTGGGCGTTCGACCAGGTCACGCGGCCCAAGGTCAGCCTCGAACCCGCCGACGCATGACGTTCCGCGAGTACAACTTCGACGGCCTCGTCGGCCCCACACACAACTACGCCGGCCTCGGCCAGGGGAATCTTGCGTCGCAGGCGTCGAAGAACCAGGTCAGCTCGCCGAAGGCCGCGGCGTTAGAGGGTCTGGCGAAGATGAAGCTGCTGGCGCAGATGGGCGTCCCGCAGGCGATCCTGCCGCCGCAACGCCGCCCGCACCTGGGCTACCTTCGCAGCTGCGGCTACGGCACCGAGCCGGCGGAACTCGTGACGAACGCCGACCCGCGCGACCTCGCGATCGCCAGCAGCGCCAGCGCCATGTGGGCCGCTAACGCCGCGACGGTTTCGCCCTCGCCCGACACCGCCGACGGCCGCTGCCACTTCACCATCGCCAACCTCGCCAGCCAACGGCACCGGGCACTGGAATCGCTCGAACGGCTGCGTGTCTTTGAGCACCTGTTCGGTGACTCGAAGTTTTTCGTTGTGCATCCGCCGCTGCCCGCAAATCTGCCGGACGAAGGGGCGGCCAACCACACGCGGCTCTGCGAACGTCACCGCGACGCGGGTCAAGAAGTCTTCATCTTCGGCCGCTCGGCGACGACCTCGCGAGATGCCAAACCTCATCGCTTCCTCCCGCGTCAGGCCGAAGCCGCGTCACTCGCGGTGGCGGAACGTCATCAACTTGACGTGGGATCTACCTGGTTCTTTCGCCAGTCGGCCGAAGCCATTGACGCCGGCGTCTTTCACAACGACGTCATCTGCGTCGGCAACGAGTCGTGCATTCTTCTCCACGAACACGCCTGGGCACGCAAGCCGGAGTATCCCCGGCCGGTCGACGACCCGTCGTACCCGCCGGCCTTGGCGCTGTTGTACGACCACTGCGTCTCCGGCGGCGTCGGCGAGCCGCACGACGTGCTGCTTCGCGAGGCCGAGCTGCGCCTGCAGGATGCCGTGCGGTCGTACTTGTTCAACAGTCAGCTCGTGACGCTGCCGAGCGGTGGGATGGCCCTCGTGTATCCCGCCGAGTGCGACGAAGTTCCTTCGGCCAAGGCGGCAGTCGAGCGGATCCGTCGTGAAGACAACCTGGTCCGACAGGCCCTCCGCGTCGACGTTCGCCAGAGCATGCGGAACGGCGGCGGACCGGCTTGTCTGCGGCTACGCGTCGTGCTGAGCGACGAGGAACGCGAGGCCGTTCGAGGCAACGTCTTTTGGACGCCAGCGCTGCACGAGACGCTGGTCGACTGGGTTGAGCGGCACTACCGGGAACGCCTCGCGCCGAACGACCTGGCCGACGTGTCGCTGTACCACGAATCCGAGGCGGCGTTGGACGAACTGCGGGAAGTCCTCGATGTGCCGGTGGTTTGACGGCGTCGATGTCGCACGACCTGACAGATCGCGAGCCCCGACCGTGAGGGAGGGGTTGTGTCGTCACGATATTCCTGTGCTGCGGGACCCCTTCCTGACGGTCCGGGCTCGCATGCGTTCTTGAGAAATCCGATGTGGTCGGAATTGTGACTACTGGTGCCAGAAGGTGATGACGACGCCGCCGAAGGCGACGATCAACGCGAGGCCGATGACGCTCAAAATCGTGCCGCCCGTCGCGAGCTCCTTGAGGCTGATGGCGTCGGTGCCGAAGGCGATGGCGTTGGGCGGCGTGCTGACCGGCAGGCTCATGGCGATGCTGGCGATCAGGGCGAGGCTCACCGCGAGCACGACCATCTGGCTCTCGCCGCCGTCGCCCGCGCCGGCGCTCATGGCGGCCATGATCGTCACGCCGACCGGCACGATCAGGTTCGCCGCGGCCGTGTGGCTCATGAAGTTGGCGAGCACCAGCGTTGCCGTCGCGAGCGCCGCGACGATCAGGAACGAGCTCGTCACGCCGACGCCCGCCACCGCGTCGGCGAGGACGGCGTTGAGTCCGACGACTTTCATGCCGAACCCGATCGCCAGACCGCCGGCGATGAGGATCAGGATGTTCCACTCGAGCGCGTTGACGTCGTCGCGTCCGATGATGCCGACCGCCGTGAAGACAACGGCCGGGAAGAGCGCGACGACGTAGCTCGGCACGCCGTGGATTTTGCCCGTCAGCCAGAGGGCGATGGTGATGCCGAAGATCGCGACGGTGAACCAGCCCTTGCGGGTCAGCGGTTTCGACTCCGGTTTCAGGTCAAGATTCGGATCCCGCGGCTTGTACATCACGACGAGCATCAGCCACGCCAGCACGAGCAGGCCGGTCGCAAGCGGGACGGCGATGGCCATCCATTCGCCGAAGGTCAGCGAGATGCCGCGTTGGCTCAGGGCTTCGAGCGCGACGGCGTTGGGCGGCGTGCCGATGGGCGTGCCCATGCCGCCGATGTTGGCCGCGAACGCGACGCCCAGGACCAACGCCCGTCGGAACGGCTCGTCGCCGGGCACCTTGGCCATCATCGCCCCGGCGAGCGTGATCATCATCGCGGTCGCGGCGGTGTTGCTCATCCACATCGACAGGAACGCCGTCGCGACCATGACGGCGGCGAGCGTCGACTTGGGCTTGCCGCGGAACGGCCGGACGATCAGCGACGCCAGCGACTTGTCGACGCCTTGTTTGACGAGCGCCTCGGCCAGGATGAAGCCGCCGAAGAAGAGGACCAGGATCGGGCTGCCGATGATGCCGAGAACCTCGCGGTAGTCGGGCTTGCTCGCCGCGGTCGCCTCCGAGAAGCCGAAGCCGGCCCAGTCGCCGGGGTTGGCCAGGAAGAGGACCATCGCGGCGATGATGACGATGCTGGTGGCGAACAGTGGCACCGACTGCGTCAGCCAGAGCAGCGCAGCCAACACGAAGATGCCGGTCATGTAGACCTGCTCGCGTGGCAGGTCGGTCAGCAGGGCGAGACTGGTGCCCGTGGCGAGGGCAGCTACGCCGCAGAGCATGGCGGGCAGGGCGTGCTGGAAGACGCCGCCCCGCCAGAACTCGCTGGCCGACCGCGGCTCGTCCGGCGGCAGGTGCGCGGGCGGGGCCAGTGTTGACTCGTCGGCCCCGGCGTCGGCGCGGTGGGCTACATGTTCCGATGCGCTCATGATCGTACCCGTCCGGCGACGTCCTCGTCACCGTGTGCCTCCTCAGGCGTCAGCCACGACCCTCGATGTACAACCGTCCTCCGCTTCGACGCACCGTGCGCCGCCGGGCCGTGGACACACGCAGTTTATCGACCGGCCGGCCGGTCCGCCCGTGCCGTCCCGACTGTCGCACGTGTGGCA
>CAYQCT010000178.1:0-3036 GCA_964416015.1 uncultured Tepidisphaerales bacterium
GGCGGCACCTCGGCCGCCACGAGCCGCCGCGCCGTCCGGCGGAAGCTGTCGAAACTCGGCTCGATGACGACCCGCCGCACGGGACATGTTAGGGCACGTCATTCGCCCGCCGACGGACGCGGCTTCGTCCGCTCGTGATACAGGTACGCCCACGGATCCATGTCTGCAACGGGCGACGCCCGCAGGGGGAAGACAAAATCGTTGCCGAAGTAGGGCGAACCGGCCGGCCCGCCGCTCGAACCCGTGCGAGGCGAGCGGGCCGTGTCGCCGATGCCGTCGATCCGGTCGTCGCCGACGCTGTAGATGACGGGTAGCGGCGTGTCGGTTCGATACCGCAGGAGGCCATCGCTCGCGTACGGATCCTGCGGAAGTCGCGGCAGGTAGTCGGGCACGAGCACGTCTAGACGCGCCGGCAGCTCGCCGTCGTGCTCGGCTGCGTAGAGCCGAACGGCGGCGGCCGCCGCGGCGACTTCGCGGTTGACGATCGTGTGCATCAAGAAGCTGATCGTGTGCTCGTACTGCGGCAGAAACGTTTGCGCTGCGGCTTGGCTCAGGAAGCCGCCGACGGAGGTCGCGTTGTCGAAGCTGTCCCTCCGGCTTAGCCGTTGCAGCGCCGTGTGCGGCGAAGCCTCTGCAGCCGCTGAGTCGAATTCATCGGCGAGCCTGTCGATCTCCCGCAGGCCTGCGACCGTGCCGAGGCGGTGCATCGGCGTGAACAGGTGGCTGACGACCATCCCGTCGTTCGGTACGTTCTGGCCAAGGTGCTCGAGGGCCAATTCAGCACGTGCGTTCCGCCAGCTGACGGCGTTCTGCTTGACGAAGTCGTAGGCAAGCAGTGCCTGGATAAGTTGATGCAGCTCCGGTGCCGCCGTTAGCCAGGCTTCGTCGTCCAGCGTCTCGTCCCGCGCCGCCTCCGGCAGCTTCCTCGCGACGGTGCCGAAGTTGGTCGCAGCCACTCCGACCCCGATCGGCAGCGGTACCTGCCCAATGCCTCCCTCGGCATACGTAACCAGATCGAGCCCAAGTGCGGCGAAGCGTTCCACGTCCTGCTCGAGCAACGCGAGTTGCAGGTTCCAGCCAACGATGATTCCTAGTGTGCGGTTGTCATTGAGAACCTGCACGCGGCCTGGGATGCCAATGCGGTTGCCCCAGTCGTAGACGGCGTCCGGCGCCTGCCGCGCCTGCCGCAGCAGGGCGAGCTGCTCGTCGTAGCCGGATGCGAGCGTGCGGATGGCGGCGACGCGGGCGGCACCCGTGGCTTCGGGAACGTTCCAGCCATTGATGGCCGCCTCTGCAGATTGCTGTTCGACTGTCCTTGTAGGCGTTGATGCAATGGCGCGGTACAGCAGCGCGGCCGCGTTGCCGTCGAATTCCGGCGGCGAGAGATCCGGGTCCGCCGCCAGGTCCGGGTACGGCCCACCGTCCGTCTTCCACTCCGCCAGCAGTCGCCGCTCCGCGGCCGCGGCGTGCCACGTCAGCAGGCCGTGCAGCACCGCCCAGCCGACGAGCACCAGCACGTAGCCGAGCGTCAGCCGCTTGAGCCACCAGTACCGCGGCGGCGAGGTCTCGCTCGACATGACGCCAAGATAAGCCGCCGGCTTCGCGACGCAACGGCCGCGTCATTCGACCAGCCGCGCGACCGCGATGCCCTGCTCGCCGGCGACTGCGTAGTAGAGCCACGCGTCGCTTTCGTCGATCAGCACGGCCGGGTCGCGGGACTCGCATGCCTCAGCCGATCAACTCGCCGAGCGTGTGTCGAAACTCCGGCAGGAGGCCGGGAAGCTCGAGAACATCGTCGGCTCGTGCCTCACGTATGCCGCCGTCTTCGTAGATCATGCAGATCTTCCGCTCCGGCTGGATAACCCAGATCAGCGGGAACGCTGCCTCACGGTACTCGTCGATCTTCTCGGAGACGGCATAGGCGTTGTCGTTCGGCGAGAGGACTTCGACGCAGAGGTCCGGTGCGAAGGTGAAGATCCGCGTCGTACGTGGCACGTCCGCGAGCCGCTCGGTCCGCACGAAGGAAGCGTCCGGCTTCCGGTAGTGCCGCGGCCGATTCGGCCAGCAGCGATAGATCAGGTCGGTGCCGTACGTCCGACCCAGCTTCCCGAACCCGGCGGCGATGTTGAGCCGGGTGGCAATGGTGAGGGCGACTTCTGACGACAAAGCGGACACGGGCTTCTCCACAAAGGTTTCGTCAACGAACTCCAACGCCGCATCCTGCTCCAGGGCGTCGAGAATCTCCTCCTCGCTCAGCCGAGTCTGCTCGGCGGCAGCGACGGGCGGCGATGCGAGTGTCTGCGTCATCGCCTCATTCTAACACACTTATGCCAGCCGTTCCGTCGCGACGTGGTACTGCGGATCCTCGCTCAGATTCACCTCGACGAACTCCCCGGCCTTGTCGAGCAGCTGGCGACATTCCGGCGACAGGTGCGTCAGGTGCAGACGCTTGCCGAGGCTGCGGTACTTCTCGGCGAGCTTGTTGATCGCTTCGAGGCCCGACTGGTCGTAGACGCGGGTGTAGTAGAAGTCGACGACGACTTCGTCGGGGTCATGCTTCGGGTCGAAGCTGTCGGCGAAGTGCGTGACGCTGCCGAAGAAGAGCGCTCCGTGGAGCTGGTAGTGCTTCGCACCGTTTCCGAGGTACTTCACGTCGACGCCGAGGTGGAACGCGTGCCGCCAGGCGAAGACCAAAGCACTCGCCGCTACGCCCAGAATCACGGCAGTCGCGAGGTCGTGCATGAAGACCGTGTAGCCGGCGACGAGCAGCATCACGCCGAAGTCGGCCAGCGGGAAGCGTCGCCACAGCTTGAGCGTCGACCACTCGAACGTGCCGATGACGACCATGAACATCACGCCGACCAAAGCCGCCATCGGGATCAGCTCGATCAGCGGCGCCAGCAGCAGGACGAACGCGAGCAGCATGACCGCGGCCGTGACACCGGAGAGTCGCCCGCGGCCGCCGGAATTCACGTTGATCAGCGACTGCCCGATCATCGCACAGCCGCCCATGCCGCCAAAGAACCCGGTGACGAA
>CAYQCT010000178.1:3084-6395 GCA_964416015.1 uncultured Tepidisphaerales bacterium
CCTTGGCCGACGCACTCGCGGTTGCCGCGGCCGCGCGTCTCGGTGATCTCGTCGACCAGCGTCAGCGTCATCAGCGACTCGATCAGCCCGACGCCAGCCAGGATCAACGCGAACGGCAGGATCGTCAGAAACGTCTCGCCGAGGTTCGCCGGGCGATACGGCTCGAACGTGCTCGTGTCGATCGACCAGTCGTCGGCAAAGAAGAACGGCCGCGGCACACCCGCCGACAGGCCGACATCGTCGGCGTCGACTGTCGCGACCGCCGCGGCGACTTCGGCCGGCTCCAGTTGGATCCCGTCGTCTTCGTTCGGCACGACGCGCAGCCCCTCCTGCTGCACGTCGTCCTGGAACTCCGCGACGGTCGCGTTGACCTTCGCCGCCTTCGCCTCGCGGACGGCCTTGGCCTGCTCGTTGGTGACGAGCATGTCACGGATCGTCGGCGTGAGGTTGCCGTCACCGCCGGCCGCCGCGTTGATGCCGAAGGCGGCGAGGCTTACGACGATGATCGCCGCAAGTGAGGCCGGCACGGCCCGCGTCAGCTTCGGCAGGAACGCGATGATCGCCATCGTCACGGCGACGAGCCCGATCATGACCAGCATCGGCGTACCCGTCATGAAGTGCAGCAGGCCGTCCTCGCCGAGGACCTTAAAGCTGTCGCGTTGGGCGAGGCCGATGACGATGGCCAGGCCGTTGACGAAGCCGAGCATGACCGACGCCGGCACGATGCGGATGAGCATGCCGAGCCGCAGCACGCCGACGACGATCTGGAACAATCCCGCGAGAATGACCGCCGGGAAGAGGTAGGCGATGCCCTTGTCGGCGACGAGCGTGACGACGACGACAGCCATCGCACCGGTCGCCCCGGAGATCATGCCCGGCCGGCCGCCGAAGACGGCAGTGATGAGCCCGATGAAGAAGGCCGAGTAGATGCCGACGATCGGCGATACGCCGGCGACAAATGCAAAGGCAACGGCCTCCGGTACGAGCGCCAGCGCGACGGTCAGGCCCGACAGCACGTCCGCCCGCGCGTTGGCCGTCTGCCGGTGGAAGAAGTCGAGCAGCGGACGACGCTCCGGCGCGGGTGCGGGCGAAGCGGCGAGCGGGGCGTCAGGTGGCAACTGCATAGGGCGGTCAATCGTCGGCCGTCGTGGCTCCTCCTACGGCGGCCGCACCATAGCGGCAGCAGCCGACGCTTCGTGAGCAACCAAAGATGCCGCGTGCTCGCCCTGCGACTCGCCGCTGCCACCAAGGACAAGGCACGCGAGCTCGGCTTCGACCTCGTCGGCATCGCCGCCGCGGCCGCGAGCGAGCGACGCGACTTCGTCCGCCGCTGGCTCGACGAAGGGCGACAGGGCGAGATGGATTGGCTTGCCAAGCGATTCGAGGAACGGACGGACGTGCGGAAGTACCTGCCGGGTGCGCGATCGGTCATGGTAGTCGCGATGAGCTACCACGTGCCGACGCCGCCGAGCGGTGTTGCCGTGCCGGGCCGCGTCGCCCGGTACGCCCGCGGGCTCGACTATCACAAGCATCTCAAGCGCCGCCTGCACGACCTGGCCGATTGGCTTCGCCAAGAAACCGGCGAGGAAACACGCGCCTGCGTCGACACGGCCCCCGTGCTCGAACGCGAGTGGGCCGCCCGCGCCGGGGTCGGGTGGCAGGGCAAGAACACGCTCGCCATCCACACCCGCCGCGGCAGCTACCTTCTGCTCGGCGAAATCATCACCACCGCCGAGCTCGCTCCGGATTCGCCCGCCGTTGACCGTTGCGGCACGTGCACGCGGTGCCTCGACGCCTGCCCAACCGACGCGCTGCGGCCGTACGAGATGGACCCGCGTCGCTGCATCAGCTACTGGACCATCGAACACCGCGGCCCGCTCGCGTCGATCCCCGACGACATCCGCCGCGGCACCGGCGACTGGCTCTTCGGCTGCGACATCTGCCAGGAAGTCTGCCCCTGGAACCGCAAAGCACCGGCCGCGACGCACCCCGACGTCCAGCCGACGCCACTGCTTGCGACCGGCGTCCTCGATGCCGAGCAGGTCGCCGCTTGGTCGCCCGAACAGTACCAACAAACGCTCCGCGGCACCGCCGGCAAGCGGGCGAAGCTAGCGCAGTGGCGTCGCAACGCGACGGTCATTCTGCAGAATCGAAGCGCGTGACGAGCGTCCCAAGGTCGCCGATCGTGATGCGGGTCTCATCGCCCGGCTTCAGAAAGACCGGCGGCGTCCGGGCTACGCCGACGCCCGCGGGCGTGCCGGTCAGGACGATGCTGCCAGCCCGCAGCGTCATCGTCCGGCTGAGCGAGGCGACGATCTGGGCTACGCCGAAGATCATGTCGGCCGTCGTCGAGTCCTGCATCGTCTCGCCGTTCAGCGTCAGGCGGACCGCCAGGTTCTGCGGGTCGGGCACTTCGTCGGCGGTGACGAGGTGCGGGCCGAGCGGGCAGAAGCCGTCAAAGCTTTTGCCGCGGGCGAACTGGCCGCCGTTGAGGGCCTTATCCTTCTGCCAGTCGCGGGCTGAGACGTCGTTGGCGAGCGTGTAGCCGAAGACATAATCAAGCGCGTCGGCCTCGTCAACGTCCTTCGCGTCCCGCCCGATGACGGCGACCAGCTCCGCCTCGAAGTCGACGCGGTCGCTGTTGCTGGGCAGCCTGACCGCGTCCGCCGGGCCGGCCAGAGCGTTGCTGCTTTTGATGAACAGCATCGGATTCCGCGGCGGCGTGCTACCCGTCTCGGCGGCGTGGGCGCGGTAGTTCAGGCCGATGCACAAGATGTCCGTCGGCACGATCGGCGGCAGCAAATCGGCATCGGCCGGCGCATCCGCGATCTCGCCCGTCGGCTTTGGCGTGAGCGGGCTGCCGTCGCAAATCTCGACGCCGCCGGGCACGATCCGACCAAGCCGGGCCTGATTCTCGTGGCGAAAGCGAAGCAGCCGCATGCGGCGAGCCTACGAACGTCCGCCGCCGACCCGCCGTACAACGGGCCCGGCCTAGATTCGCACGCAACCGACCCCGGCCGGAGAAACACGCATGGCATCCTCCAACGGCAAGAAAGATCTGGTCATCGTCGAGTCGCCCGCCAAGGCCAAGACGATCAACCAGTACCTCGGTCCCAACTACGTCGTCCGCGCCAGCGTCGGCCACGTCCGCGACCTGCCCCGCAAAGGCATGGGCGTCGACCTCGAGACGTTCGTCCCCGACTACGAGATCATCGAGGGCAAGGGCAAAGTCGTCACGGAGCTGAAGAAGCTCGCCAAGGACGCCGACACCGTCTGGCTCGCCACCGACCTCGACCGCGAGGGCGAAGCGA
>CAYQCT010000179.1:0-6381 GCA_964416015.1 uncultured Tepidisphaerales bacterium
CGTCGTTGACGACGGTGCCGTCGATGCCGAGGTCGGTGTTGGTCGAGACGTTCATCTCGCCTTGGAAGTCGACGTCGGTGAGGAAGACGTTCTCGCCCGAGCCGACTTCGACGGTGCCGCCGCTCGTGCTGCGGAGCGTGCCGCTGAAGAGGCGGGCGAAGGTCGCGAGGTTGACCTCCGAGCCGGGTCCGACGGCCTCGATGACGCCGCCCGCGTTGCCGAACTCGCCGTTGTTGGCACCGCTGAGTTGCAGCGTTCCGCCGTTGGTGGCCCGCATGACGTTGTTGTTGACGAACTCCGCGACGCCGGTGACGCTCGCCGGGTCGGCCGTCAGCGTGCCGCCGTTCACGTCGGCGACGATCGTGCCGTTGTTGACGACCTCGATGGCATTTTGCCCGAGTCGTCCTTCGCCTCGGATCGTCACGCCGCTGCCGACGGTCAGGACGCCTGAGCCGTTGATTCCTGCATTCTCGCCTTCGAGGATGACGTCGCCGTTGCCTGCGAGTGATGCGGTCGATTGCACTTCGAGATCGGTCGCGCTGGCCCCGGCTTGCAGCCGCAGCGTCGCGCCGGCGTCGAGGGTCACGGTGCCGTCGATGCCGTAGTCGCTGTTGTTGCCGACGACGTGGCTGCCTTGGAGCGTGACGTTGGTGACGAAGACATTCTCACCGTCGCCCGTGCGGACGACGCCGCCCGAGACGCCGCGGAGCGTGCCGTTGAAGACACGGGCGAAGTTGGACAGGACGAGTTCGGAGCCGTTGCCAGTCGCCTCCATGACGCCTTCGCCGATGAGGCCGGCTGCGGTGTTGGCGAATTCGCCGTTGCCCTGTCCGTCGAGGGTGACGGTCCCGCCGTTGACGGCTCGCACGAGGCCGACGTTCTGGAACTCTGCAATGGAAGTGACTGTCGCGGGATTAATGACGAGGTTCCCGCCATCGATGTCGCCGAGAATGGTGCCTTCGTTGACGATCTGGATCGCGTTCTGGCCGAGCCGGCCCTGGCCGCGGACGGTGATGTCGGGGCCGAACGAGGCGGTGCCGCTGCCGTTGACGCCGCTGAGCGCGTCGTTGAGGACGATCGTGCCGCTGCCGGTGAAGACGTTGTTGCCAGTGATTTCCAGATCGGTCGCGTCCGTCGGCGCATTGAGCGTGACGGTCGATCCGCCGGCAAGGTTGATCGTGCCGAACGTTTCGAGGTCGGCGTTGTTGTCGACGACGTGAGCGCCTTCGACAGTCAGGTCGTGGTATTCGGTGCTCTGACCGGCCGCGACGCGAACGATGCCGCCGCCGGTGCCGCGGAGGGTTCCGCCGATGATGATGGCGCCGTCGTCGAGCACGAGTTCGGAACCCGCGCCGACGGCCTCCATGATGCCGCTGCCGTTGCCGAGCCGGTCGGTGTTGGCAAACTCGCCAAGGCCCTGGCCGCTGAGCGTTACACTGCCGCCGTTGCTGGCACGGATGAGGCCCGGGTTGAAGAACTCGGCCCCGCCGACGACGCTCGCGGGGTCGAGCACGAGGTTGCCGCCGCCGACGTCGCCGCTGATGGTGCCGAAGTTCTCGATGCGGATGGCGTTTTGGCCGATGAAGCCGGTGCCGCGGACGGTCTGGTCGGCCCCGACGGTCAGGAAGCCGCTGCCGTTGATGCCGCCGTCGATGAGGTGGACGGTGCCGGTGCCGGCCAGCGTGATGTTGTTGCCGTTGATGAGTTGGATGTCGGCCCGATCGCCGCCGGTGGAGTCGATGGTGAGCGAGCCGTTATTCGTGAAGTCGTTGTTGCCGAGCCGCAGGTCGCTGTCGAAGCGGGCGACCATGTCGCCGTTGTTGGTCCCGCCGCGGAGGATGGCGACTTGGCCGGCGGCGACTTCGACGACGCCGGTGCCGGAGGTGTCGTAAGTGCCGCCGGTGACGTCGACGGCGCCTGTTAATCGGACGATGCCGTCGTTGGCGATCATGTTCCCGCCAACCGAGTTGAACTCGCCGTTGCCGAAGCCCGAGAGGACGAGGACGCTGCCGGCACCTAGGGCGTCCAGCGTGCCGGTGTTGATGAACTCGGCCCCGCCGATCACGCTGGCCGGGTCGAGCACGAGCGTCCCGCCGGCGGCGCGGATGACGCTGGTGTTGGTGAGCCTCAACGCGTTGCCGCCGACGTTGCCGGTGCCGATGATCAGGTTCTGGTTGGAGAGGGTGCCGCTGCCGTCGATGGTGCCGTCGGTCAGGAAGATGCGTCCGCCACCGGTTATGGCGTTGCTGCCGAAGAAGCGAAGACGCGTGCTGTTGCCGGTCGAGACGACGTTGACGTCGCCGTCGTTGTCGAGGTCGCCGTTGTTGATTTCGAAGAAGGTGTTGTCCTCGATGGTGAATTCAGCCGCGCCGTTGAGCGCGAGGCTGCGCACGTCTCGCGTGACGCCCGACTGGAGCGTGACGTCGAAGTTGCCGCCGATGACGGCGTCGACGGTCGTGCCGTTGGGGAAGACGCCGCTGTCCCAGTTCGCATCGACGGACCAGTCACCCGCGGCCGGGCCGACCCAGAGGACCTGGGCGGAGGCGGCGGCGGCAAGGAGGGGGACGGCCGCGGCGGCGGCGGCCAGGGCCAGGCGTGAACGGCTACGGAGTCGTGAAGAAGTCGGATGCATCGGTTCAATTCCTCCGGCGTCGGCCGGTCTGGGGGAAGTCGGACGCGTCCACGGTCGGGTCGGCCGCGGCGGGGTCGTCTCCGCATGCGAGGTCGTGGCGGCGGGGGTGACAAAGAATTGTCGGACGTAGGCCGGCCGGGTTGTGACACGACATGCTGGGCAAGCTCTGCCGGCTGGACGACCCGTCGGCCTCCCGCAGGCCGGCAACCGCAGTCCGACTTGCAGCAGCGGGTTGTTCAATCGGCCGGATGTGCGACACTGCGCCTCGATGGCCGACGTACGGAACGAACCCGATCAGCAGCCCGATACCGGCGGCACGACGCCCGAGTTCTTCGAGCAGGTCTACGGCGAACTGCGCGACCTGGCCGGGCGACGCATGGCCAACGAACGCCAGGGCCTGACCCTGCAAACCACCGCCCTCGTCCACGAGGTCTACCTGCGGCTCATGAAGGACCCGAACGTGACCTGGGAGAACCCGCGGCACTTCTTCGGGGCCGCGGCCGAGGCGATGCGGCGGATCCTGATCGAAAGGGCCCGGCGGTATGCCGCGGTCAAGCACGGCGGGGGGCGACGCCGGGTGGATCTCGTTGCCGCCGAGGACGATGCCGCAGGGCTGTCGCTGGGCGAGGGGGACGAGGAGTCGGGGGCGATGCTCGAGCTCGACGACGCCCTCACCGAGCTCAAGCAGCACGACGACCGGCTCGGCGAGGTCGTGATGCTCCGCTACTTCGCCGGCCTGAGCGTGGAGGAGACGGCCGCGGCGCTGGGGCGGTCGGCCCGGACGGTCAAGCGGGACTGGTCTTTCGCACGGGCCTGGCTGAGCCGTCGGCTCGGTGAAGACGCGCGGGCATGACCCGTGACCCGCCTTGTTCTCGCATGAACCTCGGATGAGCGTCGCCGACCCCAATGCCGTCGCCCACGACTGGTGGGACCGCCTCAAGCAGGTCGTCGCCGATGCGCTCGAGCGGCCTGCGGCCCAGCGGCTGGCATTCCTCGACACCGCCTGCGACGGAGACGCCTCGCTCCTGGCCGAAGCCCGGACCCTCGTGCAGGCGGCGGCGGAAGACGAAGGCACCTGCGTGCTCCACCCCGCGACCGACCGGTTTCTCGGGCTCAAAGGGGGCGACGCCAGCGCGTTGGAAGGCCGGCGGATCGGTCGGTACGAACTCGTCGAGCTCCTGGGCGAAGGGGCGATGGCCGCGGTCTACCTGGCCCGCCAGCCGGGGGTCGAGCGGCCGGTGGCGCTCAAGGTGATGCGGCCGCACGCGGTGGGATACGACGCGGCAATGCGGTTCGGACGGGAGGTGCGGGCCCTGGGTCGCATCGAGCACCCCGGCGTGGCACGGATCTACGACGCCGGTGCCGAGCGGGACCCGAAGCACCCGGGCGCAAGGCCGACGCCGTGGATCGCGATGGAGCACGTCGACGGGCTGCCGCTGACGCGGTACGCGGCCGTGAACGCACTGGACCTGCCGGCACGGCTCGAGCTGGTGATCGACGTGGCCGAAGCGGTCCACGCGGCGCACCAGAGGGCGATCGTCCACCGGGATCTGAAGCCGGCGAACATCCTGGTGGCCCGACCGGCGGATGCGGACCAGACGCGTCGCGGCTCGGGTCGGCCCCAGGTGAAGGTGCTCGACTTCGGCATCGCCCGCGTGGTCCGCGGGACCGAGGAGGCGGGAGAAGCCGGCAATCGTGCGGAAACGTTGCAGACGACGGCCGGCGTGTTGCTCGGGACGCTGGGGTACATGTCGCCCGAGCAGGCACGGGCCGAGGCGGATGCGGTGGATGTGCGGAGCGATGTCTACGCGTTGGGGGTGATCCTGCACGAGCTGGTGGCGGGTCGGCTGCCGGTGGAGGTGCGTGACCTGCCGCTGACCGAAGCGCTGCGTCGTCTGGCGGAGCCGAATGTCACCCCCGCGTCGATCGGTGAGGTCCGCGGGGATGACACGGGCGGCGACCTGCACACGGTGCTGACGACCGCGCTTGCCGCCGAGGCCGACCGGCGCTACGCCAGCGCCGAGGCCTTCGCCGACGACTTGCGTCGCCTGTTGTCGCACGAGCCGATCAGTGCCCGCCCGCCGACGCGGTCTTACCTGGCGCGGAAGTTCGTGCGTCGCCACCGGTTCGGCGTGGCATCCACGGCGGCGGTCGCGGCGGCCTTGCTGCTGGGCGCGTCGGCGGCGGCGGTCGGGTTCGTCCGCGAGAGTCAGGCCCGGCAGGTCGCGGAGACGGAGCGTGCCGCCGCGGTGGAGGCCGAGCAGGTCGCGCAGGACGCGCAGGCCCGCACGCTGGAAGCGCTGGCTGTGGCCGACGAGGAGCTGCGACGCAGCCGCGCGACGCGTGGCTTCCTGGCCCAGGTGGTCACCGCGGCCGAGCCGGACAGCGAGCTGTCGGACCCCGACATCACCCTGCTCGAAGCGATCGAGCAGGCGGAGCCCGACCTGCTGCGATACGCGGACAATGACGAGTTGCTCGCACGCGACCTCCGGCTGACGCTGGCCCGGACGTTCCGCGGGCTTCAGGAAGTGGACGCCGCCGACGAGCAGTACCGGCTGGCCGAGGAGCACGCGGCCCGTGCGACTTCCGACCGTGTCACGTCGCTGGAGGTGGCGATCGAGCGGGCGGGGATGCTGGCGCGGGTCGAGCGGGTGGAGGCGGCGCGTCAGGCGTACGAGGCGATCCGTCGTCGGCTCGATGCGGTGTCGGCCGACGCGGCCGGTCCGGCGGTGGCCGATGGCGACGCCTTCCTCGAGCGGTCGAGCCTGCCGCGACTTGCGTTGATGGTCGACCAGGTCGAGGCGGCCTTGTTGCAGGCCGAGGGGCAATGGCAGGCGTCGGCCGACGCGTGGCTGCGGACGCTGGCCCGGGCCGAGGCGATGGTCGAACCCGAGCCCGACCGCGAGCTCGACCTGTTTCCCGACGAGCCCGCCGACACCGCCCAACTCGACTTCGGCGAGTTTAAGCGGATGCAGAACAACGCCGCCAGCGCGCTCATGTCGGCCGGGCGAATCGATGAAGCCGTCGGCTTGCTCGACGCCCTGCTCGAATCACGAATCCGGCGGGAGGGGGCCGGCCATCCCGCCACGCTGCTCGTCCGCTACAACCGGCTCTACGCCAAGACGTACCAGGGATTGGGCGTGGAGCTCGAGGAAGGCGGCCGCTCGCTTCTGGCCGATGTCGATGCCCGGCTCGGGCCCGAGCACCCGCTGTCGATCTCCACCCGCAAGCTCCTGGCCGACGCGCTGGGTGAATCGGGTGACGCCGCCCGTGTGGAGGAGGCGGTGAGGCTGATCGATCAGAATCTGGCGGTTTTCGCCGAACGCGGGGCCGATCCGTACTTACGGGCCTCGTCGCTGAACTCACTGTCGCTCATGCAGGATCGGCTGGGGCGGCACGAGCAGGCGATCGCCTCGGCCCGGGAGGCGATCTCGATCCTGCTCGACCAGTTCCCCGCGGGTCATCCGCACGTGCTGACGACCCGCGGCAACCTGGCGACGCTGTTGGGCAACGCCGGCCTGTTCGACAAGGCCCGCGAGCAGCTCGGGGCCGTCGTCGGGGCGATGACCGAGTCGCTGGGAGCCGACGCCGCCGAGACGCTCATCGCCCGCAACAACCTGGCGATGATCGGCTTTGACACATTGCCCGTCGACCAGGCCGCGCAGGCGGCGGCGGAGTTCGCGGCCATCGCCGACGCCGCCGATCGACAGGGGTTCGGGTTCATGATCGCACCCATCCGTCGCAACCAG
>CAYQCT010000180.1:0-2229 GCA_964416015.1 uncultured Tepidisphaerales bacterium
GGCCGCCGCCGTTGATGTCGAAGAAGGTGTTGTCGCTGATAAAGAGCTGTGAACTCGGGCTGATCGACAGGCTGCGGACGTCACGCGTGACGCCGGGTTCGACGGTGACTTCGACGAGGCCGTTGATGGCGGCGTCGACGGTCGTGCTGTTGGGGAACGTGCCGGTGTCCCAGTTGCTGTCGACGGACCAGTCGCCGGCGGCCGGGCCGACGTAGGTCGCTTGGCCGGAGGCACCGGCGGCGACAAAAAGCGGAGCGACGGCGGCGGCGAGAAGGCGGGTGCGGTTCGAGATCATGGCATTTCCTGCGGAAAAGACGAAGGCGGACGGGCGGAACGAAGAAGACGCGACGCGTCAAACCAGCCGTGCGTTTGGCCCGGCCGCCTTCATGTGCGACAATCGCGGCGTGCCGGGGCCAGAGGCCGAAGAAGATTCAGCAGGACGGGTCGTGCGTCTGCCGCCGACGAGCGGGGGCGGTGCATCACAAGCCGAACCGCCGGCACAACCCGCCGCCAAGGCCGACGATCCGTCGCAGACGCCCGCCCAATTCGACCGCGTCTACGAGGAACTCCGCCAGCTCGCCGGCGGACAGATGCGGCACGAACGCAACGGCCTGACCCTGCAGACGACGGCCCTCGTTCACGAGGCGTACCTGCGGCTCATGAAAGATCCCGAAAGTCGCTGGAACTCGCCGGGCCACTTCTTCGCCGCCGCGGCCGAAGCGATGCGGCGGATCCTGGTCGAGCGGGCCCGGCGTCATGCCGCCCGCAAGCACGGCGGCGGCCGGCGAAGGCTCGACCTCGACAGCGTCGATGCCGAAGCCCCGCACGTCGCCGGCGATGCCGAAGCGCTCCTCGAACTCGACGAAGCACTCGTCGACCTCAAGGCCCGCGACACGCGGCTGGGCGAGGTCGTCATGCTCCGCTACTTCGCCGGCCTCAGCGTCGACGAGACGGCGGCGGCGTTGGAGACGAGCCCGCGGACCGTCAAACGTGACTGGGCCTTCGCCCGGGCGTGGCTGACTCGACGGCTCGACGAGAAGGAGCCGGGCCAAGCACCATGACCCCGCCTCGCCCCTGATCTCGCACGACGCCGTAGCCCGCCGCGAACCACGCCCGCCGCCGATGAACCCCGCCGATCCGTCCAGCCCCGCCAGCCAGGAAGCGACGCGGTGGCAGCGGTTGAAAGACGTCGTCGCCGACGCCCTCGAACAACCGCCGGCGGAGCGGGAGGCGTTTCTTCAGGAGAATTGCGAGGAATCGTTGCTGGCCGAGGCCCGCGAGCTCGTCGCCGCCGCGGCGGACGACGACGACGCGGCATTGCATCCCGAGGCCGACGCCTTCCTCGGTCGCGGCGGTCCGGAGCCGGCAGCGATGGGCGGCAGGCGGCTGGGCCGATTCATCCTGGCCGAGCTGCTCGGCGAAGGCGGCATGGCGGCGGTCTACCTGGCGAAGCAGGACGGCGTCGACCGACCGGCGGCCGTCAAAGTCCTGCGGGCCCGGGCCACCGGCTACGACGCCGAGGCACGATTTCGCCGGGAAGTCCGGGCGTTGGGCCGCATTCAGCACGAAGGCGTCGCCCGCGTCTACGAGGCCGGGATCGTTGAGGCGGGCGGGGCTCGCATCCCGTTCATCGCGATGGAGTACGTCGACGGGCCGACGCTGACGGAGTGGGCGAGGCAGGAACGGCTCGACCTGGCGGCCCGCGTGGAGCTTGTCGCCCGCGTCGCCGACGCTGTGCACGCGGCCCACCAGCAGGGCGTGATTCACCGCGATCTCAAGCCGCAGAACGTCCTCGTCAGCCGGGCCGACGGCCGGCCGCGTGTGCTCGACTTCGGCATCGCCCGCATCGTCGACGCCGCCGAACAGGACGGCGACGAGACTCGTATCGCCCTGACGACGCTGCGGACGACGGCGGGCGTTTTGCTCGGAACTCTGGGATATCTGCCGCCCGAGGCCGTCAAGGGAGCACCGGCCGACGAGGCGGGGCCGGCGGTGGACGTGCGGGGCGACGTCTATTCGCTGGGCGTGATCCTGCACGAACTGCTGACGGATCGGCTGCCCGTGCCCGTGGATGGATTGCCGATGCACGAGGCGTTGCGACGGCTGAGCGAGCCGGACGTCTCGCCGCAACGCATCGGTTCGCTCGTCGTCGAAGACACGACCGGCGGCGACGCGGCGGTGGTCGTGGCTCACGCGTTGGAGGCCGAGCCGAGCCGGCGGTACGGCTCC
>CAYQCT010000180.1:2239-5686 GCA_964416015.1 uncultured Tepidisphaerales bacterium
GCGGCGGAGATGGCGGCGGACCTGCGGCGGCTGGTACGCGGCGAGCCGGTGCGGGCCAGAGCCCCGACGTTGATGTACCGCACGCGGAAGTACGTCCGCCGCCATCGCGTCGGCGTCGTCGCCGTAGCGGCGGTCGTCGCGGCAATCGTCGGCGGTGGCATCGCCTCAACTGTCGGCTTCGTCCGCGAATATCAAGCAAGGCAACGAACGGAGGTCGCCATGGCTGCGACGCAGGAAGCGCTCGACCTGGCACAAGTGCAGACGGACCGGCAGCGGGCGGCGAGGTTGTTCCTGTCGGACGTCCTCGCCTCGGCGGACGCGGCCGACGGGGCGTCGGTGACGGTGCTCGACGCTCTGCGGATCGCCCTCGCCCGAGCGTTGGCCGCGGCGGGCGACTTGGACGCGGCCGACGCGGGCTATGCCGCCGCCGCCGATGCCGCCGCACGCGACGCCGACATGCCGCCGGCGGCGGAGGCGACGTACCTGCTCGAGTGGGCCGGCCGGCTGGCCCAGTGGGGGGTGCCGCAGCGGAGTCGTGAGGTGTACGAGCGGGCGATGGCCGTTCTCGAAGAGCCGGCGACGCCGGAGGAGACGCCGGGTCAACGTGAGATCGTCCGGCTCAGTCTTGACTCCGTCCTGGCCGAGTTGCTCTATGCCGAAGGCGATTATGAAGCGTCGGCCGAGCTCTGGCGGGACGTGCTCGATCGGGGACAGGATAAGATCGATTACGATCATAAAGGCGATGCCGTCCCGCAGAACCGCATCTCGAAGCTCGAGTACCTGACGTGGCGGAACAACGCTGCGGAACCAATCAAAGAAGCGGGAAATCCGCAGGAAGCGGCCGAGCTGTTGCGGGCCGTTCTGGCGGAGCGGGAGGCGGAGTTGGGCGAGGGACATCCGGACACGCTGGTGACGCGGATCAACCTCGGCTACACGTTGGCGGCGGCGGGCGATTTGCGCACAGGTGAGCAAATGCACCGAGCGGCGGCGGCGGTTGCGGCGGAGACGTTGGGCGAAGGCCACCACCTGACGACGGCCGCCCGGCGGGCCGTCGCGGCGACGCTCCTCGACGCCGCCGGCGTCGAGGCGGCCCGCGAGGCGAAGGAGCTCTCGCTGGCCAATATCGCCGCCAACACCGGCGACGACAGCGACATCCTCTACGACCTCAACAACGCCGGCGTCGCGGCGAGCCGCCTCGACGAACACCTCGAAGCCGCCGGCTACTTCCGCCGCGTCCTGGCCGCCGCGAGCGAGCTGGTGCCGCCGACGCACCCGATGATCGTCATCGTCCGCGGCAGCCTCGGCAACGCCCTGGCGATGGGCGGCGAGCTGAACGAAGGGCGTCGCGAGATGGAGGCCGCGTTGGCGTTGGTCGAGGACCGCGACTCGTCGACGGCCGCGGCGATTCGGTCGAACCTGGCGATGATCGCGGTCGTCCACGCCGACGCAGACGAAGCCGCCGCGTCGGCCCACGAGTTGACGGAGCTCGTCGCGTTGGGCGAGGCCGGCGGGTGGAAGACGATGGTGCCGAATCTCCGCCGCAACCTGGCCCGTGCTCTGGAGCTGGCCGGCCGCGACGACGAGGCCAAGGCGGCGTATCAGCAGGCGTACCTCGAAGGTCTCACCCTCGGCGGAACGCACGCGGAGCGGACCGCGAAGTTCATGGCCGCGTTCCTTGATCGGATCGGCGACGACGGGGCGACCCTTTGGAGACGCCGTGCTCGTGGAGAGCACATTCCGGACGAGGATTTATGATCGAGTCCGATCATAACGCGATCCAGAGGCCCGACGAGAGGAGGATGATCGCAATGAACGTTTTGACCAGGACGACACGGCGGTCGAAGGCGGCGGTGCGGGACGGATCGACGGCGAGAGCGGCAAGGTTGCGGGCCCGCGTCGCCGTGCCGCCGTGGAGCAGGCCGCCGCGTTGCTGCCAGAGCCAGGCGGGCAGCATGCCCAGCTTCGCCGGCCGCGGTCGGGTGTAGCTCGGCGTGCCGTTAAGCCGCATGGCCGCCTCGAGCGAGTGCACGAAGATCGTCGCCCCTTCGGGACCGACGGCGTCGTCGCCCGTGATCTGCCGCTGCGTCAATCGCCCGGCGAACGCGTCGGCCTGTCGTTCGAAGAGGCGGCTGAGAAAGACGAAGCCGACGACAAGAACGACGACGGCCGCGGCGGTCGAGACGTACGCGAGCAACTCGGCCTTATGATCGGGAGCGATCCTTTGCCAAACCGAATCCCCCGGCCCGGCGGCGAGGGCGAACATGGCGGCGAAGTAGAGGACGAACCACGCGACGTGCCGGTGGCGGATATGACCAAGTTCGTGCAATAAGACCGCCGCCCGGCCTTCGGGCGGGAGCGACATAAGCAACGTATCGCTCATAAGTACGAACCGCAGTCGCGGCAGAATGCCGACGGCCAACGCGTTCGCGACGCCGTCGCCGGCTTCCCAGATGCGGAGGCTCTTTCGGGAGACGCCGGCCTGTTCGGCGAGCCGTTGCAGGTCCGCGTACTCCGCCGCCATCGGCCGCGTCGGGAGCATGCGAATGAGCAGCAACGGGGCGAAGGCGAGCGTCACGCCCATGGCGGCCATCGTGAGCAGGGCGTCGAAGCCGATCGTTCCGCCCGACCCCGCCGCGGCGGTGGCGACGTGCAAGAGGTCGCGGCTGATCCAGAAGACGAGCACCGGTGCGAGGGCCACGCCGAGCCTCATACGGAGCTGGCGGGTCCACCAGGCGAGCGGCGTCGGTGGCGGCTTGGCGTTGTCGTGGCCAGTGTCGAGGTGGAAGAGCCAGGTCTGCTCGTGCTGGCGTCGGATGACGGGCCACTCGGCGGCGACGAGGCCGGCCCAGGCGAGGTAGGCCGGGCCGGTGCCGAGGAGGATTTCGAAGAAGCCCGGATTGCCGGGCGAGAGCGGCAGGACGTGTGCGACGGCGGCGGGCCAGCCGAGGCTGAAGGTGGCGTAGGCGAACCACGCGAGCAGGCCGAGGGTGGCGTTGCCGGCGACGAGTCGCGACCACCGGGCGGGCCGTTGCAGGCGGTCGATTTGGGTCGCCGCGTGCCGGTGGGCGACGGCGGAGGCGGCCAGAAGGACGGCGAATCCAGCGAAGACGGCAAGGGCTCCGAGTCCGGCGGTGTCGGCGGAGTCCGTCGGCCGCAGCGTCCAGACGAGCAGCGGGATGAGTGCGGTGAGGTGGAACACGACCGGTCGGCCGGCGACGGTAGCGGGGGTCGGGGGCGTTCTGGTTGTTCTGGTTGTTGTTGGTGTTGCAGGGCCGCTGAAGTGGCCCCGTCCTTTTTGATCAGGCGGCTCGGGATCCGCGGGAGACGTCGCGGCCGAAGTGGCGGGCGACGAGCAGGCGGGCGGCCCGGGCGAAGGCGGCGCCGAGCCCCTCGGAGGCGCCGGCCACCAGCGCCCAGGGTCCGTGTCGTCGTTTGGTGAGCATGGGC
>CAYQCT010000180.1:5696-6339 GCA_964416015.1 uncultured Tepidisphaerales bacterium
AGGCGGGGCGGCGGGCGTCGGTGAAGCTCGTCGCCAACGCGGCGGCGTGCAGGGCGGCGGTGTCCCGGGGTCCCTCGAGGTCGAGCGGCAGGACCTCGTGATACGCGGCTACGGCGGCGTCGGCGAGGTCGTGCGGGACGGTGCAGCGGAGCATCGCCTCGAACGCGATGCGGTCGTGCGACGCGTCGCCGAGGTAGGCCGATTCCCAGTCGACGGCGGCCGTGACGGCCGGGCCGCGGCGGACGCATTGGCTCGGGTTGTAGTCGCCGTGGCAGAGGGAGCGACGCGAACTGACCGCGGTCGTCGCGGCCTCGCCGAGGCGGGTCACTTCGTCGGCCAGGCCCGGCCATTCGTCGAAGAGGCCGAGCGTGACGGCTCGGCGGGCGTGGCGTCGCCGCCAGCTGTCGACCGGGTCGCGGCCGTCGCCGCTGGGCAGCACGTGTTGCAGCTCGCTGGCGACGTCGGCGGCGTGGACGTGGGCGAGGACGCGGCCGACCTGGCGAAAGAGATTGCGTCGGTTGAAGGCGCTGAGGCCGGCGGTATCGGCGGCGGTGCGTCGGCCGGCGTCGTCTTCGACGAGGAAGACGCGGCGGAGCAGGCGGCCCCGCGGGTCGCAGTGGCGGACGCGGGGAGCGGGCACGCC
>CAYQCT010000181.1:0-2743 GCA_964416015.1 uncultured Tepidisphaerales bacterium
CGGCTCGATGCCGACGTGCTCGACGCGGCGGATCTCGACGGAGCCAAGGCACGCGTTCGTCGCCAGATGCTCCTGCCCGCCGCGGTGGCCGGGGCCGGCGGGGCGATGCTGCTGGCGGCCCGCTCGTTCTCCGCCTACGACGTCACGGGCATCGTCACCACCGGCGTGCTGGTTCGCGAGGCCCACGCGTTGTCGCCCGGCAAACCCGCCGATCGCGCCGCAGCAGCAGTTGCGGCGGGATTGCCGACGTACCTGTTCGTCGCGGCAGTCGCGGGACTCGCCGCGTGGTGGTGGATGACGTCGTCACGTGGTGCTGCGTTGGACTCGCGAGCATCCGTCACGTCGACATTTTCCCGGCGCAAGGAATTCACTGCGAGCCCCGACCATCAGGGAGGGGATTTCGGCGGTCGATCGCGAGCCGAACCCCCACCCCCCCCCCCTCCCTCACGGTCGGGGCTCGCAACAACGATCTTCGGTCACATCTGGATGTTCGGTCACATCCGAATCGGCGTTCTTCTGCTCCTGAGTCTGCTCCTGCTCCCGGTTCTCGCGTTGATCCGCACTGCCGACGGATTCGTCGTCGTCGCGTACACGCCGCAGTTGGCCAACGGCGTGCTGCTCGCGGCGACGGCGACCTTGCTCGTTGCGGTGCCGACGGTGCTCACGGTCGTCGCTGCGACACGGATTCCGTTGCTTCTCGCCGTCGCGGCATTCGCGCTCGGCGGGCAGGTCGTGGCGGTCGCGGTGCTGCGGATGTCGAGTCTGCCGGACGTGACCGGGCTCGCGTGGCTGCAGCAGATCGTCTTCGACTGGAAGGTCGGCTCGCCCGCGACCTTCGCCGCGTGGCCGGCGGCGGCGGTGTTGGCGTTTCTGCCGTTGGCGGTCGGCCGCGCGACGTGGTTCGGTCCACTGCGCGACCTGCGTCGTCAGGCCGACGTGGACGGGGCGAATCTGCTTCAATCGGCAAGGGACGTCATCCTGCCGCTGGCGTGGCCGGGGCTTGTCACGGCGTTGGCGACCGTCTTCGTCCTCGCAATGGCCGAGACGCATGCGGCGGTCCTGACCTTTCCCGGCTCGCTCGTGAACACGCTCATCGCCACCGTCCACACGCTCGCCGATGCGGCCACGGCCGAGGCGGCGTTGCTGGCGATGTTCATGGCCGCCGTGCTCGCGGCGGGCGTCCTGGCCCTGTACTTCGTCGGCCGCCGCGTCGTCGCGATGGCGACGGCCGGCTGTCTCGCGGTGATGCTCGTCGGCTGCGATCGGCCGGAAGCGCCCGACGAAGTCTGGCTGGAATCTGGCACCGGCGAAGCGCAGGTCGTCTACCCGCGGGCCATCGCCTACTCGTCAGCGGAGGACGTCGTCTGGATCGTCGACCGCCGCGCCCGCGTGCAGAAACTCGACGCCGCCGACGGGTCGTTTCTGCTCGACTTCACCATGCCCGAGCAACGCTACGGCAAGCCCGTCGGCGTCGGGGTCGACGGCGAGGGCAACGTCTGGGTGCCCGACACGCACTACCACCGCGTCATCGTCTACGGCCCGGACGGCGTCGAGAAGTTTCGCCTCGGCCAGAAAGGCATCGGGCCTGGCGACTTCATCTGGCCGACGGACGTGCTGGTGATCGACGACGGCCGCGTCCTCGTCAGCGAGTACGGCAGCGGGCCGGACGCGCCCAATGATCGCATCCAGCTTTTCGAACCCGACGACACCGGCGGCTACGTCGCAGTGGCGCAGATCGGCTCGTTCGGCACCGGCCCGGGCCAGTTCCGGCGGCCGCAGTCGATGGTCCGCGTCGGCGACGTGCTTTGGGTCACCGATTCGGCCAACCACCGCCTGCTCGCCTTCAGCCTCGCCGACGAGGATCTGGGGACCTTTCTCTATGCCTTCGGCGACGGCGGGCCGGCGAGCGAAGCGGGGCGGTTCCGCTTTCCGCACGGCCTCGAGGCCCTGCCCGACGGCCGATTGCTCGTGACGGAGTTCGGCAACAACCGCGTGCAACTCATCGATCCGGCGACCGGCAACGCCACCGTCTGGGGCCGCTTCGGCAGTCGGCCGGGCGAGCTGACGTACCCGTTCGCCTCGGCCTGGGATCCGACCCGCGGCCGCGCCCTCGTCGTCGACTCCGGCAACGACCGCATCCAGGTCGTGCGGTTCTGACGCGGCATCTTCTGACGCAGCTAGAAACTTGGACCCGGATCGCGGATGATCGACGCAGGTGGTTGTATCCGTCGCCAGCTCCGTCGCACTTCCGTTGGCCCTGGGCCTGCGATTGGAGTACCTGGCGTGGTGGCAGGCGGCGTTGATTTGGCTGGCGTTGGCCGTTCCGACGGCGGCGTTGGCGTGGCGGAGCCTCGTGGTGCTGGGGCCGACGCGGCGGTGGATCGCGCTCGGGGCACGCCTCGTCGTGCTCGCGTTGGCCGTCCTGATCCTGGCGGGCGTGCGGGGCGAGCGGGAGAACGAGGCCGTCGAGGTCATCGTCGTCCGCGACGTCAGCGAAAGCAGCCGACAGGCGATCGGGCCAAGCGAGACCATCTCGGCCCGCGTCGGGCGGTACGTCACGGCGGCGATGACGAGCGACGAGACCGGCAAACGGCCGGACGACCGCGTCGGGATCATCAGCTTCGACGCCAACGCCTACGTCGACCAGATGCCGTCCGGCAAGGCGCAGGAGCCGCTGCAGGTGGCGACGACGGTCAACCGCGGCACGACCGGCACCGACGCCGCGGCCGGCATCGACCTGGCG
>CAYQCT010000181.1:2753-6272 GCA_964416015.1 uncultured Tepidisphaerales bacterium
CGACCTTCACGCCGGACGCGCGTCGGCGACTTCTGCTCGTCTGGGACGGCCGATCGACTGAGGGCGACCTCGACGCCGCCGTCCGCCGGGCGCGGGATGAGGGCGTGCCGATCGACGTCATGCCGCTCGAGTGGGCGGCGGGCGACGAGGTCTTCGTCGACAGCTTCTACGCCCCGAGCTGGCGACGCGAGGGCGAGCCGTTCACGCTCGAAGTGATCCTGTCGAACACGGCCCTCGCCGCCGCACGCGGCACGCTCCGCGTCGAACAGGAAGGCCGGCCGCTCGACCTCGACCCGACGCAGGCCGGCGTGCAGGCGGAGCGGACGGTCACGCTCCAGCCGGGCCGCAACAAGGAGCTGGTCGTCGTCGATCCGCTGCCGGGTGAGACGGCCAACGTGCGTCGTTTTCGCGCCGTGTTCGAACCCGAACGCCGCGGCGGCCGCAACGTCGGCGACGCCTTGCTCGGCAACAACGCCGCCAGCGCGTTCACCTTCGTCCGTGGCCGCGGACGCGTGCTGTACGTCGACAACGCGATCGCCGACGGCGGCGACCGACTCGCGCAGGCCTTGGCGTCGGAACGGATCGCGACCGAGCGTGTCGGCATCGCTGGCTTTCCGCGAGACATCGTCGGCCTGCAGGCATACGACGCGATCGTCCTGGCGAATGTTCCACGTGGGGCAGGTGGCCTGAGCACGCAGCAGGACGCGGCGCTCGCCGGCTACGTCCACGACACCGGCGGCGGCCTGCTCATGGTCGGCGGGCCCGACGCCTTCGGGGCGGGCGGCTGGCGCGGGAGTCGGACGGAGGAAGTGCTGCCGCTTGACATGGACGTGCCGAGTCGTCGGCAGATTCCCAAGGGCGCGCTAGCGCTGATCATGCACTCGACCGAGATGCCGCAGGGCAACTACTGGGCCGAGCAGTGCGCGCTGGCCGCGGCCGAGGTGTTGAACCGGGCGGACGACATCGGCGTGCTGAGCTACGACTTCACGCGTGGCGTCAGCGACTGGGACTACCCGCTGTCGGAGAAGGGCAACGGCACGCAGGTCGCCGCGGCAATCAAGAACATGGTCCTGGGCGACATGCAGGACTTCGACGGCGCGATCGACCTGGCGATCAACGGCAACGCCGACTCGATCGGCCTGCTCGACAGCGACGCCCGGCAGAAGCACGTCATCATCATCAGCGACATGGACCCGTCGCCGCCGCGGCCGGCGCTGGTGCGGGCGTATCAGGACGCCAACATCTCCATCAGCACCGTCCAGGTCGCCGGCCACGGCGCGGGCCTGATGCCGGTCGCGGTGAATCTCGCCCAGCAGACCGGCGGCACCGCGTACGGGCCGATCGAGCAGAACCCGAACCAGCTGCCGCAGATCTTCGTCAAAGAAGCGACCATCGTCCGGCGGACGCTGATCCAGGAAGACCGTTCCGGCATGCCGGTGCAGCCGACGGTCGATGCGGCCGGCAGCGAGCTGATGAAGGGCGTGGATCCGGCGAACGTCGGCAGCGTCTTCGGCATCGTCCTGACCAGTCGCAAGGACAACCCGCTGGTCGAGGTGCCCTTGCTCGTCGGCGAGGAGCAGGACCCGCTCTTCGCCCACTGGCAGAGCGGCCTGGGCAAGGCGGCGGCATGGACGAGCGACGCGCAGAACCGCTGGGCGGCCGAATTCGAGGCAGGCGAGGCGTTCGACAAGTTCTTCGCCCAGGCCGTGCGCGGCGTCAGTCGGCCGCAGCAGTCGGCGGATTACGAAGTGACGACGACGGTCGAGAACGGCCGCGGCCGGATCGTCGTCGAAGCCGTCGGCGACGACGCCCGCTTTCGCAGCGACCTGACCGTCGGCGGCAGCGTCCTGCGTCCCGGCGGCGACGGCGGCGAGACGGTCGCCCTCGTGCAGACGCGGCCCGGTACGTACGAGGCCGAGTTCGACGCCCGCGAAGAAGGCAGCTACGTCGTCGCCTTGAGCGCGTTGGATCCCGAAGGCGGTGCCGCGGCGTTGCGTGGCGGCACGAGCGTCAACGGGACCGAGGAGCTGAGCGACCTGTCGAGCGACCTGGCGGCGGTGCGTCGCGTGGCCGAGCTGACGGGCGGACGCGTGCTGCCGACGTTCGAGGTCGGCACGGGCGACGCGGGTCTCTTCGCCCGCGAGTACGTCGACGCCGCCGGCAATTCGCGGGAGCTGCTGCGGAGTACGAGCCCGCTGCCGCTGTGGGATTGGCTGGTGCCGGTGTTGATCGCGTTGGTGCTGGTGGACGTCGCGATCCGCCGAATCGCCTGGGACCGCAGCATGGCGATCGCGGCTCGGGACGTGGTACGCGAGCGAGTGCGGAACGTGACGGCGACGACGCGCGAGGACGTCGATCGGCAAACCCTGGGCGCGCTACGCGAAGCCCGCAGTCGGCCGAAGGCGGAGGCGTCTAGGAAGTTCGAGGCCGACGCAGGCGCAGCGACGGGCGACCTGTCCGACCTCGTCGGCGGTGCCAAGGCCGGGGCAACGAAGGCGAAGCCGGCAGCGCGTTCCAAGCCATCCACGCCCGCAGCGGGCGGCGAGGGCGGCATGTCGTCACTGATGGAGGCCAAGCGGCGGGCGCGGGAGCGATTGGAGGAGGAGAAGTGATGAATGGCAAAGACAAACGAGTCCGGGCAGAACCGGAGATCGCGAAGGCGAAAAGGGACGAAGAGAGAAGCGAAGGATTGGAGAAAGCTAAAGACGGAGGCGGAGTGTCGATCTGGGACATCCCGCGTGCTGGTCCTGGCCTGGTGCATGCGGGATGCGGGTGTGAGGAGACGGAACAGCTGGCGAGAGTGGTAATCGGTGCGGCGATCGAGGTACATCGAGAGTTAGGACCGTGTCTTCCAGAGATGGTGTACGAGCGGGCATTGTCGCACGAGTTGCGTCTGCGGAAGGTGCCTCACGAGCGGCAGGCACCGCTGCCAGTGATGTACAAGGGCGAGCAAGTTGGTGAAGGCCGTATGGATCTCCTGATTCGCAGCAAGCTCGTCGTCGAATTGAAGAGCTGCGAAAGCCTGACAGATCTTCACCGAGCGCAGGTCCGTTCTTACCTCCATCTCACCAACCTTCGCCTCGGCCTCCTGATCAACTTCAACGTTCCAGTCCTCCGCAACGGCATCCGACGCATCATCCACACGCTCTAGTCTCTGCCCTTCGCATCTCTCTTCGCTCCTTCGCGTCTTCGCGATCTCCGGCTCCGCCACCAACATCATGCCCGAACTTACTCCCGACGAAGTCCAGCAGCAGACCGATGCGTTTCGCCGCGACTACCGCGCCGTCCAGGCCGAGATCGGCAAGGCCATCGTCGGCCACAAGGACGTCGTCGATGGCGTGCTGACCTGCCTCTTCACCGGCGGACACGCGCTGCTCGAAGGCGTGCCCGGCCTCGGCAAGACCGCCCTCATTCGCGCGCTCTCCGAAGCACTCCACCTGCACTTTTCCCGCATCCAGTTCACCCCCGACCTCATGCCCGCCGACGTCATCGGCACCAGCATCATCGAGGAAGACGAGC
>CAYQCT010000182.1:0-3307 GCA_964416015.1 uncultured Tepidisphaerales bacterium
GGTCGCCGTAGTCGCTTGTGGCCATGGCGACGACGGTGCTGCCGCCGAAGCAGAAGCCGATGGCGGCGATGCGGTCCGGGTCGACGAGCTCGTGCTCGCGCAGCACCTCCAATGCCGGCTCGGCCAGCTTCGCCAGCCCCGCCTGTGCCGCAGCCGACGACAGCTTCTGGGCCGCCTGCGGGTTGTCGACCGTCTGCCGCTCGCCGTACATGTCGGCGACGAACGCGATGTACCCAAGCTCCGCCATCTGCCGCGCCCGATCCTGAGGATACTGCGTCAGGCCCCACCACTCCGGGATGACCAACACGGCCGGCCGCGGCGTGGCGATGTCGATGTCGTCGGGCAGGAACAGGACGCCCCGCGCCGTCGTGCCGTCCGGCAGGTCGTACGTCACGTCCTGCCGCTCCACCGCCGCCGCGGGCAGGGCAAGGCTCAGCAGGAGCAGCGTTGCAAGCAGCTTTGTTCGCATGCCGCAGTTGTACCCGTCGCGGCGTGCGGCGGGAACGGTCAACTGGCGGTGCTACGGCAGCTCGTCGAAGCCGTCCTGCAGGGCGACGTCGTTCGGGTCGTTGGAGAACTCGTCGTTGCCGGCCTGGCCGAGGAGAGTGTCCGGTTCGCCGTCGAGGCCGTCGAGGAGGTCGTTGCCGGGGCCGCCGTAGAGGGCATCGCGGCCGGCGCCGCCGCCGAGGGTGTCGTTGAAGAAGCCGCCGACGATGGTGTCGTTGCCGCCGAAGCCGAACAAGGCGGCCGGCTGCGTGCCGATGGTCGAGAGCAGGTCGGCCCCGGCCGTGCCGAGGAGCTGCTCGATGTCGTCGCCCGCGTTGTCCCCTTCGCCGACCATGCCGTCGTCCGGCAGCCGGCCCAGGCCGACGCGGACGGCCTCGGCGGCGTTGCGGCCGGAGTAGTCCAAGACGTCGAAGCCCTGGCCGCCGGAGAACAAATCGCTGCCGAAGCCGGCGGTGAGCGTGTCGTTGCCCGCGCGGGCCGAGAGCACGTTGTTCCCGCCGCCGCCATCGAGCCGATCGTCGCCGTCCGTGCCGAGCAGCGTGTCGTCGCCCGGACCGCCGAAGACGATCGTGTCGATGTCGGCCGGCGTGAAGGCGACCTGCTCGAGGAGCTCGTTGCCGAAGAACAGATCGTCGCCGTCGAGCAGGTCGACGACGACCTGCGTCACGAGCACATCGGCATCGGGCGCGGCCGGGTCACGTGCCTGCAGCGGGAACTCCTGCACGAGCGTTTGCGCGCCCGGTTCTTCGACGCGGACGCGGAGCAGCCGCTGCGGGTCGAGCGGGCCGACGCCGTCGGGGTCTTCTTCGAAGACGCCGAGGAAGACGCGGTCGTTGCCGGCCGAGGCGGTGACGGAGAGCACGCCGTCGGCGTCGAGGTTGGCGGTGGATGAGCCGTCGCCGAGCGAGGTCGGGCCGTCGGGCGTGCCGTCGATGCGGGTGACGCCGACGCCGTTGTTGACGACGTCGGCCGAATCCCCGAGCACGACCGGGCCTGCGCCGTCGGCTTCGATCGTCTCGGTGTTGCCGTCTTCGGCGAGGATGAGGTCGCTGCCGCCGCCGGTGGTGTAGTTGTCGCTAGAGAGGCCGCCGACGAGGGTATCGGTGCCGGGGCCGCCGACGAGGTCGTCGGGGCCGCCGTTGCCGAGCAGGCGGACGGGCACGCTGGCGAAGGCCGAAAATCCGCTTCGTCCTGAGACGTCGAGCAGGTCGCCGCCGTCGCCGCCGACGATGGTCTCGAAGTCGACGCCGACGTTGTCGCCTTCGCCGACGGCCCCGTCGTTGGGGTTCTGGTCGAGCAGGACGCCGACGCCGGTCTGGCGGGTGCGGTAGTCGGCGGTGTCGCTGCCGTCGCCGCCGATGAGCCGGTCGCTGCCGTCGCCGCCGTCGATGATGTCGTCGCCACCACCGCCGAAGAGGTAGTCGTCGCCGTCGTTGCCGAGCAGGGTGTCGGAGCCGGGGCCGGCGCTGATGGTGTCGCTGCCCTCGCCCGCGTCGAGCAGCAGGGCGACTGGCGCGTTGTTGCCGACGATGACGAGGTCGTCACCGCCGAGCAGGTCGACCTGCGCGTAGCGGACGTCGGCGGCGTTGAAGGGGCCGAAGACGGTGCGGTCGGTCGCACTGTCGATGTAGGCCGCGAAGCCCGCGGCGGTCTCGTCGACGAGGAACTGCGTCGGGACCGACTCGATGACCTGGAAGCGGCGTGGCCCGTCGATCGGGCTGACGTCTTCGAATTGGAAGATCGTGTCGACCGGGTCGCTGGTGAGGACGAGGATGCCCGTGGCGTCATTAAAGTTGACGGCCAGGAGCCGGCGGGGCTCGAGGGCTTCGGAGAGGGCTCGGCGGGTTCGCGTCGACATGGCGTGGCAGGGGCGGGCGGGAACCTGCGTCGACACGCCGACGCGGGGACGAGCAACTTATCGGCGACCGCAGCACCGGGCAAACACATGGTTTCGCCGACACGCCGGTCCAGTCGGCTCCCGCGCCGGCCGATGCGGGGGGCGATGGACCGCCTGATGCCCGATGCCGCCCCTACGGATGCCTTTGAAGGCACGGCCGCCCGTCCGCTTCCGCAGCAAGCCGATACCGGCCCGCACCTCGCGTTGGCCGAGCGTCGTCGCAGCGGGCGGAGCGAGGCGGCGACGCAAGAAGCCTGGATCAGCAGCCCCGCGGACACGCACCACACCAGCGGCCGCCACGTCCGCGTCCGCAACCTCAGCCTGCACGGCATCGGCCTGCAAAGCGATCGTCCCTGCGAGATCGGCGGCCGGCACTGGGTCCTCGTCGGCCGCGGGTCGCTGCGGATGAGCACGCGGATGCGTGTCGCCAGCTGCCGAAAGAACGACGAAGGCGTCTTCGACATCGGCGGCGAGTTCTACTGAGCCGCAGCGGCACGGCGTAGATCGCGGGGAACCCGAACCCGGTACGCTGTCGGCGTGCCGTGGCGTCGCGTGCTGCTCGTGTTGCTCTTCTGCGGACCGACCGGCTGCGGCGTCGAGCGGACGCTCCGGGTCGAGTCGCAGCCGCCGGGAGCACTTGTCTATCTCAACGGCGAAGAGGTCGGCCGCACGCCGGCGGAGGTTCCAATCGACTGGTACGGGCGGTACGACGTCCTGCTCCGCAAGCCGGGCTTCGAGACGGTGAGCGAGCCGCGATGGCTGGTCGCGCCGTGGTGGCAGTGGTTCCCGATCGACCTGCTGGCCGAGCTGTCGCCGGTGCGACTGTCGCACGAGCCACGGTGGCAGTTCGAAATGCAACCGGCGCGGGCGGGCGATGCGGGGCTTCTCGACCGAGCCGAAGCA
>CAYQCT010000182.1:3317-6223 GCA_964416015.1 uncultured Tepidisphaerales bacterium
CTCGAGCCGGCATCCCGACCGGCCACCCGCGCAACGACAACGCCCGCGGCTCGCAGAAGGTGAAATCATTCGTCGGCGACGGACCCGCTCACGCCGCTTCGGCGGGACGCGAGGCGACTGCTTCGGACGAAAGCGGGTCGCTGACGCTCGTCTCGACGGGCCAGTAGAGCTGGCTGTGATCGCTCGGATACGCCCGGCCGGCGTCGAAGACGTCGTGCTCGAACATCTCGAATCGCATGGCCTCGATCAGGCTGTGCGTTTCCTGCTGCTCGTCGCCGAGGTAGAGCGAAATCGAGTAGTCGCCGGCGGTCAGGGGGACGCGGCCGTAGTCGTACCGGATCGTCCCGGCCCGCCGCGGCTGTTTGAGGGCCATCATCGGGGCGTAGCGGCTGCTGGTGTGCAGGACTTTGGCACCCTCGGCATTGTTGATGACCACGCCCAGGTTCGCCGCGACCGGCCGATCGGAGTCGAAGTCGACCTCGATGCTCAGCTCCTGCCCCATCTGCGGCTGCGCGGTCGGAACGCCGTCGGCGAGAATCCGCGCTTCTCGGATCTGCGGCGTGCCTGTCGCCGAACCCGTCGGCGGACGGAAGACGGCCTTGGCGTCCGCCGGCATGTACGCCCGCGAGTAGGCGGTGGCGACTTCGTCGACCGGGCCGTCCATCGCGACCTTGCCGCTCTGCATCAGGATCGCCCGCGAGCAGAGCGTCTTGACCGCCGCGATCTGGTGGCTGACGAAGATGACCGTCCGCCCGCTCCCGGCGGCCTCGTTCATCTTGCCCAGGCACTTGCGCTGGAACATCACGTCGCCGACCGCCAGGACCTCGTCGACGATGAGCACCTCCGGCTCCAGGTGGGCCGCGACGCTGAAGGCCAATCGCACGTACATACCGCTCGAGTAGCGTTTAACCGGCGTGTCGAGGAACTTCTCGACGCCAGAGAAGTCGACGATTTCGTCGAACCGGCGGTCGATCTCGCCCTTGGTCATGCCCAGGATCGAACCGTTGAGGTAGATGTTCTCGCGGCCGGACAGCTCCGGGTGAAAGCCCGTGCCGACTTCGAGCAGGCTGCCGACGCGGCCCCAGATGTCACCTTGAGCATGGTGCTCTTGCCGGCGCCGTTGCGTCCGATGAGGCCGACGGTCTCGCCGCGTTTGACGTCGAAGTTGACGCCGTCGAGCGCGTGGAAGGTGTTTCGCCGGGCCTTGCTGCCCAGCGGGTCGGTCAGGCGGCTGCGGAGGAGTTTGCCGATGCCTTCGCTGGCGGTCGCGCCGAGACGGTACTCCTTGGCGACGTCGCGGACGCGGATGGCGAGGTCTTGATCGGGCACGTTGGAAGAATTAGATGACATCGGCGACTTTGCCCTCCATCCGGCGGAACACGAGCATCCCCACGATCAACATCACCGCCGCACACGTCGCCGAGTAGGCAAAGGCGAGCCAGTGCACCGTGCCTTCGCCGACCAACGCCCAGCGGTACGTGTCGAGCGCGCCGGCCATCGGATTGAACAGGAAGGGCGTCCAAGGCAGCGGCTCGCCCGCGGCGGCGGCTGCGGCGGCGGCTTCCTGGCTGCCGTAGAGCGCCGTCGTCAGGTCGTAGAAGACCGGCGAGGCGTACAGCAGCAACTGCAACGCGACCGGCACCACGTGCTTGAAGTCGCGGAAGTGACTCGCCAACGCCGTCGCCGTCATGCCCACGCCCACCGCCAGCATCAGCAACACCGCCGTCGTCACCGGCCACATCAGCAAATGCCACCCCGGCACCGGCACGATCGTGTTCTCCGGCCCGTAGCCCAACCACCCGATCAGGATGCCGCAAGCGATCCACGCCAGCACGACCATGACGAGCATGACCATGTGGTCGAAGACCGCACTCGCCGCCGCCGCGAGCGGCAGGAGGACACGCGGAAAGTAAATCTTGCTGACGAGCGCCGAGTTGTTGACGAGGCTCGCCGACGCCCGCTCGGTCGAATCCTTGAACAGCCCGAATGCAACGTAGCCGGCCAAAACGAACAGGACCGCTGGCGTCGTGCCGTTGTCGTTGAGGCCGAAGAAGCCGCGGATGTAGACGAAGATCGCCGTCGCGACCAGCGGCTGGAAGACAACCCAGATGATGCCCAACGCCGTCTGCTTGTAGCGGATCTTGAGGTCGCGCAACGCCAAGCTCGAAAGCAACTCGCGGAACCGCCAGACCTCGCCGAAGTCGAGCAGCGACCACGTCGGACGCGCCCCGATCCGCGTGTGATGGCGGTCGGCCGGCGTCGAGTCGGGAACAGTGGCGTCGAGCGTCGTCACGAAGAAGTCTGCGAATCAGGGAAGAAAGGCGGCATCGCGAGCAACTCACGCGGCGTCGGCCACGGTATTGCTGCTCCGCCCGCTCGCAACATCGGCCAGAAGCCCCGTGAGCTTTTCCCTCGCCGACGAATCAGCCGTAGGAAGCGGCACCTGCGCGAGCGATGCGGGCGTGGCACGCAGCGGCGCATCCTCCAACGGCGGCGTCGCGGGACGGCTCGGCAGCGGGCTCTGCAGCAGGCCGTGCAACGCCGCCCGCGTCAGCAGCCAGCGTCGCCGCAGGACGTTTCCAGACCACAACGTCGCCGCCTCCGCCGCCGCAACGGGCAGCGTCCCCTCCACTACCTCTGCAATCGGCCCCCGCAGGTGCGTGTCGACCGCCCGCGCCAGCATCTGCGGATCCGGCCGGTCCTCGCACGTCAGCAACAAAAACAAGTCCGCCTCCGTCGACGCCAGCAACGAACTCCACGCGGCATCGGCGGCGCGGGTGTCGCCCGTCGTCGGCGAGGCGGCCGTCCGGAGAACCGTTGCATCGTCCGGCGCGACTTCCTCGTCATTCGTCACGAGCACGACATCGGACTTCGGGTAGTGCGTCCTCGCCGCCGCCGCGACGGCG
>CAYQCT010000183.1:0-221 GCA_964416015.1 uncultured Tepidisphaerales bacterium
GGCAGCGTCCACGCGAAGGCTGCCAATGCCGCCCCGCCGCTGACGCCGAGCAGGGAGGGCTCGGCGAGCGGGTTCCGCAGGACAGCTTGATAGCCGACGCCCGCCGTTGCGAGGGCGGCACCGGCGGCGGCGGCGAGCAGTGCGCGTTCGAGGCGGAGCTGGTGGATTGCAGCCGAGTTGACGCCGAAACCGGTGCTACCGACTAAGGAGGCTGCGGCGAT
>CAYQCT010000183.1:231-2921 GCA_964416015.1 uncultured Tepidisphaerales bacterium
TCGGGGTCAGCGTGCTCATCCGCGATCACCGGGATGCGGCGGCCCGTCAGCGGCGGCTTCACGAACCCGCAGCCTACGGCTTGCCGCGTTCGCCCGCGTATGCGAAGTAGCCGTCATGGACCCGACGCACGCGACACCGGAGACGACGGACGATCGACGCGAACTGCCCCGCCAGGCCCAGGAGGCAGGCGCGACGCTCCGCTGCCCGACGGCACGCCCGCGTCCTCGAACGCTGCCGGACGAGGCCGAGTTCTGCCCGCACGATTCCCGGCCGCTGCCCGAGGGTGCCTACCAGAAGGTGCGGCTCGAGGGCGAGGCCAAGGAACGCGAGGTGCAGGTCCGCCGCTGCGACCCGCTGCCGGACGGCCGGTACGCGGTCGGTGCGACGTACTGCTAAGACTTCGGCACGGTCACTTCACGCGAGCCGGCCGGTGCGTCGAAGATGCCGACCGGGCGTTGGACGAGGCGGAGATTCTCGAGCGTCGCGGTGCCCTTGGGCTCGCCAACGATGCCCTTGTCTTCGCTCCAGTGGTAGAGCGTCCAGTTCGTGCTGATCACGGCCGCGGCATCGTAGTCTTTTGGCGTCGGGACGGTCACGAAGTCGTCGTAGACGATCATGCTCGGCTGCGGCTCGGCGTCATCGCCCTTGCCGTAGGTGACGATGTAGGCCGATGCCTTGAGGACGTTGTCGTCGGTGAGGTAGAGGATGTACCAGTCGTCCGGGCTGTCGCCGACGTTGTCGCCGAAGGTCAGCTTGGCACGCCGCATCGGCTCTCCGCCTTCGCGGAGCGGGGCCGGCTCCATCGGCGTGAGCGTCGTACCGCCGTCGCCGAGCTTGTAGGCCATCACCGCGAAGTAAGGCCAGGTCAGCACGTGAAAACGCGGCCGTTGCATCGGTGCGTCGGCCGGGGCGAGGTGCGCCGTCGATCCGTCGAAGACGACGATGCCCTGCGGGCCGGCGTCCATGTGGACGAGCGCGCCGTTCGGGTGGAAGTGCGTCGTGACGTCGAGGATGACGTTGCCGCCGAAGTTGACGGTGAGGTCGCCGGCGAAGACGAGGCCGTCGGGGATTGAGGCGCGGCCGTGTGCCTCGGCGACGGCATCGGCGGAAACCGGCGCGGCGGCAGTCGCAGGAACCGCCATGCAGGCGGCGGCGAGGAATGAGGCGAGGACGCGATGCATCGTCAAAGCTTAGGCGATTATCGAAGAATCGGCGACGCGGCCGGCTCGAGGAGTGCGGCGAACTTGGCACCGACATCGGCCACCGCTTCGTCAGTCGGCGCCGGCCGTCGCGGCTGCCGGTCCTGATGCCGCAGCATCTCCCGCGCGATGTGACGCGGCTTGTCCGACGCAGCGTGATGCACGTGCTCCGCATCGGCCAGTCCGCCGGCCACGTCGTTGGTTGCCACGATCGGCAGGCCAGCCGCGACGGCGACGCGGGCGGGCCAAGGGTCGCAGAAGCCGGTCGGCGAGAAGACGGCTCCGTCGGCGAGGCCTGCGAGTTGGCCGTAGTCGAGGCCGATCGTCTGCTCGATCGGCACGCCGAGACCGGGAATGCCGAGCTGGTCGACGAAGCGGCGAAGCCTGCGCAGCGGTCTTGCCGGACCTGGATCGAGCAGCAGGCGGTGGCGTTTCCCCTCGCGGCGCATGAGTACGTGCATCAGCGTCGCCGCCCACGCCGCCCGCGGCAGGCCGGCATGCGGCCCCGTGTCGCACGAGAGGAGCCAGAGGACGTCCAACTCGGAGATGCCGCGGGATTCTCGCGAAACGGTTGGCGTTGCCGGCAGCGGATCGGGCAGAAGATGACCGCCGAGCCGCCGGTGTTGCAGCTTGCTGTGGCAGAGCGCGGTTGCTCGCGCCAGCGGCCGGACATCGTGCGGCACCGGCCGCCAGAGGACGTGTGCGACGTTCGCCGCGACGGCCGCGCGGGCTGCAGCGCGGGACCAAGCGACGACGATGTCCGGCCGCTGCGCTCGCACTTCGAGTGCCGCCCGCAGCCGGACAAGATCATGCCCGCAACGACGCGTAAGCACCGGGTCGCTGCCCCGCACGATCGGCAGCAACCGCGGCGGAGCAAGGCCAGCGTCGAGAAGGTGCAGAACGCGCGGCCGCGACATCGATCCGGCAGCGTAGCGGCCTCTACCGACGCGGCCGATCCGGGCCGAACGCTTGCGTCCGGTGGCCGGTGCGATTGAGCGCGTTGTAGTGCCGGCTGCGACAAGGCAATCCGCAGGCGTCGCGGCCGAGAAGGACGAAGTCGTGCGTGAGCTGGCGCAACACGCCGCGCTCGAGGAAGCGACGCGGGCTCGTCCGCACCGGCGGCTGCAACGTCGCGGTCCGGCCGAGGCGGCGCAGCGCGTGCGCGAAGCGGACGTCCTCGAGCAGGCCGACCTTCGGATAGCCGCCGATCGTGTGGAAGGCGGCGGCGGTGCAGAAGATGACCTGGTCGCCGAAGAAGCCGCCGGCGGCGCGGAAGCGGGCTCGGTTCAGAACCTGCACGAGTCGCAACGTCTGCCGTCGCAAGCCGCGGCCGAGCGGGTGGCCGGCGAAGGCGAAGT
Source organism: uncultured Tepidisphaerales bacterium (assembly GCA_964416015.1). GTDB lineage: Bacteria > Planctomycetota > Phycisphaerae > Tepidisphaerales > Tepidisphaeraceae > JBCDKH01. The sequence continues at coordinate 2,790 of CAYQCT010000183.1, forward strand.
CGAACGCCCCGCCGACACAGCCGCGGGCGACGGCGCGACGCACCGCCTCGTCCCAGCCGATCGGCAGACGTGTGTCGGCGTGGAGGAAGACGAGCACGTCGGCGCGTGACGCGAAGCCGCCGGCGTTCAACG
>CAYQCT010000183.1:2931-6129 GCA_964416015.1 uncultured Tepidisphaerales bacterium
CTGGCCCGACAGCCGCCGCCGTCGACGACGGTCGCGCCGAGCGAGCGGGCAACGGCGGCCGTGTCGTCCGTGCTGCCGCAGTCGGCGACGACGAGTTCGAAGGCTTGCGACGCGTGCTGCCGGGCCGTCTCGATCGCGACGGGCAGATTCGCCGCCTCGTGCAACGTGGGGACGACGACGGTGAGCAACGGCGTGAATCGAAGGGCGGAAGACGAACGCAGTCGGTGGGGCTCGAACCCACAACCTGCGGCTTAGAAGGCCGCTGCACTGTCCAGTTGTGCTACGACTGCGGCGGGCGAAGGAGTCTACGACGCGGCACGGGCGGCGAGTTCGTCCAGCGTCACGCCACGATCCGGCCGCAGGACGATGCGGCCGTCGGCCTCGACCGAGAACGGGCAGGTCGCACACTGCACGCGACGTTGCGTCGCCGGCACGTCCGCCAGCCGCGGATCGGCCTCGCCGGCCGCAAGCGTCGGCTGCTGGTCGGCGGTCGTGGCCCGCTTGTGCAGCAGGTCGAGGATCAGCTCGTCGATGCCCAACGGCTCGGCGACGCGGTAGGTCGTGCCCGAATGTTTCGCGGCGGCTTGGCTGACGAGGGACGGAATGTCGCGGGTCCAGTGCTTGCCGCGGGCGAGGAAGAACGGCAGCAGCGTGATGTCGCTCGCCCCACGCGCGACGCAAGCGGCGTACGCGGCGGCGATGTCCGGCATCGCCAGCTCCATGTGGGCCGGCTCGACGATGTCGTAGTGTTCGGTGAACTTCTGCGCAAACTGTTGAGCGACTTCTTCGAGCATCGCGTTGCTTTGCGGACGCCGGGAGCCGTGGTCGACGAGGATGATCGCGGTGGACACGCGGGACGATAGCGGGAGCTAGGAGCTAAGAGCTAAGAGCTAGGAGCTAGGAGCTAGGAGCTAGTCCATTGCCTGCTTGCTCCATGCGCTGGTGACTGCGAGGCATCTCTAGGAGCCGTTTGAGAAGACAACTCCGGTGTAGGGTGGGCCCCGGCCCACCATCGGGATTCGCAAGATCGGCCAAGGACAGACGGTGGGCTGGGGCCCACCCTACTCGTTTTTAGACGGCTCCTAGCAGTTCGATGCACGACACGAAGACCATCTCCGGGGTGAGGCCGTGGAGGCATTGCTTCTCGTCCGCACCTTGGAGCGGGCAGACCTTCAACTGACACGGCCCGCACGGGACGGGAATGGACAGCTCGCGTTCGCGCGGGTGGTCGATCGTTGTCCACTTCGGGTCCGTCGGACCGAACAGCGTTACGAGCTTCGCCCCGACGGCGGCGGCGACGTGGCGGGTGCCGGTGTCGTTGCTGACGACCAGGTCGGCCCGGCGGCAGATGGCTTTGACGGCAGGCAAGGTCAGGCCGTGGGCGGCGAGGTCGACGACGGGCGTCTCAGCAAGTCGGTCGATCTCCGCGGCGATGAACCGCTCTGCCGGGGCGACGCTGCACGCGATCGAGGCGCCGTGCTCCGACGCCAGCCGATCGGCCAAAGTCGCAAAATGTGCCGGCGGCCAAAGCTTGGCGGCGCCGTAGTTGGCACCCGGCACGAAGATGACCAATGGATTTGCGTCCGCCAGACCCGCCGACCGCAGGATCGCCGCCGCCTTGGCTTCATCGGTCGGCGTCACCGTCAGTTCCATCCGCCGCCCCGCCTCCGGCACGCCGAGCGGCTCCAACAGCTTCAGGTAGTACCGCAGCGTCGGCGTCGGCACGTACTTGCCGTCCACCTTCGCCGGCGTCGGCCCGTCCGTCAGCAGAAACCCCCGTCCGTCCCGCCGATACCCGATCCGCACCGGCACTCCCGCCAGCCACGCGACGGCCGCCCAGCGGAACGACCCCGGCAGCAAGACGCACGCCTCGAATCGCCGCCGCCGCATCTCGCGTGCCGTCGCCCAGACGCCGCCGTCGCTTGCGATCGTGTCGTCGAAGTAGGGCAGGCCTTCCAGCACCGGCAGCACTGCCGGCTTCGCCACCAGGGTCACGCTCGCCTCGGGCAGACCCCGCCGCACCGCCCGCACAGGCCGCTGCCGACCTGCTCCGCCCGCTCTCCTCGCTCTCGGCCCGCGACCACCTGCTGCTCGCCCGTGTCGATCGCGCGCTCGGGCTCAACGCCCGCGCCGCCGACCACTTCGGTCAGTACGTAGACGCCAACCCGTCGGACGCCGCCGCGCGGTACGACTACGCCGACGCGCTCTACTACGCCGAGGAGTATGAGGAGACGCTGGAGGCCCTCGAACCGCTCCAGACCGACGACGCGCGCGACCTCCGCGCGAGCGCCCTCGGCCGGCTCCACCGGCCCGCCGACGCCGCCGAGATCTACCTCGCCCTGAACCGGGAGAAGAGCGGAGAAGCCGCCGCCGCGCCGCTCTACTTCGCCGCCGACGCCTACCACCAGGAGACCGACGACGAGAACGCGCGCCCGCTCTACCAGCGCGTCGTGCGCGAGCACCCCGGCACGCGCTGGTCCGGCCTCGCCACGACGCGCCTCGCCGGCATGGCCTTCCTCGCGGAGGACTACGCCGAGGCCGCGCGGATCTGGGACGCGCAGCGCGCGCAAGGCGGCGACTTCGCCCTCCAGGCCACCTACTGGGCCGCTCGCGCCCACGAGGCCGCGGGCGACGCCGATGCCGCCGAGAGCCGCTACCGCCGCGTCCGCCAGCTCGACCGCGACTCCTACTACGCGCTCCGCGCCAGCGAACAGCTCGGCGAGCCCTTCTGGCCCATCCCGCTCTCCCGTGATCCCGAGCCCGATCCCGCCGTAGCGGCCCAGACCGACGCCCTCTTCCGCCAGGCCGACGTGCTCCGCGAGGCGGGCTTCCCCGAGGCGGCGTCGGCGGCGGTGGACCGGGCGGTGCGGCAGGGCGGGCGCTCGCGCGAGGCGCGCTTGGCGATGGGGGAGGCGCTCATCGCACGCGGCTATGGCGACCGCGCCATCCAGATCGGCACGAGCCTGGGCGGCGGCACGAGCGCGCGCAAGCTGCGCCTGCTCTACCCGTTCCCCCACCGCGACCTCATCACCGCCGAGGCCGAAGACCAGGGGCTCGACCCGTTCGTGACGGCGGCGCTCATGCGCCAGGAGTCGCTCTTCGGCGAGCGCGCCACGTCGCACGTCGGCGCGCGGGGGCTGATGCAGCTCATGCCCGCCACCGCGCAGAGCCTCGCCGATTCGCTCGGCATCGAGGGGT
>CAYQCT010000184.1:0-6055 GCA_964416015.1 uncultured Tepidisphaerales bacterium
CCCGCGCGAGCACGGCCGCATCACGCTGCCGCACCGCCTCTTGCTCGGCCCGCGACGCCCGCACCGCCTGGTACGCCGTCGCGCCCGCGCCGAACACGACCGCCGCCAACGCCAGACCCGCCGCCGCGGCGACGCCTTTGTTTCGCCGGGTGTGCCGACGCACCTTGTACCGCCACGTCCCCGGCCCTGCCGCGACCGGCAGGCCCTGCAGATACCGGTCGACGTCTCGCGCCAACGCGCCGGCGGACGCGTAACGCTCATCGGCATCGGCGGCCGTCGCCTTGGCGATGATCCAATTCGGCTCCGGGTCCGCCACGTCCGCCAACGGCTCCGGCCGCGGTGCCCGCCGCGCCGCTTCGGCCATCGCACGCCGGCTGCGCGACGTCGTCGTCCGCCGCACCGGATTCTCACCGCCCAGGATCTCGTGCAACAGCAGGCCCAGCGCATGCACGTCGCTCCGCACGTCCACGACCTCGCCCGCGGCCTGCTCCGGACTCATGTACGCCGGCGTCCCGATCGTCGCTTCCGGCGACTCCTCGCCGAGCAGCCGCGCGATGCCGAAGTCGATCACCTTCACCCGCCGCCCGTCGTCGGCATCCCAGACGAGCACGTTCGCCGGCTTCAGGTCGCGGTGCAAAATCCCCCGGCCGTGCGCGTGCCGCACCGCGTCGCAGACGCGCGTGAACAGCTCGACCCGCTCCCGCACCGGCAACGCGTGCTCCTCGCAGAAACGCGTGACCGACTGCCCCGGCGCCAGCTCCACGACGAGGAACGGAACCCCATCTGCCTCCCCGGCATCGAGCACTCGCGCGACGTCCGGATGATCCAGCCGCGCCAACGCCTGCCGCTCGAAGCGGAACCGTTCGACCAGATCGTCGCGACCCGAACGCGTCGACAGCAGCTTGACCGCGACCTCGCGTTGCACGGGCCGAAGCTGTCGCGCCCGCCACACCTCGCCGTGTCCGCCGCGGCCGAGTTGTTCGACGAGCTGATAGTTGCCGACGGTCCGTCCGACGCTGCCGACGTCGGGCGGCGGTGCATCGCCGAGTGCCAGGTCGGACCAGTCGACCGTGAACGTCAGTTGGTCGAAATCCTCGGCCTCCTCGGCCGCGTCCGCACTTTCGAGCAGACGCAGGACCTGCTCCCTCGCCGCCGGATCGCCCACCGTCGCCCGCTCGACGAAGGCCGATCGATCGTCGGCCGGCTGGTCGAGGGCGTCGAGGAAGACCGCCTTCACCCGCCGCGTCCTCTCGGCGTCGGACGCGTCACCGTCGGCGGGTTCTGCTTCGTGGCTCATGCAACTCCTGACCCTTGCCAACCATCGCGTCAAAATCGGCGTACGCCTGCCGGACAAACTCGTGGCCCGGCGTCACGCTCCGCCGTCCCGCAGTCGGTCGTATAGCCACGCCCGGGCGAATGACCAGTCGCGGGCGACCGTCCGCAGCGACCGGCCCGTGTTGTCCGCAACTTCCGCAACGCTCATGCCGGTGTAGATCCGCAACCGCACGACGTCCACCGCGTCGGCGTCGACCTCGGCCAACGCCCGCAACGCCGCCTCGACGTCGAGCACGCGTCCGGGGTCTTCGCTGGTCGCCAGTTCCGCAACGTCGAGCGTCACGCGACGCGAGCGAGACGAGGTGGACGTGCGGCCCGCCCCGCTTGGCGGCGCGCCGCCGGCGCGCGTAGTCGACGAGCACCCGCCGCATCGCCTCAGCCGCCGCGCGATAAAACGCCGGCTTTGGCCGCCACTCGCTGGCCCGATCCCGGTGCAGCCGCATGTACGCCTCGTTGACCAATGCCGTCGTCTGCAGCGTGTGGTCGCCGCGCTCGCGTCGCATGAGGCTCGACGCGATCTGCCGCATGTACCGCAGAACCGCCTCGACGTCCTCCTCCGGCGGCACCTCACGCGCACACCCCGCGGCGGATGGACGACCGGACATCCGGAGAATCTACCACAGGTCCAGTCGCAACGCCGCTGTTTCACCGAATCCGATCGCCGCTTCTTGTGGCGATGACCCTTGCGGCATGACTTTCGGTTTGATCGACTTCGGCGGGAGCGGGTTCTAGCTGGATCCTTCGACGAGCCGCCGCGTGCGGGTGGCTGCGGCGAAGACGTCGGCGACGTCGCGATGTGTTGCGTCGCCTTGGCGGATCTTCGGCCGCGTGGCTTCGATGGCAGCGGAGAGCGCGGCAAAGTGCTCGCAGGCGGTCGTATCAAGACGGAGACGCGAGCCGATGCCGCCGCGGCGAGCCAATTGGTCGATGCGGTCGAGAGATGCCTCGGCCGCGGCTTTGTCGCCTTCGCCGATGGCGGCGGACAGGTAGCCTTCGCCGTAGCGCATCTTAGCGAGAACGGTCTCGGCGGATGGGTAGTAGACATAGAGCGTGCCGACGATCCACGCGAGGCCGCCAGCGACGGCGAGGCCGCGGAGCAGGCCGGTCGAGGCGTGGCCGGCTCGACGCTGCGACGGCTTTGGCAGGAAGACGAGCGTGACGAGTATCACGGCGACGAGCAGCAGACCAGCCGACGCGTCGTTCCGCCAGCTGTTGACGATGCTCGCCACCGGGCCGGCGTCGCCGTCGAGCAGGTGGAACGGTCGCGACAAACGGTCGAAGGCGTGCGAATCTTCAGACGCGAGCGGGACGAGGCGCGGCGTGACGTGCAGGCCAAAGAAGCCGACGACGAGCGACGCGACCAGCAGGCCGATCGCGATGAATGCGGAACGTCGTGGGACGAGCGTGAGGAGCAGAACGAAGCTGCCGAGGCTCAGGCCGCTGCCGAGGAGCATGGTCCACGCGGCCCCCGGATAGACGCCGGCGGCGGATTCGCCGCTGAAGAGCGAGGCGATCGTCGGCGGGTAGACGCCCACGACCGGCAGCACGATCGCCGCGAGCAGGTGTGCCAATTCCGGCTCGTGCATCACGTGCCCGCCGAAGCTCGGCGGCAGGAACGCGGCGACGCCGGCGAAGACGATCAGACCGATCATGAGAGGAAGCGAGACGGCAGCCAGCAACGGCTTGGCTTCGGCGAGCGCCGGCAGCAGACCCGCCGTGTCATCTCCCACCGGCTCGGCCTCCGACTTTGGCAGCACGAGGAAGACCACCCACGTCGTCGCGACAAGCATCGCGACGAGTACGAAAGCCGCCAGCGGCGTCGCTCGTTCCATCAGGTACGCCAGCGACAACGGCCCGACCGCGCCGCCGAGCAACAAGACCGCCACGACCGCCGCCGTCCGCACGCCGGCCCGTCGCAGCACCACTGCGATCGGCAGGATCCCTGCGAACCCGACCGGCAACGCGACCGCGGCGAGGGCCGTTGACCACGGCTTGGCGAACCAATTTTGTAGACGCTCGTCGCCGACGATGTGCCGCAACAGCCCTGCGATGAGCACGCCGACGAACAGGTCCGACACGGCGGCGATGACCGCTTCGCCCAGCCGCAGGACGAACGTGCCTGTGAGCCAGAGCATCGGGTTGTCGTCGGGGAGGTCGAACATGAGGAGCTTCTGCGGATTCGAAGGTCAAGGTGAGAAAGCGATCACATGTTCTACCTGCGAGCCCTGAGCGTGAGCGAGGGGTTCTGCGCAATCTCCCGAAATCCTTCGCTCACGCTCAGGTCTCGCAATTGGAGGGGAAGCGTCGCGTCTTTCGCAGACGCGACGACGCGATACCGTTGACCTATACCGCGACGCTCTCCAAAAGATCGTCGATGATCGCCCCCGCGTCGCCTGTCGCGACGCCGAGTCGGACGAGCAGGCACGGCCGGGCGACCGCCTGCACGTCGTCGGCCGTGACGTAGTCCCGACCGATCAGCGTCGCCTTCGCCTGGGCGAGTCGTTGCCACGCAAGCAGGCCACGCGGGCTGACGCCGAGTGTGACTTGCGGGTGCTGGCGAGAGGCAGTCGCAAGGTCGACGAGGTACCGGCGGACGCGTTCCTCGCACGCAGTACGTTGCACATGTCGCTGGATGTCGAGCAGTTCGCCCTCCATCAACACGGGATCGAACGTGGCACGAACTTCAATACGTGTCTGATCTTCCGAGCACGAACTTAAGTTCGTGTCACGGGCATGTTCAACACTAGAAACTGCGTTCGTCAGCATCGCCATCGCGTGCTCGTCGCTCGGGTAGCCGACGCTGAGTTTCATGCCGAACCGGTCGAGCTGGGCCTCGGGCAGCGGGTACGTCCCGGCGTGGTCGATCGGGTTCTGCGTAGCGATCACGAAGAACGTCGGCGACAGGTCACGCCGCACGTTGTCGCCCGTCGCCTGCCCTTCGGCCATCGCTTCGAGCAACGCGCTCTGCGTCCGCGGCGTGGCCCGGTTGATCTCGTCGACGAGCAGCACCTCCGAAAAGATTGGCCCTTTGAGGAAGTCGAACTCCCGCGTCTTCTGGTTGAAGACGCTGAACCCCGTCACGTCGCCCGGCAACAGATCCGGCGTGCACTGCACCCGTCCAAAGCTTCCGCCGACCGCGGCGGCAAGGGCCTTGGCCAGCGTCGTCTTGCCGAGGCCGGGCATGTCTTCGAGCAGCACGTGGGCCCGGGCGAGCAGGCAACACAGCACCTGCTCGACGACGGCCTCCTTGCCCAGCAGCGCCCCGTTCAGCCGATCGCGGATGCGGCCGACCTGCGTCGCCGCGTCGGACGTGACGGATTCAGGCGGCGGATGCGTCATGAGACATCAATTGCATAAGAGGGTAATGACGGCACCGCCCGGAGGCACGACCGTAAGAAAGAGCGGTCGCGGAACGCGACGTCGGACCGGAAACAGGGACAGGCACCGCAGACGGAGCCAGTCCCTGTTTTCTCGCCACCTATTCGTGCAACAGGCGAGGAGACGGGGAACCAAGGGGAACGGGGACTGGCTCCGTCTGCGGTGCCTGTCCCCATTCCCCGGCAGGATGAAAGATGCGCGACGCAACTTGAAAGATGAGCGACGCAAGATGACGGATGAGCGACGCAAGCCTGCGCCGGAGTAACCCAGGCGTACGTTTCCGTCGCCTAAACGCACGCCCGTGTCGCGCAGACGCACGCCCGTGTCGTTCCCGCGTACACCGGAGGCACGCAGGCGTACGCGTAGGGTGGGCGCCCCAACGGTGCGCGTGAAGCAGTCGTGCGTTGCGAGCCCCGACCGTGAGGAAGGGGTTCTGTCCTGACGACCGCGTAATAGATGACGGACCACCTCCCTCACGGTCGGGGCTCGCAACAGATCGCCGACTACGTCCGTATGTCGTGCGGCAACCTCGTGACGGGTGCGTGCTTGCGATATATTCACTCGTGCTTCCTGCGGATCGTCGTTCAGCCCACCTTCTTGACACATGATGGAAGCCGATGGTGGGCTGAAGCCCACCCTACGGGAACTACGGGGTGTATCGCGACGCTTAACAAGCACCGCCACGAGGCACGACCGCGAGGGAGAGCCATCGCGGAGCGCGATCTCTGGCCGGACGCGAACAGACATCAGCTTCGCTGATAACGCTTCCTCAAGGTCGCGTCTCGTGACGGTCGTCGCTGCGATGGCCAGCACCTTCATCGTCGCCGCCTTCCGACGTTCCGGCGAAACGGCGTCACCACGTCCGACATCGGCGGCGACGCGTGGAGCGGCGCGAACGTCGCCCAATCGGCGACGGCGGACAGTTCCTGCGTGTTCAGCCAAGCCGCGTGCGACTGGCCGATCGGCCGGGGCGTCCCGCGACGCGACGCCCGGCGGTCGAGCAAGGCCAGCGTCCGCGTGACGAAGGTGCGTGCCTCGCCGGTCGGACGCAGCCGCCACCAGGCAACGTCGAACGCATCAACGATGAACCGGCGACCTGCGACAATCAACGTGCCCACGACGCCGACGATCGCGAGCGTCGGCCCGTTCGCGACGACTTTGACGACAAGTGCCGACCACGTCATCGCGGCCTTCTGTGCAAGCGTCGGCGCACCATCGGCGAGGGCGAAGCCGGGCATGGGTTCGAGGTCGATCCACTGTCCGCCACGCGCGATGCCCATCTGGTTCGCGTCGCGGCTGCTGGCGTAGCCGGCCTCGATCGCGAGGCGGACCTGCGGCCAGA
>CAYQCT010000185.1:0-1932 GCA_964416015.1 uncultured Tepidisphaerales bacterium
CTGCCTCTGGTCCGGTCGTCTTCCGCAAAGCAAACGGCAGCGGCGAGCCGCCGCTGCTACGACGCGGGTCCTCATCTTTAACCTTGATGCCTACTCCTGAAAACGCTGCTACGCCACCGCCCCGGCGATGCGCTCCTTCGCCTTTTCACTGCCGAGGTCTGCCTTGCCGAAGCCCGGGACCGCGCCGGCGGCTTCGGCCTCTTCCTGCGTCTCGGCGTAGTTGCTGACCATCATTACCTTCTGCTCGGCCCGCTCAGTCTTGACCCGCTTCAAGAGCGAAACGCCGTCCCGGTCGGCGAAGCCGTCCTCGAGGACGCGGTTGAACAGCAGCAGGTCCGGGTCATTGCTCAGAACGTCCTCCAGCTCCTGCTCGGTGTCCGCCATCGAGATCTTCGCACCCGGCACGGCGGACGAGATGGCCATGCGGAGGAAGGAGCTGTCGGGGCCGCAATGGCCGACGAGGGCGACGTGCTTCGCGCGGGACGACGGGGAATCTGCCATGCCCGGATCGTACGTCAGCGTCCGACGGGTAGAACGGCCGGCCGCTCCGAGAGCGGCACGGGGGCGATGAGGAAGCCTTTCCCATCGCGGCCGGCCGTACGGATCTCGCCGCCGCTGCGGACGTTGCCGGCCGTCCGCACCGCCGCCCGCATGTCCCGCACCTGCGCCGCCGCCCACGCGACCGCCAGCAGGTCCTCGGCCGCCTGCTGCTGGAACTGCAACGCGTACGCCGTCCGCGGCGACATCAACGCGTACCGGCTCAGCCAGTACGACTCCGTCTCGTGCCCCAGCTCCCACTCCTCCAGGAACCGCACGAGCGTCTCCGGATCGTCCAGGTGCTTGGCCAGCTCGATCTCGACGGCGTAGTACAGCTCGAACTCCCGGATCAACTCCTCCCGCCGCTCGGCGTCGGACCACTCGGCGACGTAAGCCTCCCGCGTTGCCTCGTCCTCGACGCCGCGGCCGAGGGAATCCTGCACCCACTGCGGCAGCTCGTCGCCCGAATCTCGCAAGTCTGCGGCAAGCAGCTCACCCTCCTGCCGCGTCGCCTCGTGAAACAGACGCAGCGGCGGCAGCTCCACGAAGTCCGCGGCATCTTCGGCCGAGAGGGACAACGCCCGCGCGCCCATCCGCCGAACCAACGCCAGATCCGCCTCCGCCGCCTGGAACCAGTAGGACGTGCTCGGCCAATACGACAGCGGCCGCAGGACCGCCCGGGCCGCCTGGGCACGACGCACCGCGCGTGCCACCGCCTCGCGATCCCCCGGCTCGGCGGCGACATCCGTCAGACCCGCCGCCGCGACGGCGAGCATCGGCGAGATCCCTTTGGCCCACTCCGGCGGCTCGGCAAAGGCGGCCTCGTCGTCGAACGCCAGCCGCACGCCCTCCAGGTCCGCCTCGGCCAGCGTGTCCAGGTGTGGCTGCACCGCGTCGAGCGCTTCGGCCAACGCGTCGGCATCGACATCGTCATCGCCCTGCAGCACCGCGCCCACCGCGGCACGCGCATCCTCGCCCGCCTCCGTCCAGTCGGCCAAAACCTGCGCAAGGACTTCTTCCACCACAACCTCGCCCCGCGCCGTCGGCGTCAGCAGGAAAGGCAGCAGGAGCAACAGGCAGCAGAACAGACGGTTCACGACGTCGATGGTAGTGATCCGCCGTCGCGGGTGAATGCGAACAACTTGCGTCTTCACTCCGACAGGGCCGCGTGCACGAAGCGGACGGCCATCGCGCCGTCGCCGACGGCGGTGGCGACGCGTTTGGTGCTGTCGCTGCGGACGTCGCCCGCGGCAAACACGCCCGGCACGCTCGTCTCCAGATACCGCGGCTCGCGATCCTTCCGCGGCCAACGCTCGCGCGGCACATCGGGGCCGGTCAGGACGAAGCTGTTGTTGGCGGCGTACTCGACGTACTTGTCCTCGTAGCGGCTGCGGA
>CAYQCT010000185.1:1942-4288 GCA_964416015.1 uncultured Tepidisphaerales bacterium
GCCACTCTGTCCGCGGTGCAGCACCGATCATCACGAACAGCCCGGCGAGCCCAACCTCGCGCGGGCCGTCGGGGCCTTCGAGCGTCGCCCGCTCCAGCCGGCCCGCCTCGTCGTCACCGTGCAGGGCGGTGACCTTCGTGTTGTAAAGCAGGTCGATGTTCTGCGTCGCCTCGAGCCGGTCGATCAGGTAGCGGCTCATGCTGCTGGCGAGCGAGTCGCCGCGGACGAGCATCAGCACACGCGACGCCTGGCCGCTGAGGAAGACCGCCGCCTGCCCCGCGGAGTTGCCACCGCCGACGATGGCGACGACTTCGTCGCTGCAAAGCGTCGCCTCCATCTGCGTCGCGCCGTAGTAGACGCCCGTGCCGGCGAACGTCTCTTCGTTGTCGAGGTTCAGCTTGCGGTAGCTCGCACCGGTCGCGATGACGACGCTTCGCGCGGTCAACTCGTCACCGCAGTCGAGCCGCAGCGTCTTGACGCTGGCGTCGGTTCCTTCGAGCGCGACGGCCGAGCAGGGCACGCGGAGCGTCGCGCCGAACTTCTGGGCCTGCACGCTCGTCCGCTGCGCGAGATCCGCGCCGCTGATGCCGGTAGGAAAGCCGGGATAGTTCTCGATCTTCGAGCTCGTCCCGGCCTGACCGCCGGGGGCGTGGGCGTCGAGGACGAGCGTCTTGAGCCCTTCGCTGGCCGCGTAGACCGCCGCGGCGAGGCCGGCCGGGCCGGAGCCGACGATGATGACGTCCTGCACTTCGCCCGCGACGCTGCTCGTGCCGAGCTTCAACGCCGCGGCAACTTCCTTGAGCGTCGGCCGCCGCAACGCCTCGTGCTCGCCCGGCGGGACGACGATCGGCAGCTGATCCGTCGCAACGTCCATCGACGCCAGCAGGCCTTCCGTGCGCTCGTCACGCTCGGGATCGAGCCACGTGTACGGCACGTGGTTGCGGTCGAGCAGCTCCTTGATCTCGGCCGTCCGCTTGTCCCACCGGCTGCCGACGAGCCGCGTGCCGACGAAGGCGGTATCGCTGAGCAGGTCGCGTCGGACCATCAACGCGCGCAGCATTCGCTCGCCGAGTGACGCGTCGGCGGCGACGACCTTGCGGATCTTGTCCCGGGAAACCCGAATCAGCTCCGTCTCGCCCTCGGCCACCGCACAGAAGACGGCCGGCCGGCCCGTCAGCAGGTCGACGTCGCCGACGAACTCGCCGGGCGTGTGACGGTGGATGAGCAGGTCGTCACCCTGCGGCCGTTGCTCGATGATGCGGACGTGGCCGCGTTGTACGATGAGCAGCGGGTAGCTCTGGTCGCCGGCGCGGATCAGCAGGTCGCCGTCCGCGGCCGATTGGGCTTCGCCGGCTTTGAAGAAGGCGTCGGTCTGCTTCTGCGACAACGTCGGAAACGCCGCGGCCTCGGCGGTGCGTTCGTGGCCGACGCGGGCGGACGGTTCGGGCATGCCGAATCGTACAGCCTCAGCCCGGCCGCTCCGCGACCAGCCACATGTTGTCGCTCAACGGCTGTCGGAACGCGAAACCGAACGACGCCACGGCCAGCCCCGCTTCTTCGACCAGCCGACGCAGCGTCGTCGGCGTGAAGTAGTTGACGTGGTCCGGGAACCGCAGCCCGCACCACTCGCCGCCACGCAAGTGCCGGTTCCAGCTGGCGAAGTTCGGCACCTTGATGATGACCCGGCCGCCGGGACGCAGCTTGTCACGCAAGCTCCGCAGCACCGGCAGCGGAGCCGTCTCGTGCTCGAGATAGGCCCGCAGGAACGCGCCGTCGAAGTAGCCGTCGTCGAACGTCGCGAGTCCTTCGACCGCCGGCGCGTGGACGAGTCGGCCGCCGCTTGCTTCGAAGCCGGGCCGCGCCTGTTCGGCGAGTCCGCGGCTGATTTCGATGCCGAAGGGCGTGAACGCGTCGCCCAGGTGCAACGCCGTCCGGCCGTCGCCGCAGCCGAGGTCGAGCACCTTGCCCTCGCGTAGAAATTGCTCGGCCAGTCGTCGCTCCTTCACGCGAACGCCCTTGCCGCGACGGAGCGTCTTGACGGCTTTGGCCGTGTCGCTGATCGCGTAGTGGACGGCCTTGCCCTCGCGACGCCGCTCGCGTTCGGCGGCGACCTGCTTCTCCCAGGCCAGGTCCTCCTCGAGCGCTTCGTACGCCGGCGCGTTCTCGAGGTAGACCATGTCGCAGTCCGCGCACTGCACCAGCCGCCACGAGTCACGCGACAGCCGATGGCTCGGCGTCGCCCGGTTGTCCCGACCACACACGCAGCAGTCGCGTTGACCGTCGCCTTCTGGTTCGTTGCCGCCGGACACGGCCGCGAGCCTACGACGACCGGCGACGCAGCAGCAG
>CAYQCT010000185.1:4298-6021 GCA_964416015.1 uncultured Tepidisphaerales bacterium
ACCGCCGTCGCCGGCTCGGGCACGGCAACCACGCTCCGTGCCAGCAGGTCGCCCGTCGCGTTGAGCAGGATCACCGGATCGTCGTCGACCTGCCCGCTGAAGGCGAGCGTGCCGGACAACACGAGTTCGACATCGCCGCCGCCCAGATCGTTGCTGGCGAGGTTGATCGTCGTGTTCGCCGGCAGGTCGAGGCGGATCGGATTGAGCGTCAGGTCGTTGTTGTCGGGCGCGTCGCCGATGAAGTCGATGCGGCCGCGATCGAGCACGAGCGACGCACCCGAGACATCGACGTCGCCGTTGGCCGCGACGGGCAGCACAGGGTTCGACAACGCGGACGTGTCGAGGAAGCCGGCGAGCGTGTCGCCGTTGACGTCCGGGCCGCTGCTGGCGACGGTGAGGAACACCAGCTGCAGGAGCAGCGGGCTGATCTCGATCCGCGAGGTGTCCAGGAACTCGATCGCCGTCGGCGTCGTGCCGACGAAGTCGACGTCAGCATCAATCGCGTTGCTGAGGTCGAGCGTGTCGCTCAGCGTCTGCGTGCCCAGCGGCGGGACGGTCGCGGTGACGTCGAAGTCGAGCTGATTCACGCCCGCCGCCGCCGGGTCGAGCGACAGCGACACGGGAACGCCCGACGCCGCCGCGGCAAGCGAAGCGACGGCCAGTGCGGTGACGAGACGGTGCATGATCTCCATGGCCGCCAGCTTACCGCGCGAAGCGGAACTGTGTCGCGGGATGGGCGACAAGTAGAATCAAGCTCATGTCCTCGCGTCGCAGCTACGACATCGTCGAACACGCTGTCGCGGACTTCGCCAACTCGGCGGCGACGGACACCGACCTCGACGCGCTCGCCGGCCGCGGATTGGGCGCGTGGGCGGAGATGGAACGGCTCGGCCGAAAGTGGCACGACAAGCTGGGCCGCGGCGACAAGAAAACCCTGGACGACTTCGCCACGCTCCGCCGCTGGCGCGCCACCTGGCTCGCTGCGGCGAAGCTCGCCGCGTCTCGCGGAGCTGCAGCGTTGGACATCAACATCGCCAAGACGACCGCCGCTCTGGCAACGCCGGATCCCACGTAGTCCGTCGCATCATCTGAGATATCGCCTTTCCAAGTAGCCACAGGGCCTGCCCCGCGATCCGGCTCCGTCGCCCCATGGCAGGTAGCCGGCGGCTGGAAGACGGGCGACAATCTATGGTGCGCGGGACGGCCCCGCCACGAGTCGCAGGTCGAGCACTTCCGCCGGGGCGAACACCCGCAGCGGAAGCAACGTCGTGCCGACGCCGCGGCTCACGCAGAGCCACGTCCCGTCGATTTTGTGCACGCCCGCGGCTTGCCGGCGTGGAAGCGAGTCGTGCGTCAGCAGCGGCACTCCGCCTCGGACCGGCAGGCAGCACTGGCCGCCGTGCGTGTGGCCGGCGAGGAAGACGTCGGGCCGCACGTTCCGCAGTCGGAGCACTTCGTCCGGATAATGCCCCAGCGCGACGAGCGGCGTCGCGGGATCACGCGTGAGCCGATCCGCCCCCGGCCAGCCGCCGCGTGTGACGCCCGGCAGGCCGAGCAGGTCCACCGCGTGGTCGCCCGATTGGACCCGAACGCGACGGCCGTCGAGCGGCGTGACGCCCAGCGCTTCGAGCCGCGCCGCCTGGAACGGCCCGTCGTGGTTGCCCGCGATGCCGAACGTGCCGAGCCGGGCGACGTCGCGGAACAGGTCGGCCGCCCGTGCGAC
>CAYQCT010000186.1:0-567 GCA_964416015.1 uncultured Tepidisphaerales bacterium
ATGACCATGACCTGCTGCTCGAACGGCATCGGCTGGTACTGCGGCTGCTTGAGCAACTCGACGAGCCTGGCCCCGCGGTCGAGCTGCTTCTGCGTGGCCGGGTCGAGCTCGGTCCCGAGCTGGGCGAAGGCCTCGAGCTCGCGGTAAGCGGCGAGATCGAGACGCAGCGAGCCGGCGACCTTCTTCATGGCCTTCGTCTGGGCACTGCCGCCGACGCGACTGACGCTGATGCCGACGTTGATGGCCGGTCGGACGCCGGCGAAGAAGAGGTCGGGCTCGAGATAAATCTGGCCGTCGGTGATGGAGATGACGTTCGTCGGGATGTAGGCCGAGACTTCACCTTCCTGCGTCTCGATGATCGGCAGGGCGGTAAGCGATCCGCCGCCGTTGTCGTCGGAGAGCTTGACGGCCCGCTCGAGCAGGCGGCTGTGCAGGTAGAAGACGTCGCCGGGGAACGCCTCGCGGCCGGGCGGGCGACGGAGCAGGAGCGAGAGCTGGCGGTAGGCCGTCGCCTGCTTGGAGAGGTCGTCGTAGACGCAGAGCGTCGCTTCGCCCTTCCACATGAAG
>CAYQCT010000186.1:592-5998 GCA_964416015.1 uncultured Tepidisphaerales bacterium
CATCGCGGTGCCGGCGTACGGGGCGATGAACTGCAGCGGGGCCGGGTCGGCGGCGCTGGCGACGATGACCGTCGTGTACTCCATCGCACCTTCACGCGTCAGCACGTCGACGACGCTCGCGACGCTCGACTCCTTGGAACCGACGGCAACGTAGAAGCACTTCACGCCCTTGCCCTTCTGGGCGATGATGGCGTCGATGGCGACGGCGGTTTTGCCCGTCTTGCGGTCGCCGATGATGAGCTCGCGTTGGCCGCGGCCGATGGGGATCATGGCGTCGATCGCCTTGATGCCGGTGGCCAGCGGCTCGGTCACCGGCTGCCTCGCAGCGATGCCGGGGGCGACGATGTCCATCTTCCGCTTCTCGGTCGTCCGCGTCTCGCCCTTGCCGTCGAGCGGGACGCCCAGCGGGTTGACGACGCGCCCGATGAGCCCTTCGCCGACGCCGACCTCGAGCAGCCGGCCGGTGCTCTTGACGCTGTCGCCTTCCTTGAGCTCGAGGTAATTGCCGTAGACGACGGCACCGATGGAGTCTTCTTCAAGGTTGAAGACCTGCCCGATGACGCCGCCCTCGAACTCGAGCAGCTCGCCGGCCATGGCGTTCTTGAGGCCGTAGACGCGGGCGATGCCGTCACCGACTTCGACGACGGTGCCGACCTCGCTGACGCCGAGCCGGTCTTCGAAGCCGGCGATCTCCTTCTTGAGGACGGACGTGATCTCGGAAACGTTGATGGCCATGGTGGGGGAAGGGGCTTCTAGTAGGGTGGGCTTCAGCCCACCAGTTCGTTGATTGACTCTGGCAGAGGTGGGCTGAAGCCCACCCTACGACTACGACTTCTTCTCACGACCGCAGTCGTTCCCGCATCGCATCGAGCTGGCGGCGGACGCTGGCGTCGACGACCGTGTCGCCGACCCGCAGGACCAGACCGCCGATGACGTTCGGGTTCACGTACTGGTGCACGACGGCTTCGCGGCCGAGGGCTTCGCCGACCTGGTCGCGGACGTGGTTCAGGGCCTCGTCGTCGAGCTTCTCGGCGACGGTGACGTCGACCTCGACCTTGCCGAGCTTCTCGTCGAGCAGCGACTCGAAGGCGTCGAGCGTCTCCGGCAAGAGCTTGGCCCGGCCGCGAGAAACCATCAGGCCAACGACGTTCTTCAGCAGCGGATTTGCCTCGGCCAGGGCGGCGTCGAGGACCTTCTGTCGCTCGTCTTCGTTGATCGACGGATCCCGCAGAAACGCCATCATCTGCGGCGTCTCATCGATCGCCTCCCGCAACGCGCCGGCATCGTTGGCGAGCGGCTCGAGCTGGTCCTGCTCCTCGCCGAGCTCCAGCAACGCGCCGGCGTAGGCGAGGGCGGATGGATTGTGCGGCTTGATCACGGGCGGCTCTGGTGCGGGGAAAGGATCGTTGACGCGTCGACTCGTTTAGACCGTTGCGGCGAGGTCGGCCTTCTTCAACTCGTCGAGGCTCGCGTCGACCAGCTGCCGCTGATCGTCGGCGGTGATCTCGCGACGCAGAATCTTCTCGGCGACCAGCACCGCCAACTCGCCGGCCTCGCGGCGGACGTCTTCGACGGCGTCGCGGCGGGCCTGGTCGATCTCGCGATGCGCCCGCTCCTTGATTTCCTCGGCCTCTTCCTGGGCCTGCATGCGAAGCCGCGTCGCGACCTGCTGCCCGTCGGCTTGCGCCTGAGCCATCATCTCACGCACGCGGCCCTCCGCCTGATCGAGCTCGGCCTTGTATTCGAGCCGCGCCTTGTCGGCCTCGTCCCGCGCTGCTTCGGCAGCTTCGATGTCGCCACGGATGCGGGATTCTCGCTCCTCGAGGCTCTTGACGATCGGGCCCCAGGCGAACTTGGCCAGGACGGCGAGCAGGCCGAGGAAGATCAGCAGCGTGATGAGGCTCGTCGCCAGCTGGGCGAAGCCGGGCGACTCGAACAGGCTGCCGCTGCCGGCTTTCTCCTCGGCGGCGAGCGCGAGCGACGGCAACAGCAGGACGACGGCGGCGGCGGAAAGGCGGGGCAGGGACATGGGCGGGCGGAGGCGGTGCGGCGGTGGAGCGAATTCGCTTACTTGATGATGACGGCCACGATCGCGAAGAGCGTCGCACCTTCGATGAGGGCGGCGCTGATGATCATGGTCGTGAAGATGCGGCCGCCGGCTTCCGGCTGACGGGCGATGCTCTCGGCGGCGCGGCCACCGATGTTGCCGATGCCCATCGCGGCACCGTACATGAGCAGGCCGAGGCCAAGACCCAGGCCGAGCACGCCCAGGCCCTTGCCGAGGCTGCCGTCGACAAACGCCGTACGGCCTTCGTCGGTCTCGGGGATGAGGAGGGTCGTGTCCTGCGCAAGGGCAGCGGCACCGGGAAGGAAGAGGGCCGCGATGACGGCGAGGAGGAAGATGCGCTTCATGGGGTTCAGGGTGACCCGTGCGTGGGTCGGGCGAGCCGTCGGGCGGCTGGAGGACTCGTCGCCGGACGGGGCCGAAAGAGGCACCAAACGCGTCCGACCTTTGGAAGTGGCGTCCGGCCCGACCCGGTCGCCGCGACGGGTGGTTCTCGAATCAGCCGGCCATGCGTGCTCCCGCCTCGACGGCTCCTTCGGGCAGCTGCGCGACGTCGTCCAGGTCCGTGCTGAGGGCGTGGTCTTCGGCGTGTTCGTCGTGCTCCTCGTGGACGACCAGCAGGCCGATGAACAGCGTGGTCAGGAACATGAAGATGTAGGCCTGCAAAAAGGCAACGAAGATCTTCAGGACCATGATGCCGATGCTGCCGGCAATCACGATGAGACTCACGCCCACGCCGCCGGCAAAGCCGACGTTGGCAAAGGCCTGCACGGCGAGCGTCGTCAGGATGAGCAGAAGCAGCTTGCCGCCGACCATGTTCGCAAACAGGCGGATCGCCAACGCGACCGGCTTGACGAACATGCCGATGATTTCAACCGGCACGAGGATCGGCGCCATGTACCAAGGTGCACCGGCCAGGAAGTGCTTGCTGTACTCGCCGAACCCGTTGGCCCGAATGCCGGCGTACTGAATGGCGATGAACGCGACCAAAGCCAGCGCTGCCGTGACGTAGATGTTCGCCGTGGCCGCGCCGTACACCGGGTAGAAGTCGATGCCGGTGACGGCCGCGATGCCTTCCTGCAGCGGTTGCAGCGGGAGCAGGCCGAGCAGGTTGTTGAAAAGGATGAAGAAAAAGAACGTCCAGAGCAGCGGGATGTACTGGTTGGTCGCGTTGCCGAGGATCGGGCGGACGCCAGCGGCGAGCAGCGAGGGCAGCTGAGACGGGTCGGTCAGGAGGTCGATCATCGCGGCGGGGCAGCCACCTTAGAACCTGCCGCGTCAGTTTCAACGTCGACCGCCGCATCGCGACGCCAGAACGCGACGCCCGTGATGCTGGCCAGCGTGACCGTCAGCAGGACGTACCAGGTCGCGAGAAATCCGAACGTGATCCAGGTCGGTTGATTCAGAAATTCCACCAAGACCAGCACGCCCACCGCCGCCGCCAGGGCTTTGAGCATGCTGGCGACGACGACGAGGCTCGCCAGCATCGGCAGCGTGTCGGCGGTTGACGTCTTGAGCCGCGGCAGCACCCAAAGCACCGCCGGCAGCGAGACGAGCAGCATGCCCAGCCCGACCGCCGTCGTCGCAAGCCACAGGCCTTGCTGGTCCAACCGTTGTGCGACGACGAACGTTCCCCCGAGAGCGACCGCGGCCGCGACGGCGGTCGCACGCAGGAGAACCTTCGTCACTTGAACGCCCCCTTGGCCAGCTTGACCAACGCCAGCATTCCGACGCCGAAGCCGAGCAGCGTGCCGACGACGAGGCCCCACGGCTCGGTGCCGAGCCACCAGTCGACACCCCAACCCGCCGCCGCGCCGAACAGGACGCCGCCGGCGAATTCACCCGCGGAGCCGGCCATGCGGTGCCACGACGCGTTCTCCTTCTGCTCCCGCTCGCGGCGGCGGTAGGTGGCGACGAAGTCTTCTTCAGGCGGGTCCGGTTGATCAGTCATGTGGTGCTTCCTCGCCTCGGCCCGGACATCGTACCGGCGGCCGCGTCGCTCGTGGTTCTACCGTGCCGGCCCATGTCCGAAGCTGCCCCTGCCGTTGCGTTGAGTGAGCGAGTCCGTCGCGTCGCGCCGTCGATCACGATGAAAGTCACCGGCCAGGCCAAGGAGATGAAGGCGGCGGGCGTGGACGTCGTCAGTTTCGGCGCGGGCGAGCCGGACTTCGACACGCCCGCCTTCATCAAGGACGCCGCCGTCGACGCCCTGCGGGACGGGCAGACGAAGTACACGCCCAACCCGTCGATTCTGCAACTCAAGAAGGCGATCTGTGAGAAGTTTCGCCGCGACAACGGTCTCAACTACGCCGAGGACGAAGTCACCGTCGGCCCCGGCGGCAAGGGGGCGTTGTACTTCGCCTTCCTCGCGGTCTTGGACGAGGGCGACGAGGTCGTGCTGGCGGCGCCGTACTGGGTGAGCTATCCCGAGCAGGCCAAGCTCGCCGGCGGCGTGCCGGTGGTGGTCCGGGGGGCGACGGACAACGACTTCAAGATCACGCCGCAGCAGCTTGACGAGGCGATCACGCCGAAGACGAAGGTCGTCGTCCTCAACAGCCCGAGCAACCCGGCCGGCAACTGCTACGACCCGGCTGAGCTCAAGGCCTTGGCCGACGTGCTGGCGAAGCACGAGCGGGTCGTCGTCTTCAGCGACGAGATCTACGAGAAACTCCTTTACGATGGCCAACAGACGGCGAGCATCGCGACGCTGCACCCGGCGTTGCGGGAGCGGACGATCACCTTCAACTGCCACAGCAAAAGCTTCGCCATGACCGGCTGGCGGCTCGGCTACGCGGGCGGGCCGGCCCACGTGATCGCGGCCATGAACAAGCTGCAGGGCCAGATCAACTCGCACGTCACCAGCTTCTGCCAACCCGCCGCGGCGTTGGCGTTGACCGACCCGCGCGCGGCCGAGGCGGTCGAGGCGATGCGGGTCGAGTTCGAGCAACGCGGCCGGCACATGCACGCTCGGCTCTCGTCGATGCCGGGCATCGTCTGCCCGAAGCCGCGCGGGGCGTTCTACTGCTTCCCGGACGTCAGCCAGCACTTTCCCGCGGCCGGCGTCGACGATGCGGTCGGCTTCGCGAGCAAGCTGCTGGAAGAGCAACACGTCGCCGTCGTTCCCGGCAACGACAGCGGCTTCGACACGCACGTCCGCCTCAGCTTCGCGACCAGCATGCCGCAGATCGACAAGGGACTCGACCGCATCGAAGCGTTCCTGAGACACCTGTAGGGTGGGCTTCAGCCCACCATCCGCAGGCGACACGGTGCAACCGAAGGCGGGCTGAACAATCATGCGCATCAAGCGACAAGACAAAGCTCCCAAGTGCGTTCCTGTCACA
>CAYQCT010000187.1:0-5978 GCA_964416015.1 uncultured Tepidisphaerales bacterium
TACTGGACCGCTGGATCCTCTCACGCCTCGTGCAGACGGTCGAAGCGTGCGACGCCGCCCTCGCCGACTACCGCTTCGACCGCTACACCACCGCTCTCTACGACTTCTTCTGGCGAGACTTCTGCGACTGGTATGTCGAGTCGACGAAGCCGCGGACGAAGGCGGAAGATCCCGTGGCGGCCCGCGTGTTGGCGACGTGTCTCGACGTCTCGCTGCGTCTGTTGCACCCGGCTGTGCCGTTCGCGACGGAGCGGCTGTGGTGGTCGCTGAACGAAGCAGCACCCGATCGCGGCATCGGCGGCATCACGTGTCCGCCGAGCGAGCGGTGCATCATGGCTCCCTGGCCGACGGACCTACCGGCGGCGGACGGGGCGGCGATCGAGCGGATCGATCAGCTCCGCGAGCTCGTCCTCGCCGTGCGACAACTGCGAGCGGATCACAAGGTAGAGCCGCGGCGGGTCGTGCCGGTCGCGGTCCGGCACGACGGTTCGCTCGACGACCTGCTCGCCGACGGCAAGCAAGCCTTTGAAACATGGGCATCGGCAGAGCTGATCGAAGGCGATCTCGCCGACGCCGCCACCACGAAGGTCGGCGTCGCCGAGATCTGCGTCGGCGGCATCATCGACGCCACCGCCGATGCTGCCCGCAACGAGAAGGAGAAGGCAGCCTTAACGAAGAAGATCAACGCCCTCCGCGGCCGGCTTGCCAACAAGGGATACACCGATAAGGCCCCGCCGCACCTCGTCCAAGAAACACGTGATCAGCTCTCGTCTGCCGAGGCACAGCTGGCTGCGCTCTAAATCATCGATTCTCATCTCCTACTGCAGGATCGGTCGCAGGCGATCCATCGCCGCAACAACATTGTCGCGACTGTTGAAGGCGGACAACCGGACGTACCCCTCGCCGCTCTTACCGAATCCGACGCCGGGCGTGCAGACGACGCCTGCCTTAGTGAGTAGTCGGTCGAACATCTCCCACGACCCGATTCCGTCCGGGCACCGAACCCAGACGTACGGAGCGTGCTTGCCGCCGAACACTTTCAAATGAAGACCGCTCAGCCCCTCTTCAAGAATGGCAGCGTTCTGCATATAAGAATTCACCGATGCAGCAACCTGGTGGCGACCCTCTTCGCTGTAGATGGCAGCCGCGCCTTTCTGCACCACGTAGCCGACGCCGTTGAACTTCGTGCCTTGCCGCCGCGACCATAGCCGGTGAAGCGAGATGTCGTCGCCCGCCGCGGTGCGGCCCTGTAGCTCCTTCGGAACCACCGTGAACGCGCAACGAACGCCGGTAAATCCTGCAGTCTTGGAGAAGCTGCGAAACTCTATCGCACAGGTTCTGGCGCCTTCGACTTCATAGATACTTCTCGGAATGGCGTCGTCGCTGATGAACGCTTCGTAGGCCGCATCGAAGAGGATAAGCGACCGGTGCTGATTGGCATACGCTACCCACTTTTCCAGAAGCTCGCGCGTCGCAACGGCACCCGTTGGATTGTTGGGGTAACACAAGTAGAGGACGTCTACCGGCCGATCCGGGAGGTCCGGCGTGAAGCCGTTGGCTTCCGTTGCTTCGAGGTATATCAGCCTTCCATAACGACCATCTTCGTCGGCGACGTCAGTGTTGCCGGCCATCACGTTCGTGTCGACATAGACGGGGTACACGGGGTCGGCTACAGCGATGCTGTTGCTCGGACCAAGAATGTCGAGGATGTTTGCCGAATCGCATTTGCTGCCGTCGCTGACGAAGATCTCGTCGGCCGAGATGTTACAGCCGCGCGGCTTGTAATCATTCTCCACGATGGCCTCGCGAAGGAATGGATAGCCCTGCTCCGGGCCGTATCCGTGGAAGCCGGAGGGCGTCGTCATCTTGTCGACGGCAAGCTTCATCGCCTCTGCGACGGCGGGAACAAGCGGCCGCGTGACATCGCCGATGCCGAGCTTGATGAGCTCGATTCCCGGATTCTGCTCTTGGTAGACACGTACACGGCGGGCGATCTCCGGAAAGAGGTAGCCGGCCTGCAACTTCAGAAAGTTCTCGTTGATCCGTGGCATGCACCCCACGGTAGCCGACGGAATCCGGCTCAACTCTGCTGGCTGACGGCGACTTGTGCCGGGCGGAGAAGCTTGCCATCGAACGCGAAACCCTTGCGAAGCAATTGCGTCACCTGCTGTTGCTCGGGCGTCGGGTCGACCGGAGTCTGAAGCAGAGCCTCGTGACGCTGTGCGTCGTACTCGTCGCCGATCTCAGGCGCGATCGGCTCAACGCCGTTGGCTTTCAGCACTTCGAGCCACTGGTCGTAGGTGCCTCGCACGCCGGTGACGACCGTCTGCACGTCGGCCGTGTCCGGCACGGTCATTGCGCGTTCAAGGTTGTCGAGGACCGGCAGGAAGTCGCGAACGAGATGACCCGCGGCGACCTTCAGCCGTTGATCCCCGTCCTTCTCGAGTCGACGGACGCTGTTTTGAAAGTCAGCCTGCACGCGAATGAGCTTCTCTTGCAGAAGCCGATTCTCCTCGCGCAGCCGATCAAGCTCGCCGTCGTCTTCCATCACCTCCTCGACCGAATCTTCTTCGGCAAGGTCGGCGTCGGGATGGATCTGCTCGCTTGGGTCGCTCATGTTGGTTTGCTAGAAGGCTTCGTGGAAGCGGCACATCTGTGTTCAATCGTCACCGGCCAGCATCGAGCGGAGACGGTCGAGGAAGCCCTTCCGTTGCGGCATCGCTGCGGCATTATGGTTCGCGTCTTCCGTCTCGCGAAACTCCAGAAGAAGCTCGCGTTGACGATCGTTTAGCTTTTTAGGGATCTCAATGATGAATTGGACCATCAGGTCGCCGCGACGTCCGCCGCGAAGGTCGGGCAGGCCCTCCCCGCGAAGCTTGGCCACCTCGCCGGGCTGCGTGCCAGGCTGTACATCGTACGGCTCCTTGCCGAGACGGCCGGGCTTCTCGCCAAGCGTCGGCACGTCGATCGTCCCTCCGGCCGCGGCGACTGTGAAGCTGATCGGTACCTGGCAGACGAGGTCCGCGTTGTGTCGGCTGAAGACGGCGTGTCGGGCGACCGCGATGTAGCAGAGCAGGTCGCCGGCCGGCTCGCCTTGCGACGTGCCGGCCTCACCCTCGCCGGAGACGCGGACGGCCTGACCCTCGTGTACGCCGGCCGGAATCTGCACTGCCACCTTGCGTCGGTTCTGTACGCGGCCTTCGCCGTCACAGGTGTCGCATGCGTCTTCGGGAGAGACCCGCGACCCGCGGCCGCCGCAGGTGGGACAGGCGACGACCATCCGGAACATGCCGCCCAGGCCCTGCTGAGCAACACGCCCCTGGCCGCCGCACGTCACGCACGGCCTTGGTTCTGCACCGTCCTTCAGCCCGTCGCCGCGGCACGTTTCGCACGTCTCCAGTCGATCGAATTCGAGCGTCTTTTCGACTCCCGCCGCGACCTCTTCGAGCGTCAGCTCGACCGTGGCTTCAAGGTCCATTCCTCCGCGCCGCTGCCGCCCGCCGCGTCGGCCGCCGCCGTTGCCGAAGCCGAAGATTTCCTCAAACGTGCTGAAGATGTCCGAGACATCCGCGTGGCGGAAGTCGTGCGTTGCACCCTGAACACCCTCATGCCCGAACCGGTCGTAGCGGGCCCGCTTCTCCGGATCGCCCAGCACCTCGTAGGCCTCGGCACATTCTCGAAAGCGCGCGTCGGCCTCCGCGTCGCCGCCGTTTCGGTCCGGGTGGAACTTCATCGCCAGCCGGCGGTACGACTTTTTCACGATTTCAATCGTCGCCGACTTCTCGACGCCGAGAACTTCGTAGTAGTCGCGCTTGGTGGTGGCGGAGGACATCTAGAGTACTGCGTTCGAGCGGGGCCTGACAGGGCTGAAGGAGGAGAGAGCAGTCGCGTCTTAGTTCGTTACCACTCAAGTTCGAGTGCATTGTGAATGGCTTCAGCGATGGCGTTCATCGTGTTCACCTCACAGTGGGAGATGTAGTTCAGCAGGTTGGAGCGGCCAATCGTCATCAGGTTGTTGCAGTTCGCAGCGGAGTCACGAGTTAAGCCGTGATCTCCAGCGACGAGCAAGACTTCGGAAGGCGTGTGGCGGAGCATCGACGTTACAGGAACGCAGGTGACGTTAGAGAGGTGCGGCAAGAGGCGACTGCTTGTGACGATAATGCAAGGCCGGACACCCAGCGGTTCGCCGAAGTCGGCCCAGTAAAGATCGCCTCGCTTAGGAGCGCGCACTACGCTTCTCCTGGGCCCTTGCTACAGCGTCTGCATGACCTGGCCAGTCGCTGAAGTCCTCTTCTTCAAGAACGTCTGCTGCTGCACGCACCTGAGCCTCACCCATAAGAGCGTCCTCGCGATCAGGCGACATGGAGCTCTCGTCAAGGAACGTCAGGACAGCATCGCGGTCGGCGAGTCCATCGAGCGACTCATCCGTCTTCACGCGGCCGTCGCGTGTTACCGTGACTCGAATTGCATGTAACATGTCTGTACAGCCTACCTGATCGAATAAGCCGCTGAAACGGAATCAACCGTGTCAGCAGTCATGTTGATGAAGAGCAGTGGCTCACGCCACCGCACCGGCGACCGGCGTCGGCTCCTTGTCCTTGCCGCCTTCTTTCACGTCGGTCAGGAGCACGTCCGTTGTCAGGGCGAGACCCGCGACGCTGGCGGCGTTGAGGAGGGCCGTCTTGACGACCTTAGCCGGGTCGATGATGCCCATGGCGAGCAGGTCGCCGAACTCGTCCGCCCGCGCGTTGTAGCCGAAGCTGCCGGTCTTCTCGAGCACCTTGGCGACGACGACTTCGCCATCTTCGCCCGCATTGTCAGCAATCTGACGGGCCGGGTAGCGGAGCGCTTCGGCGACAATCTCGTATCCGATGCGTTCGTCGCCGGTCTGCGGCTGGGCGGCCTTGACGGCTTCGATGGCGCGGAGCAACGCGACACCGCCACCGGGCACGATGCCCTCTTCGGCGGCCGCACGCGTCGCGTGCAGGGCGTCGTCGATGAGATCCTTGCGCTCCTTCATCTCGGTCTCGGTCGCAGCGCCCGCTTTGACAACTGCAACGCCGCCGGTGAGCTTGGCGAGACGTTCCTGGAGCTTTTCGCGGTCGTAGTCGCTCGTGGTCGAGTCGATCTGTTTGCGGATCTGGTCGGCCCGCGCCTTGACCTGCTCGGCCGTGCCTGCACCTTCGATGACGAGCGTCTTGTCCTTGCCGACGACGACCTTCTTCGCCGTGCCGAGGTGCTCGACCTCGACGTTCTCAAGCTTCACGCCGAGGTCTTCGCTGACGAACGTGCCGCCGGTCAAGACGGCCAGGTCGCCGAGCATCGCCTTGCGACGGTCGCCGAAGCCGGGGGCCTTGACGGCACATACGTTGAGGACGCCACGCAACTTGTTAACGACAAGCGCGGCCAACGCCTCACTATCAACGTCTTCCGCGATGATCAGAAGCGGCTTGCCGCTCGTGACGATCTTGTTGAGCAGCGGAAGCAGGTCCTGCAGGTTGCTGACCTTTTTCTCGTGAATGAGAATATACGCGTCTTCCAGCTCCGCTTCGAGCGTCGCCGGGTTCGTGAGGAAGTAAGGCGAGAGGTAGCCCTTGTCGAATTGCATGCCCTCGGTGTAGTCGAGGGTGCTTTCGAGCCCCTTGCCTTCGTCAACAGTAATGACGCCCTCCTTGCCGACCTTCTCCATGGCTTCGGCCAGAAGGTCGCCGATGCCTTCGTCGCCGTTGGCGCTGACGGTGGCAACCTTCGCGTAGTCGTCGCGGCCACTGACCGGCTTGGCCTGGTCCGTCACGCTCTTGGCGGCAATGTCGGCGGCGGCGGTGATGCCACGCTGGACCTTCACCGGGTTTACGCCGGCCGTCAGGTACCGCAGGCCCTGCTCGAAGATGGCCTCTGCGAGAACGGTCGCGGTCGTCGTGCCGTCACCGGCGACGTCGCTGGTCTTGCTGGCGACGGTGTTGATGAGCTTCGCGCCC
>CAYQCT010000188.1:0-3723 GCA_964416015.1 uncultured Tepidisphaerales bacterium
GCACCGGCGGCAAGACGAGCCACGCGGCCGTCGTCGCCCGCGGCTGGGGCAAGCCGTGTGTCTGCGGTGCCGGCGACGTCGAGATCAACGCCGAGAAGCAGACTGCCACCATCAACGGCAAGACGTACGGCCCGGGTGATTCGCTCTCGATCGACGGCACGACGGGCGACGTCCTCGCGGGCGAGGTGCCGACGCAGGATCCCGAGCCGGACCGGAACTTCAAGAAGCTCATGAGCCTTGCTGACAAGTTCCGCAAGCTGGCCGTTCGCACGAATGCCGACACGCCGGATGATGCCAAGAAGGCCCGCGACTTCGGTGCCGAGGGCATCGGGCTGTGCCGGACGGAGCACATGTTCTTCGAGTCCGAGCGGATCGGGCCGATGCGGGAGATGATCCTGTCGAGCGACACGGAAGGCCGCGAGAAGGCGCTCAAGAAGCTGTTGCCCTTCCAGCGGGACGACTTTGCCGGGCTGTTCAAGGCGATGAAGGGTTTGCCGGTTACGATCCGCCTGCTCGACCCGCCCTTGCACGAGTTCCTGCCGGGCCAGGATCAGTACAAGGAAATCGAGCTGATCGCCAAGAACATCGGCGTTTCGCCGGATGATGTGCGCACGCGGATCCGCAACCTGCACGAGCAGAACCCGATGCTCGGCCACCGCGGCTGCCGGCTGGCCGTGACGTATCCGGAGATCCTGCGGATGCAGGTCCGGGCAATCATCGAGGCCGCCCTGAAGGTCGGCGGCAAGATCGTGCCTGAAATCATGATCCCGCTCGTCGGTACCGAAGCAGAGCTCGTCTACCTCAAGGAGCACCTCCACGACGAGATCGAGGCCGTGTTCAAGGAAAAGAAGAAGAAAGTCAAGTATCTCGTCGGCACGATGATCGAGGTGCCCCGCGCCGCCATCACTGCCGACAAGGTTGCTGGTGAAGCCGAATTCTTCAGCTTCGGTACGAACGACCTGACACAGATGACCTTCGGCTTCAGCCGCGACGACGCTGGCGTTTTCCTCCGCGAGTACGTCGACAAGGGCATCCTTCCAGAGGATCCGTTCCAGTCACTCGACCAGTCGGGCGTCGGCGAACTCGTCAAGATCGCCGTCGAGAAGGGCCGCAGCGTCAACCCCGACATCAAGCTCGGCATCTGCGGCGAGCACGGCGGCGACGCCAACAGCGTCCACTTCTGCCACGAAGTTGGCCTCGACTACGTCAGCTGCTCGCCCTTCCGCGTCCCGATCGCCCGGCTTGCCGCGGCGCACGCGGCGCTCAGCGACTAGCAGCATGACCGGTGGTCGTACAACGTGGCTCAGCCTCGCCGTCGAGTGCAGAACCAGTAGCCACGTGCTCCTCACACGTGGCTTTTGGCGTGGGTGCGTCTCACGCGCGTACTACGGCGTCTACTGCGACTGCACCGACCTAGTACTGAGCGAAGCCATCTCGATGCCCCACGGCTGGCGCAACCCGAAGCACCCGCCGTGGTTGTCGCAGGTGTTGCTCAACAATGTGCGGCGAGGCGGCACCGCTGATCGCGCTCGCCTTGCCCGGTTGCTCCCGACGCTGCACAATCTTCGCGTTACCGCCGACTACCGGCCGCAGATCCTTGTTGACGCGGCGGAAGCACGGCTGATGCTTCACCTCTGCAAGCAGGCACACGACGTTCTTGCTACGATCCGGCGATGAGTGCCGTCGTCTCACCATCCTCCTGGACGAAGCCGCGAATCATCGCAGCGGTGGAAGCGGTCAACGCTTTGCTCGCAGTCGATCCAGACGCGAAGCGGCTCGGGTTGCACAGCCCGGCAGAGGCGACGCGTGTCGACGAGGATTGGTTGCTGGTCGTTGTCGAATCCGCTACCGATGGCGTGCGGGCATACGAGTATGTCGAGCGACTCGCCGTGCTTGAATCGGCACTTCGCGATCAAGGTCTGGAGCAGGTTACTTTGGTGCCGGCGGTGACCGTGAGCTGATGCGGACCTGTACGCGAGACTGCGATCGTCTGGTTGAACCCTGAATGCCAGCGAGGTCCTTCGGATGTATCAGAAGATGGAAGGACCTTTGCTCACGCTCAGGGGTCACCTGCGTCGCACGCGGCTTCTAAACATGATCCGTCTACCAGTACGGTTCGGCTTCGCTTAGGAGAACATCCACGTCATGATGTCGTGTCTCGCCGCTTTACGTCTTCGGCACTGTCGCCTATCGCAGGCAGCAAGCGGCACATGATGAGAAGGATCAGAACAGCAGAGAGAAGCCGCGTGCCTGCAATGGCACGCGGCCTCGCGATTGCGAAGATGTCGCAGCACACAGATCACCGACGGCGGCGCGTCAGCAGCAGGCCGCTGGCGGCGAGGAGGCCGAGGGTGGTCGGCTCGGGGATGGGCGGGTTGTAGGCGAGGTTGGCCACGGACGGGCCGATGTCGCCGAGGACGGTGGCGCTGCCGTCGCTCAGGCTGAGCGTGGCGAGGTCGTCGCCGAGGGCGGCGTAGAGCAGGCCGTCAGGGCCGAAGTCGAGGCCGCCGATGCCGAAGGCGGAGAAGCCTAGCTCACCGATCAGCTTCGGGACGCCCGTTGACGGATCGATCGAGTAGAGCGAGTCCGACGTGGTGTCGACGGCGTAGAGGGTGCCATCCGGCGCCACGGCGAGGCCGTTGAAGGCGACGTTCGGCGCGAGACCCGTGATGGTCGTCGGGCTGCTGATCGTGCCGTCAAGGCTGATCGTGTACAGCTCGTCAGCATCGTCATTGTCGACAAGGTCACCGATGTAGTAAAGGAACGACTCGTCGGCACTGAGGCTGAGTCCGCCGGTCGAGCCATCTTCGATGCCACCGAGGTTGCTGACGAAGGTCGAGACGCCGTTGTTCAGCTCGTAGAGCCCGAATGGGTTGGTAGCTGCAGCGAAGCCGTCGGTGACGATGTAGTAGCCGGTGAGGTTGGCGGTGAGGTCGAGGCCGCGGACGAAATCGCCGGCGAGCGTCGGACCGGGCGTGGTCGTGCCGATCGAGTCCGTGTCGAACAGGATCAGCGAGTCCGGGCTGCCCGACGTCGGCGAGCCGGCGAACGGGATAGCGGAGGCGCTACCGGCGGGCAGCGCACCAGCGAGAGCCGCGACAGCGGCGAAGCGAAGGCAGGTCATGGAATGTTGTCTCTCCGAATAGATCGTGTCGAACACGAGCGCGTTGGTCGGCAGGACCGTATCGAAGTGCCGTCACGAACGCAAGCCCTTTCGACTTGGCTGTACTAAGCTGCCGGCATGCCCGACTCGCAGCTTGCCGTGCAAATGTACACGCTCCGGGACCACGCCAAGACGCCGGAGGATCTGGCCACGACCTGTCGGCGGCTGGCCGAGATGGGTTGGTCGGCGGTGCAGATGAGCGCGGTCTGGATGGAGGACTTCGCGACCGTCCGGCAGATCCTGGATGATGCGAAGCTCTCCTGCGTCGCGACGCACGTTCGGCCGCCGGATGCGGCGTGGAACGAGCCCGACCGCGTCGCCGACGAGCTCAAGACGCTCGGCTGTGACCTCACTGCCGTCGGCGGATTCTTCCCGAGCGGAGACGACTTCAACGAAGCCAACTGGTCCGCCTGGATCGAGAAGTTCAACGACGGCGTCATCAAGCTCAAAGAGCGCGGCGTTCGGTTCGGGTACCACAACCACAGTCACGAGTGGGCCAAGCTCGGCGGCAAGGACGACTATGAAAGCCGGACTGCAATGGACCTTCTCGTTGAGAAACT
>CAYQCT010000188.1:3733-4106 GCA_964416015.1 uncultured Tepidisphaerales bacterium
CCCGATGCTTGGTTCGAACTCGACACGTACTGGATCGCCCATGCCGGGGGAAGCCCCACGGCATGGCTCAAGAAGCTCGCCGGGCGCGTGCCGTTGATTCACGTGAAAGATCTGGCGGTCACGTCTGAGAAGGAGCCCTACATGGCGGAGGTCGGCGTCGGTAACCTTGATTGGCCGAGCATCCTCGGGGCGGCCAAGGATGCGGGCGTCAACACGTTCTGCGTCGAGCAGGACACGACCTACCGCGACCCGTTCGACTCGCTCGAGACAAGTCTGAAGAACCTGCAGGCGATAGGGTTGAGCTAGAAGCCGTTCTGAAAACGTAGCAGCGGCGGCTCGCCGCTGCCTCTGGATCTGGGATCTTCTGCGAGAA
>CAYQCT010000188.1:4116-4514 GCA_964416015.1 uncultured Tepidisphaerales bacterium
CGAGCCGCCGCTGCTACAACCCGAGTTCTCGAATGGCTCCCAGAAGGTCTCACTACTTCGACAACTAAGGAGTGCGTGTTGCGGTCGGGCGAAGCCACCTAAGTAGCTTCGCCGCTTACCAATATGCTGCACGAGTGCGATCTTTGGAAACACAGGTGCCTTCTTTAAAAACACAGGTGCCTTCTCTGCATCGCAAGCACCTGACGCTGCTTACGCGTGACGCCGCAGGACGACTGCCGCGTTCTGGCCGCCGGCCCCGAAGATGGGAGCAACGGCGAGATCGACCGGCTGCTCGCGCGACGTCACTGCCAGCTGCAAATCGTCGTCGATCGGCTCGTCCGACTGCGGCGCCGGCGGCAGCGTCTTCAGCGCCTCGTCGGACACGGCCGAATAGCCCT
>CAYQCT010000188.1:4524-5934 GCA_964416015.1 uncultured Tepidisphaerales bacterium
CGCCGGCGGCAGCGTCTGATGATGCACGGCCAAGGCGGCCACGGCGAGGTCGATCGCACAACCCGCCGCCGTCGAGCCGGTCGCGTGCTTCGTCGGACAGCAGGCGACGTCGCGCAGCTTGTCGCCGAAAAGGCCACGCAAACCGGCGAGCTCGCTGCGGTCGTGCGCAGGGATGCCAAGGCCGTGGGGGAAAATTGCTTGCACGTCAGCAGCGTCGGACTTTGCCTCACGCAACGCTGCCCGGCACGCCGCGGAATACGCCGCACCGGCAGGATCCGGCAGCGCGTGGTCGAACGTGTCCTGCGTCGAGCCGAAGCCGGCGACTTCCGCATAGATCGTCGCCCCGCGGCCGATGGCCCGCTCGCGCTCTTCCACGATCAACAACGCCCCGCCCTCGGCCGGTACGCTGCCGTCGGCGTCCTTGCTGAACGGCCGGACGGTGCCGGTCGGCGAGGTGCGTTCCAGCAATTGCTGTCGCATGGCTGCCATCGGATTCGCCTGACTCTCGCAGCCGCCGGCGATGGCGAGGTCGCACGTGCCGCGTCGAATCGCGCGGACCGCTTCGCCGACGCTCAGGTGGCCGCTCGCTTCGCCGCAGGTGATGTTGTTGCTCGGCCCGGTCAGCCCGTGGACGATCGTCACGTGGCTCGCCAGCATGTTTGGCAGGTACTTCAACATCCACAGCGGCGTCAGCCGGTCCAGGCCGCGTTCGCCCCAAGCCTTCCAGTCGATCTTCGCCGGGTCGACCTCGTCGCGAGCCGCGTTCATTGCTACGCCGAGTTCTTTCAGGTCTGCGGAGATGAGGCCCGCGCCGATGTTGCAGCCGAATCGGGCCGGGTCGAAGTCGGGCCCATCCTCGTCTGCCCTGCTCTTGAGGCCGGCCGTCGCAAAGGCGTCGCGGGCGGCGAGCACCGCGAGCTCGATGTCGCGGCTCATGATCTTCGTCGCTTTGCGATAACTCCGCGGCACGCTGTCGGTCGGCTTGAAGGGGGGAACTTCGCCCAGGTTGTGGCAGGTGAAACCCGACGCGTCAAAGGCCGTCGCCGGACCGACGCCGGTCTCGCCGGCGAGCAGCCGCCGCCAGTGCTCGTCGGCCGTCAGGCCCAACGGCGAGACGATGCCGACGCCCGTGATGACGACGCGACGCATGACCAATGCTAGTTAGCGGGATCGGCGTCACCGCGGCGAACCTCGTCCAGCAGCTCCAGGAATTGCGGCGTGAAGACGAAGTTGTGCTCGGGAAAGCCAAGCCCGCTCATGTTCTGGTCGATGTGGCTGAACATCATGGTGACGTCCATCACACGCTCGCCGTCGACGTCGGCCGAGCCGTGGCAGGAAGCGCCGGCCTCCCCGAAGGTGTCGATCTTCGCGTGGTACGTCAGCCGATCACCGGGGCGGACGTGGCGGTGG
>CAYQCT010000189.1:0-5933 GCA_964416015.1 uncultured Tepidisphaerales bacterium
CAAGATCAGCGGCAGCGAGAGCTACCAGGTCGACGAAGTCCGCGTGACCGATGCCGCTTCGCCCGCGGCGACGTCGGCCCAGCCGCAACAGAGTCCGGTGCAGGAGGCGAGCCTCTTCAGCAGTCAACCAATGACATCACTCGAAGAAGACGCGTTGCAGCTGTTCGCGTAAGCGATCTTCGACTGCAGACCTCCCACAAGCACGGCCCGGCTACTCGCCGGGCCGTGTCTTTGTTGCCGGTTGCAGTCCTCAGGTCCAGGAGCAGGCCTGTCGTCGCTACTGCGTCGCGACGACCGTGTCGTCGCGGTTGCCGTACTCGTGCCAGCTGGCGTCGTAGACCCGGACGTCGTCGAAGCCGAGATCGTGCAGGACCAGGTACGGCAGCGAGACCCGCGTGCTCGTCTGGCAGTACAGCACGATCGGCCGACCCGCATTGGCCTCATCGAAGAGGCCGAGCCTCGCGAGAATCTCCTTGATCTCGGCGAGCGGCTTGAGCGTCTTGTCGGCCGTCAGCAGCTCGGCGTAGTCGGCGTGGACCGCCTCGGGGATGTGCCCGCCGCGGGCGTTGCTGCGTAGGGTTGAGCCTTCGAACTCGCCGAGGCTTCGCGTGTCGTAGAAGATCGGCCGCTGCTCCGCCGGCAGGGCAAGGGCGGCTTGCACATCCGTCAGGTTCACGAGGAAATCGGCATCGGGTGTGGCATCGAATGTCGACGCTGTCCGCACCGTCGGCTCCTGCGACAGCTCCTGTCCCGCCGCCAGCCAAACATCGACGCCGATGCCGTCGAGAAAGTAGACCTGCTCGTGGCCGAGCCAGTCGAGGAGCATCACGAGGAGCGAACCGTCCGTCTTTCCGCCGTGGTTGCCGTAGACGACGATGACGCTCTCATTGCCGATACCGGCCTTACCGAGCAGCTGCTCGTAATGCGCCACGTCGGCCGAGTCATCCGGCAGCCGGAAGATGTACTGGCTGTCGCCCTCGCCGGGCTTTGCCTTGGCCGTTCGGAGCGAACTGCCCGGCAGCGAAATCGCCCCCGGCAGATGACCTTCCGCGTAGGCCTCCGACGAGCGAGCGTCCACGAGCACGAGTCGCGCTCCGTGCTCGTGCTCCAGCGCCGACAAGTCCGTCAAGCTGATGAACGATGGGAGTGGCGACTGCCGCTGCTCCACTTCACGAGTGGGAGCTCCAGCGTCCGCAGAATCGCAACCAGCCACGGCTGCGGAACCCAGGAGCATCATCGACAACAAGATTCTCGTCTTCATCTAATTCCTATCTGCGAGTAGGTGATAACGATAGGCCTGCCAGTCGGTGGGTCAAGCGTCGTGCAGGAGGGTTATCCGAGCCAGCCGCCGTCCATGCCGCTCAACCGCAGTCCGTCCGCGAGCTCGGGTACACGCCGCATCGCCTGCCAGACGCCGTCGTACAGGTGGTTGGCGATCATCATCACGATCGGTGCCTGCTCGATTGCCAGGTCGTACTCGTCCGCCCAACCGTGCGGGCAGTCCTCGTCGAGGTACGCGAGGTTGTAGCTCCCCATGAACCCGTGCCAGCCGGGCCGACAGAGCACGACCTCGCGGTGCCCGCGGATGCCCGCGACGACCTCCTCAGGGGCAAATGGGAGAGAAGCCGCGACCGCCCACGGAGCGAGCGTCGCGTCGTCCACCACACCGGTCGGCGGCTGCAGTCCGCGCTCAATGTAGCCGAAGAACCGCAACTTTCGCCCAAACCGCGTGAGATGCTTTTTGTGGTCGATGCCGGGCCCGTTGCTCGCCGAGACGCCCCAGGTGGTGGGGCCGTAGCCGGGATGGCCATTCGGGTTGCGGACGCCGTGCGCGACGTGGCAGAGCGTGGCCCGGCGGGCGTTCTCGTGCCAGTCGAGGCCGCGGTCCCGGAGGAACTCGTCGGCCACGCCGCGTAGGTCGAAGAAGGAATGCGGGAACTGGTGGGCGAACAGCGGCGGGCAGTGCAGGTGCTCGATGTCGTAGATCGTCCGCCAGTCGCGGTCGTACGTCACCGACCATGCCCGGTACGCCTCCGGCGGGATCGCGTGCGTCGGCGAGCCGATCGCGAGCAGGTAAAGCAGCAGGCCCTCGCTGTAGCCGTCCCAGTCGTGAACGATGAAGCCGTCCCGGCCGTGACCGACGCGGTTGCGTGTGGTGGCCTCCGGCCGCCAGCCGTGGCTGAGCAGGCCGCTTGGACGCAGGAAGAACGTCCAGTCGACGCCGTCGGCGACCTGCTTCGCCAGCCGCCGGTACTCGGCTTCGTCTTCCTCGTCCCGGTCGAAGTGGCCGACGCCGACGAGCAGGCCGAGCACGAGCAGGGCGGTATCAACGGTGCTCAGTTCGCTCTTCCACGCCCGCTGCCCTCGCGTCGGTCCGTCGCCTTCCAGGAAGTGGTAGAAGGCACCGGCGTGTCCCGCGGCCGTGGTCGACTCGGCGACCGTCGTCTGCACCGGCAACGAAGCGAACGTGCGGGCGACGTCGAGGCTCTTCCGCAACGCCTCTTCCCGCGTCACGAGCTCCAGCACCTCCGCCGACACGAAGGCGGCGACGGCGAATCCGGCGGCGGCGACGCTGCAGGGCGAGCCGGGCCTGGCCGAGTCGCGGACGAGCCCGCCGTTGTGGAGGTTCTCGTTCAGGAAGTAGCCCATCGCCTTCTCGGCCGTCAGCCGGAGCAGGGCGAGGTCGTCGGTCGCAGGATCGTGCGTCGCGGTCGTCACGCCGCACGCTATCGCGAGCCCGGTTCCAGCTGCACACGTCAAGCGGTTTCGATCGTCTGGCACGATCATTGCGATGGAAGCCGGCCGGGGGACTGCACTTCCACCGACCGCAAGGACCACCACCATGAGCAACGACACCAAGACCAGCGACACCACCAAGACCGGCGACACCAATCCCGACCTTATCACCGGCAACCCCGGCAGCCACCCGGCGGGCACGGGCATCGGCGCTGCCAGCGGCGCAGCGACGGGCGCAGCCCTCGGCGCGATCGGCGGACCCGTCGGTGCCGTCATCGGCGGCGTCAGCGGTGCCGTCGTCGGCGGCCTGATCGGCCACGGCATCGGCGAAGCTGTCGACCCGACCGAAGACGCGTACTGGCGCGAAAATCACAAGGAACGCCCCTACGTCCGCGAAGGCCAGGGTTACGACGACTACGAGCCGGCATACCGGCTTGGGTACAACGCCGCCGACAGCAGCCGTAGTGACTCTGGCGTCGCCGCCTACACCGACGAGACGGACAGCACGCTTCGCGAGAAGTACGACAGCGGCTACCGCGGCGAGAGCAAGCTCGATTGGGACGACGCCAAGCCCGCCGTCCGCGACGCCTACGACCGCCGCGCCGAGTCGCACCGCGCGACGACCTCGGCGTAGTTTCACCTTGTTTGTTCGCAATCCCGAGCGAGGCGGACGCTGCGGCGTCCGCCTCGCTCTCTAGAATGCAGCCGATGTCCACCAGTGACCGGATCGCGATGCACGCCAACGGCGACCTGTCGCACGATGCGACGGAACGCCGCGATGTCGTCGTGGTCGGCGCGGGCCCGATTGGTCTGGAAGTCGCCGCTGGTCTGGCCGCGGCGGGCCTTGATTACGTCGTTGTCGATGGCAAAGAAGTCGGCCACACGATGACGTGGTGGGCCCCGCAGACGCGTTGGTTCAGCAGCAACGAACGCATCGCTATCGCCGGCGTGCCCCTCGTCACGCCGGACGGCACGAAGGCAACCCGCGAGCAGTACCTGGCCTACCTCCGCACCGTCGTCGGCACGCACGACCTGAACGTCCGCACCTTCGAGCCGGCCGTGGACGTGACGCGGCAGGGCGACAGCACGTTCGTGGTCGAGACGGCTCCGCGATCCGGCCGACGGACGATCGCCTGCCGCGCGGTGGTGCTGGCGGTCGGTGGGACGGACGTGCCGCGACGGCTCGACGTGCCGGGCGACGACCTGCCGCACGTCGACGGCTACTTGCGCGAGCCGCACCGCTACTGGAATCGCCGCGTCCTCGTCATCGGCGGCCGCAACAGCGCGATCGAAGCCGCTCTTCGCATCCACCACGCCGGCGGCCGCGTCACGCTCAGCTACCGCGGCGAGGAACTGCCGACCAAAAGCATCAAGTACTGGCTCACGCCCGAGATCACCGGCCTCATCAAGGCCGGCCGCATCAACGCGCACTTCGGCTCGACCGTTCACGAGATCACGCCGACGCACGTCCGCCTCGACCGGGCCGGCAACACGATTGATGTCGAGGCCGACGACGTCTTGAGCCTGATCGGCTATGAGCAGGACAAGCGTCTGCTCCGCCGGGCCGGTATCGACCTCGAAGGCGACGGTGGCCGACCGGTCTTCGATGATGAGACGATGCAGACAAGCGTGCCCGGCCTCTACATCGCCGGAACCGCCGTCGCGGGGACGCAGAGCAGTTCGTACAAGATCTTTCTCGAGAATTGCCACGACCACGCCGCGAAGATCGTCCGTCATCTGACGGGCGCGTCCGGCACGCAGCGGACTCCACGGCTGACAGCCGAACCCGCCTACGCCGCCGTCGCCGCGGCCCAGCCAGAGTCATGAGGCTCGGCCAATCCCGTCTGTCCGGAGCCATCGCAGCCCGCGTTCCCGCGGAAGACACGCGCGTATGAGGACAGCCGGCCGCCCGCATGAGACTGGCTAAAGCAGCACGGGTAACGCTTCCCGCGTCGGTCCCGGCCCGCTTCCTCTGCTAATTGCGGTCCCGCGGACAGCCGAGCGAGTGGATCCCAAGCTGCTCTACGAGTCGCTCGAAGGTCTATTTGCGTTCCCAGCAGCAGTCGAGCTCCCTGCCAACGCAAAGTAACGCCACACAGCGAAGAGGATCCGCTGCGAAGCGTTGCTGTAGGTCAAGCCGCCCTCGACGGTCGAACGTGCGGCCGCCGGAAGGTGTCGACGTCATCGAGCGCTTGCGGCGACTACTACTCGACCAGGGCTTCGGCATCGTCTTCGGCGTCGTCCAGCGCGTTATCGACGTCGTCGTCGTCGTCCGTCATGGCGTCGTTGACATCGTCGGTCGCATCGTCCACCGTGCGGCCGGCGTCGTCCAGGCCGTCGTCAATGGCGTCGCCAGCGTCGTCGACTTCACGCTCGAGTTCGGCCTCTTCCTCGGCGCAGCCGGAGACGACCGGCAGGGCGGTGAAGGCGAACAGGCCGAGCGTGCTGGCCAGGAGCTTCTTGAGGGTATCGTTCTTCATAATGCTGCTTCGCGGGGTTCTTCGATTCTCACGAGCCGCGCGGCCCGTTCGACCGACCAATCTACCCCACA
This sequence comes from uncultured Tepidisphaerales bacterium, assembly GCA_964416015.1. Classification (GTDB taxonomy): domain Bacteria; phylum Planctomycetota; class Phycisphaerae; order Tepidisphaerales; family Tepidisphaeraceae; genus JBCDKH01. The sequence continues at coordinate 5,288 of CAYQCT010000189.1, forward strand.
TCCACGCCCCTGCAAATGCCTAATCCGCCCGACCGCCGCGACCTGGCCGTCGAAGTAACCTTGCAGGATCTTCGCGGCCGCGACGGCGTCTTGGCGTGCCTTCTTCTTGCCCCGCGTGAGCCGCTCGCCTTGCCGCCGGCGTGCGGCCAGCTCTTCCTCGGCCGCGATGCTCGTCTGCCGCTCGTCGACCAGGATCGCCACCAGCCGCGTCGCCTTTGCAAGCTGCTGCGCCCAAGCACGCACGTTCGCCGCGCTGCCGCCTTCGGTTCCGTCCATGTTGATCGGCAGGCCGACCACCAGCACGTCCGGCCCCTCACGATCCGCCACCCGCGCGACCTGCCGCACCGCATCCTCATCATTGCCGACCTGCAACACGGTCAGCGGCGTCGCGAGCGATCCGCCCGCGTCGCTCAACGCGAGTCCGACGCGACGCGTTCCATAGTCGACGGCGAGATGACGCAACGCGATCTCAGATGTAGCGATCGCCGAACTCCTTGAGGCGACCTTCCACGAGATTCTTCACCTTCTGTGCTTCGCTCTTCGGACAGACGAGCGTGCTGTCGGCCGTGTGGACGACGACGGTGTCGCTGATGCCGATGAGCGCGATCAGGTGGTCGGGCGTCTTGTCGTCGCGGCTGAGGATGAT